>CANJZW010000019.1 GCA_947479475.1 Chthoniobacteraceae bacterium
CTGCTGGCCTCACCAGCGCTTCTGGGATTGACCGCTTGCAAACCGAATGTGCCCGAGGCTCCCGCAGCCGCAGCGCCCGCGGCTTCACCCGCTCCCGCCCCTGCCGCGCCAGCAACTCCCGCCGCGCCGGCAACCGCCGCACCAAAGGCCGATGCCGCCCCGAAAGGCGACGCTCCGAAAGGTGACGCTCCGAAGCCTGAAGGCGCTCCCTCTTCAGGTGCCAACCCCGCCCCGGCGGAAGGCGCCACCGCGAAAAACGCTCCGGCAGCCCCTCCTGCTTTGCCGGGCGACCTGGCCGCTCTGTTGAATCCCGACCAAGCCCCGGCCGCGCCCCTGCCCGATGTGGTGGCGACCGTGGAAGGCCAGGACATCAAAAAGGAAGAGCTTGAACAGGCGCTCATCGCCGCCCTCGGCCGCCAGGGCATCCCTGCCGAGCAGATGCCCGCTGGACAGAAAGCGCAAGGGTACAAGATGTTGCTCAACGACCTGATTACCGAAAAACTCGTGACCAAGAGGGCGGCCAGCGTCGAGGTGAAAGAGGAAGACATCAACGCTCAGTTCGAACAACTCCGCTCCCGTTTTCCCACCCCGGAAGCTTTCCAGGAACAGCTCACCAAGACGGGGCAGACCCTCGAGAAGGTCAAGGAAGACATCCGCTCCTATCTGCGCCAGCAGAACTGGGTGCAGGATCAGGTCAAGGACGCGCCGAAAGCCAGCGATGCCGATGCCGAGGAGTTCTACACCAAGAACCCCGACCAGTTTAAAAAGCCGGAACAAGTCCGGGCCAGCCACATCCTGATTGCCGTTCCCGCCGATGCGAACGAAGCGCAGGTGGGCGAAAAGAAAAAGGCGGCGGATGCCATCGCGGTGCGCGTCAAAGGCGGCGAAGCCTTCGACAAACTAGCGGCTGAACTCTCCGAAGATCCCAGCGCCAAGCAGAACTCCGGCGACTTGAACTTCTTCTCGCGGGAGCAGATGGTGCCCGAATTTTCCAAGGCGGCGTTCGAGATGAAAAAGGGTGACATCAGCGATCCGGTCAAAAGCCAGTTCGGGTTCCACGTCATCCAGGTGACCGACCGCAAGGACGCGGAAACGATGGCCCTGGATTCCGTCAAACCGCGACTGCTGGCCTTTCTGAGCCAGCGGATGCGTGATTCGCAGGTCGAAAAAATGATCAAAGAACTCCGCGACAAAGCGGAGGTAAAGATCAACCTCCCCTAGTTTTTTCCACCCGCCAAATGGCGGGAAAATGGCGGAAAAGATGCCTTGAAAGGCGGTCTCTCTCGATCTGGGAGGGGCCGCCTTTTCTTTTGGAACGAGCCCTCTTCGACGCGCGGTTGCGACGCGCGGTTGCGACGATCAAGGGCGGCGCAAAAGTCCCAGAGGAGACTGCAATGCCTTTTCCCGCCGAGCGGCCTCGGGAGCCCCTCCGGCGCGCAGCAAAAGCGATGCCGCGCGCGCGCTTTCTCACAAATAAATCGCCTTATCCCCCACTCCGTGCGAAAAGCCTGAATGCAATCAGACTCCTTTCGTGACCTCGGCCTTTCGCCGGAACTGCTGAAGGCCGTCGAACAAATGGGTTTCGACACGGCCTCGCCTATTCAGGCGGCAACCATTCCGGCTCTACTTTCAGGCAAAGACGTCGCAGGCCTTTCCAGAACCGGTTCGGGCAAAACAGCCGCATTCGCCATTCCCGCCGTGGAATGTGTGGATGCAAAAATCAAGGCACCCCAAGTGCTCATGCTCTGTCCCACGCGTGAACTTGCGGTGCAGATTGCGGGTGAGGTGGCGAAACTGGCCGCCTTCAAACGCGGCGTCATGGAATTGGCCATTTATGGAGGTGCCTCGTATGGAACCCAGTACAGGGGCCTTGAGGACGGCGCCCAAATCATCGCAGGCACGCCCGGGCGGATCATGGACCACCTCCAGCGCGGCTCACTGCGCCTGGACGCGATCAAGATGGTGGTGCTGGACGAGGCCGACCGGATGCTCGACATGGGTTTCCGCGACGACATCGCGACTATCCTCCAGCAGGCGCCTGAAAAACGGCAGACGGCCTTTTTCTCCGCCACCATGCCACCCGCCGTGGAGCAGCTCATTAAACGCTACACCAGCACCCCTTTCTGGGTCAGGCTCGAAACCCGGGCGGAGGCCGCGCCAGACATCGACCAGTGTTATTTTGAAGTGGGACACGGCTCCCGGGTGGGCTCTCTTTGCCGTGTTTTAGAAGCCACGAATTTGAAATTCGGCATCATTTTCTGCTCCACCAAAAACGCCGTTGATGGCGTCACTGAACATCTTGTGGCAGAGGGATATCAGGCGGACCGGCTCCATGGGGACATGTCCCAGGCCATGCGCGAGCGCGTCATGCGGCGCTTCCGCGAGCGCAAGCTGGAGTTCCTTGTTGCCACGGATGTCGCGGCGCGGGGCATCGACGTCGACGACATTGAAGTGGTCCTCAACTATGACCTGCCGCGCGATCCGGAGGATTACGTGCACCGCATCGGCCGCACGGGCCGGGCCGGCCGCAGCGGACGCGCCATTTCCTTTGTCACTCCCCGCGAAATGTTTGCCTTGGAGCGCATCTTCCGCCTCACAAAAATCAAACTCCGTCGGGAACGGATGCCCACGCCGGCAGAAGCGGCCCTCAAACGCACGGAGGTGCTGGTGGAGAGCGTCAAAACACTGATCGCGGCCGGGGAAATTCATAAAAGCAGCTCGGCCGCGAAGGCCCTGCTGGCAGAGGGAACCGCCCCCGAAACGGTCATCGACGCCCTTCTGCACATGCTCACGCACAAGCGCGCCTCGGGCAAACCCGCCCCGGCCCACGAGGACGCACCGCACCGGGACGAACCGCCTCGCAACCGGACCCAGCGCCCGCACGACTCCGGCGAGCGCTCGCGCCGTTCGTATCCACCCTACCAGTCGGGGCGCCCCTCCAACCGGGACGATGCGCGGCCCCGTCCGGCACGCGAGTTTGCCAGCGCGGGTCAGGCGACTCGGAAGCCGGCTTTCCGCAAGGAACGTCCATAGGCGAATCCCGGCTCAGCGGGTCTCCATTTATGCAACAAGCGGCTTGAAGACTGGCGCTTGACGATGCTTCGTCCGGCGCCTAAACATCATGTTACCCCCAGCATGAATCTTAGAAAAATCTGTCTTTTTTTTTCCGTCTTGATAGCCCTGCCGGCGCTCAGCGCCTCGGCGGCGCCGGACCTCATGAACATCCCGCTTGTGGATATTTATGGCAGGCAAGGAGCGATGGGCGCGTGGGCGGGTAAGGTGATTCTGGTGGTGAATGTCGCGAGCGAATGCGGCTACACGCGCCAGTACGAAGGGCTGGAGGCGCTTTACCAGAAGTACAAGGAAAAGGGCCTCATTGTCCTCGCCTTCCCCAGCAACGACTATGGCGCGCAGGAACCCGGTAACGATACGGAAATCCAGAAGTTCTGCAGCTCCAAGTACAACATTACCTTCCCGCTTTTCAGCAAAGTGAGCCTCAGGGTGAAGGCGCACCCCCTCTTCACCGCGCTTACCAGCCCGGAGTCCCCAATCCCCGGTCCCATCACCTGGAACTTCAACAAGTTTCTCATCGGCAGCGACGGTATTCTCAAGGCCCGCTTTCCCTCGGATACGGAGCCCGACTCCCTAGAGCTTAAAAACGCCGTTGAAAAGGAACTCGAGGCGAAATCCAAGCGGCGCTAAGCCCCTCCGCACCAGGAGCCTCAGGGCAGACAACCGCGGGTGGTGAACCGCGCCGAAGGAAGGCCTTGGCCGCATCCGGCAAGCCCCATTTGGGCTCATTTTGGGCACGATAAATGCTCTATTTAAGAGCTGGGCACACACCCATGAAAACTCCAGTCACCAAAATCTGGTTTGGATTATCGGCGCTCACCTTACTGATCACCGCCTGGCAGGTTAGTGTCCATTGGGAGCGCCCGCATGAGGTCGCACTGGCAAAATCAGCTTCCGATAAGGAAATGAGCGGAGAAGAGGCGCCCGCTATCGCCGTGGATGCGGCCTCCGTGGCCGGTCGGGTGCAGAACGCTCTCGGGCGTGGCAATGCGGCTCAAAGTCCACTTTTAAAAAGGGACGGCCTGGTGCGAGGTGAGCCTGTGCGGAGCATCCCCGAGGGAATCAACCCCCAGACGATCAAGGGGAGAACGGTTATCCTGAAACAGGCGGGCATGGCGCATTGGGCCAAATTGCAGGAAGGATCCAACGTCACGTTGCCGGGTTTCGATGAAGAGTCTTATGAAGGCACGATCGCGCTCCGGGTCGAGGACAACGGCTGGCTGCGGTTTGGCGGTTCCTTGGGCGGAGGCCGCGGCACTTTTTCACTCCACATTCAGAGCGGCCAGCTTGCCGGAAACATCCTGCTTCCCGCCCAAGGCCTCGGCTTGGAACTGCGCACCGAGCCGAGTGGAGAGGTCATTCTGGTGGAGCGCCGGCTCAGCAATCTTGTGTGCTGGCCCAGCCTCCCGGTTGACCCTGAAGCTGCAGCAGCTCAGGGTGACGGAATAGCGGCCTCGTCCGGTTCGGCGGCCATTCCACAGATCAATACGCGCCCCGGAGCCAAAGGGCTGATTTACCTTCATTTTGCAGGGGGAACGATCGTCGACGCGGATTGGAATGGAGGCCAGCCCATCGAGGCGGCCCCCTCGGCGTTGAATGCGGACGGCATCAGGGAAGTGGTAGCCCGCGTGGCAGAAGACTACGCTCCTTTCGACATGGCGGTGAGCACAATCTTGGCCGACTATGAAAACAGCCGGCCTGGCAGCCGGATGCGTGTGATTATCACACCGACCAATGTGCTTCAACCTGGGGCGGGCGGAATCTCTTTGATTGGAAGTTGGCGCTACGCCGGGATGATTCGTACCACTACGGTGCCTGCCTGGGTGTTTAACTCGAGCATCAAGACGATTGCCGAGGCCGCTTCGCATGAGGTGGGGCATACGCTTGGGCTCAACCACGATGGCACGTTGGTTCCGGCCCACCATCGCTATGAAAACGGTCTGGATATCTTGATTCCGGCCGCACCGGCATCCCCCTACTATTCAGGAAACGGCACCGAAGGATCCCCCACCAATTGGGCCCCCATCATGGGAAACTCGTACACACGCCCGCTCACCCAATGGAGCAAGGGGGAGTACCTAAACGCCAACAATACGGAGGACGATCTTGCCATCATCTCAAGCTCCAGAAATGGGGTTGGATACGGGGGAAACGCGCCGG
Organism: Chthoniobacteraceae bacterium; assembly: GCA_947479475.1. GTDB lineage: Bacteria > Verrucomicrobiota > Verrucomicrobiia > Chthoniobacterales > Chthoniobacteraceae > Chth-196. Next base: position 5,233 of record CANJZW010000019.1, read on the forward strand.
ACTCGACCACGGATGCCTCCGGCACCTTTAGACTTCTCAAAGTGGAGGCGGGCACATTCGCAGCGAGCGGCGTGTTGCGACGCGTCGGCCTGCCAGACTTGCAGCAGGCGGATGTACCGGACCGTTTTCAATTCAGCACGACGGGAGGTTCACTGGTCGTGTCCGCTAAACCGCTCTCCCCCGCGTATACCAATGTGGACATTCAACTCGAGCTCCACAAACAGTCGGGAGTGGCGGGTCCGTTTTCGCTTTTGAGCACGGCAAATCCCGCCGAGCTTTTGGAGAGCGTGTTGCGCGCCCAAAGCCTTCCCGCTGGCACCTACCAAATCGTGGTGCGCCCCGCGGCATCCACGGAAACCGACACCAAAATATATCTTTCAGGCTATTCCTCTTACGGCTCCCTCGGCCCGTACCAAATCACTGGGACATTGGAGAACGCCGATCCCTTGCCCGCCATCGTCAGCCCGCTGATTCTCAACGGCTGCGTCGGAACACCGATCAATTTCACCCTTGTGGTCACCCCTGGAACAAACGTCCTCGGGGTCTCGGGCAGCCTCCCACCGGGGCTGATCTGGAATCCGGAGCTCAAAACACTGCAAGGAACCCCAACACAAGAAGGCTCTTACGAAACAAGCTTCGTCCTCCAGTCCAGGAGCGGAACCCTCTCCCGCCCCCTCAAGTTTTTGGTCGATCGCCCGAGCTTACCCATTCCCGAAATTAGCGGCCTACTCGGCGTTTTGGTGAATTCGACGACGGCTCCCTGGACCGGGCAACTCTTGCCGTCCGAGAGCGGCGCCCCCATTCGCGCGGCAGTCAGCGGGCGTGTCGCGAACGGAGGAACAAGCCGGCTGCGGCTGCGGATTCCGCCCAAGCGGACCGTTTCGTTCTGGTGGAAAACGTCCAGCGAGGCGGGTCATGACGGCCTTGAATGCCGTCTCAATGGATCGCTCGCCAAAGACATGGACAGCGGCGAACCGCTTAAAATCAGCGGCGAAACCGGGTGGATCCACCGCAGAATACGCGTGGATGGCTCTGCCGCAGGCACCCTTGATTTTCTTTATACCAAAGACACCAGTCTGAGCGAAGGCGAGGACCGTGGCTGGATCACCGGAGTGGAGATCGGAATGCTGCCCTTTTTTAAGAAGTCCCAGGCATCAGTCCGCCTCAAGCCCTCCGACACCGCATTGAACCTCTCGGCTCTCGTGGAGAACGCAACGTCCTACCAGTGGAAAAAAGAGGGCGTTCCGTTGGTTGATTCAGTTTCTGGCGGGCACGAAGTTTCCGGTGCAACGACTCCAAACCTCGTCATCACCGGAGTGACGGGGGCGGATTCCGGTGCTTACACATTATCGGCCACTAACGAATTCGACACGGTGGTCTCCCGGAAGGCTGACGTCGTCGTCCCTGCGGTTCCCATCATCCTGCAAACCGTCTCCCCGACCGCTCCTGTCAACGCTGGGGAAACACTCCTGCTTGGCGTGGATGCCGTTGGCGCGAAGCCCTTCACCACATCCTGGAGGAAGAACGGCGTGCTAATCCGGCGTGTCTCGGGGACTGTTTTACCTTTAAAAAATGCAACGCCGGCGACCTCCGGAACCTATTCCGTGACTGTCGGCAACAGCTTTGGAAGCTCCGCTCCAAAGGAGATCACCGCCGAGGTGATCCCGGCGAAGTAGATCTTTTCCATCGGCGCCCTCCGCCCGCGAGGGCGGCGCCCCGCCCGTGCCGCAACCCCTCGCCCTCGATATCCTGCCGAGGCCAAAAAACAGAGTGGCTATCTGAAACAAAAAGGCCGCGCACCCTTAAAGAATGCGCGGCCGATTCATTGAATACCCGCCAGCAGCTACGCGCTCGCGCGACGGCTGACGAGGACTGGGGCTAGGAGCCCGCTATCTTGTAATCGCGCGAGTTGGGCAGTGTCAGGCTGCCGTCCGCATTGGCCTTCACCGGAGGCGCACCGTTTGGATCGAGCTTTTCAGACATCACCGAGTCGTTGAGCGCGAGGGTCTGGTCCCACTTGAGCTCCTTGCCCGTGTACACCGCGTACCGGGCGAGGGCGGCGGTGAAGCTGCTTGTTGCGCCGTAATAGGCATCGTTGTGCGGTGTATTGGAGCGGATGAACTGGTGCAGTTCGTTGTGCTCCACCTGGTAGGGGTTCTCGGATTTCCCTTCGTACTTCCAGACCACGTTCCCTTTGTAGTCGCTGATCTTGCCGACTTCACAGATCCCCTTGGTTCCGCGGAAGTCTTCGCTGACGCGGCCCAATCCGGGATACTGTCTGCACTGGCTCGCGACGGAGACGCCACTCTTGTAGATGAGGTTGACGGCAAAGTGATCGAAGATTTCGCTCGGCTGGTCCGGCGTGATGACCCGGCGACCGCCCACCCCGAAGGCGCTCACGGGTGTTTCGCCAAGGAACCAGTTGGCCACGTCAATATTGTGCACGTGCTGTTCGCAGATATGGTCTCCGGAGAGGTAGGCGTAGTGGTACCAGTTGTGAACTTGGGCGGTGACGTCCGTCATCCCTTCCTCACGCTTGCGCCACCAGATGCCAGAGCCGTTCCAGTAAACATTGGCCTGGAGAATTTCACCGATGGCTCCGTCTTTCACGCGCTTGTATGTTTCGCGGTACTTGTCGTCATAGTGGCGCTGAAGACCAACCACGACCTTGAGCCCCTTCTTGTCGGCTTCCTGCGCCGCTTCCAGCACCTTGCGGGCGCCCGCCGCGTCAACACAGACGGGCTTTTCCATGAACACATGTTTGCCAGAGGCCACGGCGGCCGCAAAATGAAACGGGCGGAAACCCGGGGGCGTTGCAAGGATGACCATGTCCACGTCCTTGTCCTGAAGAATCTTCATGTAGCCTTCGAGGCCCACGTGCATTTTTTCAGGAGTCACGTCTACCTTGTCGCCGTGTTTGGCCTTGAGTCCCTTGACCGTGCTTTCGACGCGGTTCAAAAAGGCGTCAGCCACGGCGACGATTTTCACATTGGACCCGGGGACACTCAGCGTCTGGTCTGCAGCGCCTGAACCGCGGCCGCCACATCCAATCAGGCCGATGCGGATCAGCGAATTTTCGGCGTTGGCCTGGCCGCGCATGATATAGGGGAAGGCGGCCATGCCTGCGCCAACAACACTGGCTGTTTTGATTAACTCACGGCGCGAAAGCACCGGTTTTGAAATTTCGGACATAGGTGGGAACAACTAGAGGTTAGGGTTGAAGGGTAACAAATAGATGAGAGCAATACACTGATCCAGCGCAGACTCAAAAATTAGGGCCGTCTTTCCCGGAAGAAAGACGGCCCAAAGTCAAATCAGCTCAGTGGCTTTTAGTGGGAAGCAGTTTCAGCAGACCCTTCTGCCGGCGCCTTCGCAGCCTCGTCGCGTTCCTTCATCGCAGCCCGGCGGGAGAGCTTCACGCGGCCCTTGTCGTCGATGCCCACGCATTTCACCCACACCAGTTCGCCCACCTTCACGACGTCTTCCGTGCGGTTGACGCGTTGTTCGGCGAGTTCGGAGATGTGGCAGAGGCCGTCCTTGCCCGGCAAGACTTCGACGAAAGCGCCGAACTCCTTGATGGAAACCACGCGGCCCTGATAGGTCTGGCCGATCTCGATTTCCGCCGTCATCCCGGTGATGATCTGACGCGCGCGCGCCATTCCTTCCGGGTTGTTGGAGTAGATGTGAACCTTGCCGTCGTCGTCGATGTTGATCTCGCAACCCGTCTCGGCGACGATGCTCTTGATGTTTTTGCCGCCAGGCCCGATGAGCTGGCCGATTTTGTCGACGGGGATCTTCACCGTCTCAATACGCGGAGCGTATTTGGACATTTCAACGCGGGCCGTGGGCATCACGGTGTGCATGAACCCGAGGATTTCGGTGCGCAGCTTTTTGGCCTGATGGATCGCGTCCACCATGATGAAGTGGGGCAGTCCGGTGAGCTTAAGATCGAGCTGGAAGCCTGTGATCCCGGCGTCTGTGCCGCAAATCTTGAAGTCCATGTCGCCGAAGTGATCTTCGCTTCCGATGATGTCGGAGAGCATCGAGTGGCGGTGCAATTTCCCGTTTTCGAATTCCGTCACCAAACCGACGGAAATTCCTGCAACAGGCGCCTTTAGAGGAACACCCGCGTCAAGGAGCGCAAGCACGCCGCCGCAAACGCTGGCCATCGAAGTGGAGCCGTTGGACTCCATGATTTCCGAGGACACGCGGATCGCGTAAGGGAAATCTTCTGTGGATGGGATCACGGGCGCAATCGAGCGCTCGGCGAGAGCTCCGTGCCCGATTTCGCGGCGGCCGGGGCTGCCCGTACGGCCGGTTTCACCCACGGAGAAGGGGGGGAAGTTGTAATGCAGAATGAAGCGCTTGGTGGTGACGCCGCCGGTGTAGCCGTCTAGTTCCTGGGCTTCGCCAGTCGTGGCGAGGGTCGCCAGGGCCACCGCCTGAGTTTCACCGCGTGCGAACAGCGCCGACCCGTGCGAGCGGGGCAGAAGTCCCACTTCGCCAGTGAGCTTGCGCAGTTCATCGAGCTTGCGTCCGTCGCAGCGAACCGCTTTGTCCAGAATGGAGATGCGGAAGGCTTTCTTTTGCAGATAGTCGAAAGCCTGACTGACTTCAAAAGAGGTCGCCTCGGGATAACGCGCTTTGACAGCCGCGCTCACTTCGGAACGCAACGCTTCAACTGCCTTGCCACGAGCTACTTTGCTCGGCAGATAAATAGCGCCTTCAATGCGGTCGCCCGCCACTGAGTAGGCGATTTCCATCAAATCCTCGCGCACAAGCATGAGGGGCACTTCGCGCTTGGGCTTTCCTGCGGCAGCGGCGAGCTGCAACTGTGCTTCCACAAGGGCGCGGGCGTGGATTTGTGCAAATTCAAGAGCGGCAATGAACTCAGCCTCGGGAATCTCGTTGGCTTCGCCTTCAATCATCACGCATTCGTCCTTGGAACCCACGTAAACGAGGTCCAGGTCGCTGTGTTCACGCTCGGCGTGCGTCGGGTTTGCAATGAACTGGCCGTTCACGCGGCCCACGCGAACCGCGCCGACAGGGCCAGCGAAGGGAATGTCGGAAACCATCAAAGCAGCGGATGCGCCGTTGATGGAAAGCATGTCGGGATCATTCTGGCCGTCCGCGCTCAGCAAGACGGTAATAATCTGGGTGTCATAAAGATACCCTTTAGGAAACAAGGGGCGCAACGGCCGGTCCGTCATACGCGCTGTCAGGATTTCCTTTTCACTGGGACGCCCTTCGCGGCGGAAATAGCCTCCGGGAATCTTGCCGACGGCGGCCGCTTTTTCACGGTAGTCGACGGTCAGCGGGAAGAAGTCCTGGCCTTCCTTGATTTTGGTCGCGGACACAGCGGAAACCATGATGATGGTTTCTCCGCACTGAACCGTGACGGCGCCGTCGGCGAGTTTGGCAAGTTTGCCAGTTTCAAACTGAATGGTGGTGGAGCCGATGTGGCTCGTTACATTATGGATCATTTTCTTTTCTTAAAAGCCCGGAGACCAAGCCTGATCCCTGGCTCGTAGCCCAGCCTCTTCTCCAATCCGCGTGTGGGATGGGTGAAAAGGCTGGGCTCCGTCCAAGGGTCACAGGTTCCCCGCCCCGGGTGGGTTGTTGGGGAAAAGTGGAGGTGGAGTTGAGGGGGAGGAAGAGGAACGCGAGTGACGCCTCTTCCTAAAAAGGCCTAAAAAGGGGCCGCCCCCATGCTGATGGGGGCGGCTGAAGTAACTCGAACGAATCGAACTTAAAAAGCGCTAATTAACGGCGCAAGTTAAGCTTCTCAAGGAGAGCCTTGTACCGGTCGTTGGATGTGCGCTTGAGGTAGTCAAGCAGCTTGCGGCGACGCGCCACCATCATCAAGAGACCACGACGCGAGGCGTGATCCTTGGTGTGCATCTTAAAATGTTCGGTGAGCTGCGAGATGCGATGCGTCAGCAATGCAACCTGTACGTCGGCGCTGCCCGTATCTTTGTCGTGAAGGCGAAGCGCCTGAATTTCCGTTGTTTCTGACATAAATCCTAATTTCTTGAACGGCAGAGTATGGAGCATTCCCCAGAAGAATCAAGCAGATCCTCAAACTCCCATCGCAGAACGTGTGGCGAGGAGCAGAACTCCATAGGCAATTCCAGCCACACAAACGAACCTCCAGCGCCACGCTGCGGCCCCCACCCACTCAATGGCATCCCTTAGCACGTAGGGCGTTCCAATAAAAAACAGCCCGGCGACAATCCACCCGTAAACCAGCCCCACAAGCCACAACCGCCCCGTCTCCTGGCGCATCCAGGAGGCCTCCAACAGGGGTTCCGCCACCAGCAGAAGGAGCATTCCCAGAGCGCGCACGGAGAGAAACTCCAACACAAAACGCAACATCAGCAGGGAACCAACCAGAGTAAAGATCAGGAATTTGCTTCGCATCGAGCTGAATTCCCCCAAATCAGTGAAGGCAACGAGTCCGGCAAACCAGCCGGCCGCCGCAATAAACAAGACCACGCCCGCAGGCACCGATCGAGGAAATGCCCGCAACTGCTTCTGCACGAATGTTCCGAAAACAAGCGCCACCAGGTGCCCTATCAAGAGAGCGCTTCCAACCACCAAGAGGGCGGTCTCAAGAGTGAGAGAATAAATCATGGGGAACCGAAGAGAAAACCCGAGGCGCATCGGTTTCTCAACATCAAACACGCCATTCAATCAAAACAAAGTTAAACAGAGAGTCAAAAAACAGGGAAGAACACCAACCCACCAGGCTTTTGTGACTAGTACCGGTTGGTGCACACACACAGAGGCACTGGCCATGGTCCAACGCGCATTCACTAGGTGTCTTTTGTTTCAAAAGACTTCAAGCTTGAGCCTGCCGCCCCACCCGAGTCTCTTCTGTTGGATGCGTTCCGTTCTCATTTTATCCGCCGGCTATGGGGAGAGCCACAACGCGGCGGCACGCGGTCTCAAGGAAGGATTTGACCTTTTGGGAGAGATGCAGGCGGATGTGCGCGATCTTTTTGCCCCAGCCTTCGGCAAACTTTACCAGCGGAGCAAGGTGAACTATCAGAACATGGTCAGCAGCACGCCAAATCTCTGGGCAAGCATTAGCTCGGCGCTCGACCTGTTTCCTTTCACCGGCAAGCTAATATCCCTCTTGCGCCCCCTCAAACGCGAGATGATCCAGGCGCTCAAAGAGCACCGCCCCTCTGCGGTGGTCTCCGTCCACCCCGTATACGGACATCTCATGGAAGCCGCAGCGAGGGAAGCCGGCCAATCAGGCCTTCGCTCTTACGTCGTTGTCACCGACTCTATTTCAGTCAGTTCTCTCTGGTACAAGTGCAAAGCGGACGCCTTCCTTGTGCCCAACGACGATACGGCCGCAGTCCTGCGCGCCGCCCGGGTGCGCGAAGAGCAATTGTTTGTAAGCGGCTTTCCGGTCTCCACAAAATATGCGGCACAGGGTGAGGCACGGCCGGAACCGGGCGGCAGCGTCCTGCCCAGAGTGCTTTATATGGTCAAAGGCCAGCCCTCGCGTGCCGTTGCCCTTGTGGAACGGCTGCTGAGGGAAACCGCCGTGGAACTCACCGTGACGGTTGATTCGGACGAGGCCCTTAAAAAGACTCTGGAAGAATTGGCCGCCCGCATGCAACGGCCGCTCACGGTTCTGGGGTGGGTGAGCCAAATGCCGCAACTTCTTCGCAGAAATCACCTTTTAATCGGGCCGGCAGAAGGCGCCCTCGTTCAGGAGGCCCTCGCCGCAAAAACACCGATGCTCCTCACCCAGATTTGCCCGGGCCGGGAGGAGGGCAACGCACGGCTTCTGATTCAAAACGGTTGCGGTGCACATTGCCCTACCAACGAGGCTCTTTCAAAGTCTGTCACACAGCTCTTCGAGCGAAATGCCTATGGATGGAACCAGATGCACCGGCATGCGAGCACACTAAGCCGACCGGACGCAGCGATCACGACGGCGAGGTGGATTGCGCAGCGCGTGAAAGACGGCACTTCCTCACCGGAAGCGCGCTTCGGTTTGAGGTTCAACAAAGACTAGCGCAGGGCCAAAGGGCCTGTATGAGAGGTATGTATTACGATGTTTGCCGACAGATTTAAAATCATCTCCGATAAAATAAAAGCCGCCCGCGAGCGCTCCCTCCACAGCGCGGGGCGCGAAGTGCGACTCGTTGCCGTCTCCAAAACACACCCGCCAGAATCGATTTTGGAGGCCCTGGAATGTGGCGTGAATGTTTTCGGGGAGAACCGGCTCCAGGAGGCCAAGGCAAAAATCCAGCGCCTTCCCTCCCGTTGCCATTGGCACTTTATCGGCCACCTTCAGAAGAACAAAATCCGGCAGGCACTCCCCCTTTTTGAGCTCATTCACGGGGTGGATTCTCTCGCCATCGCAAAAGACATCGACCGGATCGCCTCCGAACTCGGTCTTTTTCCAAAAATACTTCTGGAGGTAAACGTCGCCGGGGAAGAGACGAAGTTTGGTTTCTCACCCGCGGTTCTTCGCGCCCAAATGGAGGAGATCAGAAAGCTAGCCAGGCTTCAAATTGAGGGGCTTATGACAATCCCTCCTCCGGCCCCCACCCCGGAAGATTCGCGCAAACACTTCGTTGCGTTGAGGCACCTGAGAGGCGAACTGGAGTCTGAATTCGCCCTCACGCTTCCTGAGCTTTCCATGGGGATGAGTGACGATTTCGAGGTGGCCATCGAAGAAGGCGCGACGCTTGTGCGGATTGGAACCGCACTGTTTGGTAGCCGCTCCGGCAAAACATGGCGGCCCGAAGAGACCGATTCGCTGGACGATTAAGCCGAAAGGCGGCACATTGTTCACCCCCGCCTTTTCCTCCGAGTCCATGAACGAACGTCTTTTAGCAACGAACATCGCCTTTATCGGCGACGAATTGGCCGTGGCCTGGAGCGACGGTCTGGAGAGCTTCTTTCCCTTGGAGGCGTTGCGAAAACACTGTCCCTGCGCGATGTGCCAGGGAGAAGCCGATGTGATGGGGGAGGTTGCGCGCCCGGAACGGGTCTTCACCCCGCAGAGCTTCCAGCTCAAGGCCGTCCAGAATGTGGGAGGATATGCCCTCCAACCCCTGTGGGCAGACAGCCACAATACGGGACTTTATTCGTTTCGCTACCTCCGCGAACTGGGGGCTCAACTTGCCGGAACCGCACCATGAAGCTTTCCACCCGGATTGGCATCGTTGGTTTTACTCTGGGAAGTTGCGCCTTGGCTGCGTATTTACGCTTCCAGGAATTGGAGGTTCCAAAGACCCCAGCCTCTTCCCAACTCTTCGATACAGTCCAGACCCAGATTATTGCGCTCCGGGCGCAGCACTACCAAGCGGCATACCAGCAGGCTTCCAGCCAGTACATGGACAGCCACGGGCTCGACGGTTTTATTGAAACGGCCCGCTCCGATAACACCGCCGTCAGGCAGGCCCTGCGCTGGGAGTTCGGGTTTGTGTCGAACAACGAAGAGGACACCTCGTTGGAAGTCCGCTTCTTTCTGCCTGGCGGCGAATCCCTTTCCGCCACGTACACGGTTGTCCGCGAAAACCGGGAATGGAAAATCGACCACGTCTGGTTTGCGCCGCCCTCACAACCCCGCGCCATTCCGGGCCTGCGACTGTGAGGGACAGCTCAAACGGTTGACCTTTTTCCGTTAAGCACGGCTTCCGGGGATGGCGTCATCCCGGGACCGTTTTGTTTCGGGCGAGCAAACCCGGAGCTGTACGCTGGCAATTCTCTCGCAACTTTGTTCCAGCAGGCGAGTGCCTGGGGGCTTTCTGCCTGTCGCCAAGCGCTGAGGAGGACGTTCCTGCCGCAGATTCGCCCAAAACGAAGGCGCCTGCGCCTCAAAAAGGAGTGCGCTAGATAAACTCATTCACAGAATACCCCTAAGCGCGGGAGGGAATGTGAGTTTCCTTAAATACGGTGTTTGCTAGTTCTTGTGGCAGAACGCCAATCCATAAAAACAAATCGACACCCGGTTTTTGCCAGAGTCCCAGTCAACCCGGAGCCCAGCCCGGAGCCCAGAAAACAAAAACAGCGGAAATCTAGCGTCTCTAGCGACTTTTGAGCGCTCCAATAACCATCTTCAGATTCAGATACAGGTCCGCTTCTCCCCATTCGAAAAATTAGGCCGTTATCAAGGCGCACACGGAATGATTCATCCCCAGACCTCCCCCAGTTTTCAAACAGCACTCACCCTTGGCAGCGCTTTGCTTTTTGCGGCGCTTCCAATCTGCGCAATTTCGGCAGAATTTCAGGCCCCCCAACCCGCACCGGTGAGTTTCGTGAACGAAGTTGTTCCGATTCTTACAAAGCTGGGCTGCAACGGCGGAACGTGCCACGGCAAGGCGACAGGCCAAAACGGATTCAAGCTTTCCCTGTTTGGATTCGAACCCGATGAAGATTACGAGCACCTCGTTTACGAGCAAAGAGGCCGCCGCCTGACTCCCTCCGCACCGGAGGAAAGCCTTCTCATCACAAAAGGAGCGGCCAGCGTCCCACATGGAGGCGGACGCCGCCTGGAGCCTGGAACGGCACCACACACCGCGCTGACCCAATGGATTGCGCAGGGCATGCCGAATGATCTGGAGGACCCCGCGCGGCCCCGACTGCTGGGCATCGAGGTGCTTCCAAAAGGGCTTTTGATGAAGGCAGGTGAGTCGCAAACACTCAAAGTCAACGCGCGCTTCTCCGACGGGACGACCCGCGACATCACCCACTTCGCTTCCCTGGAGGTGAACACCAAGGGCATGGCGGCCGTGGACGAAAACTCCGGAACCTTCACCATGGGCACGCGCCCCGGAAGCGTGAGCGTCATGGCGCGGTACCAAGACAAAGTATCGATCTTCCGTGCCACGCTTCCGGTGGGCGCACCGGTGGTGGACCTCCCTCCAGAGCGCAACTTCATCGATAAGGCCATCTTTTCTCGCCTCAGGGAAATAGGGATGCCCCCCTCCCCTCTTTGCGACGACTCGACGTTTCTCCGCCGAGTGACTCTCGACCTTGCCGGCAGGCTCCCCTCCGCAGAGGAGGCCCGCCTCTTCCTCTCGGGCACGGCAAGCGATAAACGCGCCCGCAAAATTGACGCGTTGCTGGAGAGCGCGGAATACGCTGATACCTTTGCGAACTATTGGAGCGCCCTCCTTCGCAACAGGCGGGGCGACATCCCAAACACCCGCGACCCTTCCCATATCCACGGCAACTTCGCCTTTCACGGTTGGATCAGAGAGAGCCTCTACCGCAACAAACCCTACGACAAGTTTGTGCGTGAACTGCTCACTGCGGCAGGCCAGTCCAGCGATTCTCCAGCCGTGACATGGTACCGGCAGGTAAACACCCAGATCCAACAAACAGAAGACACGGCCCAGCTCTTTCTTGGCGTTCGCATTCAATGCGCACAATGCCACCACCATCCCTACGAGCAGTGGAGCCAGCGGGACTATTACTCGTTGGGCGCCTACTTTTCACAACTCGACCGCGTGGTTTCAAAAAACCAGATGGCGGAGTTTATCGTTTCAACCAAACGCATCGAGCCTCAGGCGACCCACAAAAAAACGGGTGAAAAATTGCTGCCGGCAGCCATCGGTTCGCCTGCACCGCCGCTTTCAGCGGATGATGATGCGCGAACGGCCCTCGCTGACTGGCTGGTGGAGAAGTCGAACCCCTACTTCGCAAAGGCTCTGGTCAACCGTTACTGGAAGATCCTCTTCAATCGCGGGATTGTGGATCCCGAAGATGACATCAGGGACACGAATCCCCCTTCCCATCCAGAACTTCTCGAAGCTCTTGCCAACGAATTTAGAAACACGGGGTACGACCTCAAAAAGCTCCTCAGGCTGTTTGCCAATTCAAGCACCTACCAGCTTGCGTCTGCTCCCAATGCCCACAACACGGACGACTCCCAGTACTTTTCGCGCTACTACGCCCGGCGCCTTTCGGCCGAACAGTTGCTGGATGCCGTCAATACGCTTACTGGGACAACGGACAACTGGCCCAACCAACCGGCCTCAACCCGCTCCGTGCAACTTCCCGACAGCTCCTATAACACCGGAGGAATTCTCCGTGAATTCGGCCGCCCAGACTCCTCCACCGCATGCACCTGCGAGCGCCAAAGCATGGCGAGCCTGGGGCAAAGTCTGCTCTTGGCCACTTCAGACCAAATCCAGAACAAACTCGGAGCCAACCTCGGAACCGCCCGTAAACTTGCCAAGGACACCACCCGGGATAACGCCGCAAAACTCGAGGATTTTTATCTGATGGCGTTCGCGCGCACTCCCACGAAGACCGAAACGGAAGTGGCACTCCGCCACCTCGCGGTAGCTGGCGCCGCAAAGGATCCCGCCACCGCGATTCAAAACGCCTGGGAAGATCTGCTTTGGGCCACGCTCAGCAGCGGCGAGTTTCTACTCAACCACTAGCCGTGACACGCCCCTCCCTTTCCTTGTTGGCGCTGCTTTTAACGAGCCCCGCCTTCGCGCAGTGGCCGGAGCCCAAGCTCACCGTCGTCTCGCCCAGCGGCGCACAAGCCGGCACATCTGTTTCAATACTCGCCACCGGATCAGACCTTGAGGATGCAGATCTTCAATTCTTTCATCCCGGATTCGTCGCCATCCGAGATGCAAAGGATCCTAAAAAATGGAGCGTTGAAATCTCAAAAAACGTCCCTCCTGGCTGTTACGACGCAAGGTTTGCCGGCAAAAATGGCGTTTCAAACCCCAGACGGTTTGAAGTCGGTTCGCTTCCAGAGACCGAGGCATTGCCAAAAGCCGTCACCAAACAGGAGGCACAGGAAATCACCCTCCCAAGCGTGGTGCGAGGGAGTGTGCCGAAGCAGGGCATGTTGTGGTTTAAAATGACGGCGGTGCGCGGACAGGAGCTTGTTTTTGACTGTCACGCCAACAGCCTGGACTCGCGATTGGAACCGGCTCTCTCCCTTTTTGACACACAAGGCAGAGAACTGGCAGGAGTGCGCAACAAACCCTTGCGATGGACTCCTGAAACCGACGCGACGCTTTGGCTAAGTTTGAGGGACTTTATCAACAATGGAGGAAACGAGCACTTTTTCCGTCTGTACGCAGGAAGCCCCGGAGAGCTGAAAAAGGCTGAGGCTCCGGCCCTGCCGCTCTTTTGGCCGCCACCGGCGCCATCCTTTGTCGAGCAGGAACCCAATGATGGAGCAAAGGCGCAACCCATCGTGCCACCGGTTGAAATCGCTGGTGAGTTTTATCCCACTCGCGATGTGGACGCCTTCAAGTTTGAGGCGAAAAAAGGAGATGTTTGGTGGATGGAAGTTTACTCCGAGCGATTCGGAGTCCCCACGCACCCTCGGCTGGTAGTCGAGCGCCTTTCCTCCGACAAGGAAGGCAAACAAACCGCGCAGGACGCCATCCTTTTGGAAGATGCCCCTCCATTTGCGGGGGATGCCGATTTCAACGGCCAGCACTTCGACCCGTCGGGACGATTTGAGGCCAAGGAAGAAGGCACGTACCGTGTGCAGGTTAGGGACATCAACAATGCCATCGAGCCCAGCCATGCGAGACGCTACCAGCTGAGCATCCGCAAACCCGGGCCCGATTTCGCGCTCGTTGCCGCGGTCCTGACGCCAACGCCGAACAAGACGTTCAAAGACTATACTGGAGCAGCCATTCAAGTTCGCGCCGCCAATATCCGGCCAGCGCAGGTATTTCCCCTGCGCGTGCTCGCACTGCGCAGAGACGGCTTTGAAGGAGCCATCTCTTTGGAAGCATTTGATTTGCCTCCTGGCCTCACCGCAGAACCAAGCATCATCGGTCTGAAACAAACCGAAGGCACGCTACTTCTGCGCGCCGCGGTCGGCGCTGCGCCGTGGTCGGGAAGCATCCGCATCACTGGAACCAGCCTTGTAGGCGGGGCGCAACGCAAACACGCCGCCCGGGCTTCCACGCCGGTCTGGGAAAGCACCGTGACCCAGTTTATCGAACCTCCTCGCTCCCGGTTCATGGACGCCATGGTTTGCGCGATTGTCGACGATGCTCCCTTTGGAGATACCCTTCTGGCGGAGCGTGAGGCTGCTGACGTGGGAGCGACTGAGAAAGTAAAGTTCCGGCTCAAAGTGGACCACAAATCAGGCGAAGCGGCGCCAGTCAAAGTCAAGGTCATGGGACTCGCTGGTCTGGAAAAGGCCAAGGAGACGGAAATAGCCATCAAAGACGCGAGTGCCGAGTACGAGGTGGACCTTGCCCCACTCAAACTCTTGCCCGGAGATTATACGGTCTGGTTCCGAGGGGAACAGAAGGTGAAGCGCGAAGTGAAGGGTAAAGCCAGCGAGATGAACGTCGTGCTTTGCTCGAACAGTTTGTCCTTAAAGATCAAGGAGACGCAGAAGCCATGAAAAACCTGAGGCTTTTTTTATTGCTGGCCTGCCTGCCATCCTCCGCAGCAAAAGCCGAACCGCTCTCGTTTGCGCGCGACATCCAGCCGCTGCTCGAACAAAGCTGCCTTCCCTGCCACAACAAGACGAAGTCCGAGGGCGGCCTGATTCTGGAAACCCCCCAGGCCATGGTGGAGGGAGGCGACAACGGCCCCGCCCTTGTCCCAAACCGCGCCATGGAAAGTTTGATCTACCAGACCGCGACCCGGAAAAAGAAACCCTTCATGCCCCCGGAAGCGAACAAGGCGAAGGCCCCTCACTTGGAGGCGAACCAAATCGAAATTCTGCGGCGCTGGATTGACGAAGGTGCCACTGGCAACGCCAGACCCCGACAAGCGGTGGCATGGAAGGCCATGCCGTCCAAAATCAGGAGCATCAGCGCACTCGCAAGCAGCCCGGACGGCCACTTTGGAGCCGCGGCGCGGGGCGATACGGTTACGGTGTACGACCTGCTTCAGCAACGGGAGGTCTTTTCCTTCAAGGCACATCCGGATATCGTCACATCCGTCGCATTCAGTCCCGACGGCCTGTATCTTGCGACGGGCAGTTTTAGCGAGGTGAAGCTCTGGGGGAAAAAGAGCAGCCCGCCAAGCGCTCTCTCCGAGGCAGCCGCAAAAGCCGCCACCGGTCAGGATGGTTCAATCGAGGCCGTGATTCTCGAGGGCGGCACTGTTGAATTGAAGGACGTTGCCTCGAAAAAGAAAATCGCCTCCCTCCTCACGGACCGGAAGCTTTTGGATCAGGAAACGTTTGCAAACCTAGAACTGGCAGGCTCCAAATTTGAGTTGGGATTTTTGGAGAACGAACTCAAGGGCACCAAGGAACGGGTGACAAAGATCACGACCGACCTTGAGAAAGCCAACAAGGAACATGCGACGCTTCTGCCAAAGCGAGCCGAACAAGCCAAGGCCCTCGCAGAGGCAACGGCAAAACGGGATGCTCTGCTCCTAGAGAGGGATTCCAGCGATGACGCCTTCATGACTGCAACCCGCGCGCTGGAGGCGGCCAAGATTGCTGAGACGACTGCTCTTACAGCGCTTAAAACCACCGAAAGCGCCAAGCCAGCCCCGGGCGCGGAACCGATTTCCTCCGCAGCACAGGGACACGAAGAAGCAAAAGTTGCTGCAAAAAAAGCGGGAGACGAACGAACGGGACTGGAAGCCGCACTAAAAAAAGCGAAAGAAGCACTGGAGGCGAAACAAAAGCTGGTCACGGATTCCATCAAAGCCGTGGGAGAAGCCGCCAGCGCCATTTCCAGCGCAAGAACGGCCGAATTAAACGCCGCAAATTTTGCGACTGTCCTCGAACAACTCAAAAAAAACGAATCGAGCCAAAGCACCTCCGTTGAACAGGCTAAATCTGCACTGACCGAAACTGAAAAACGCGCCGCCTCGGCCATCTCTGCGATTGCGGAGTACCGTCAGCCCCCAGCGGAATCGCTGAGCTTCGGCACAGATGGGCTTCTTTATACAACCCACTCAGACGGAAAAATCCGCACCTGGCATGCAACAACGGGAACCCCCCTCGACGACGCCGACATCCACCCGCGCTGGGAAATGCTCCGCGTCATTGGCGATGCATCGAAGGTTGTTTCGCCATTAACGGGCCGCGTCAGTTCCATCGTATTTTCGCCCGATGGAAAATCACTGGCCACTGGCAGCGGGGAAACCTCGCGGAGTGGGGAGATGAAAATCTGGGACGTTCAAACAGGGCAACTCCAGCGTGAGTTCGTCAAACCGCACAAAGACGCCGTATTGAGTTTAAACTTTTCGCGAGATGGAAAATGGCTGGCGAGCGGCTCCGCAGACCGGTCCGTGCGAATCTGGGAAATTTCGAGCGGGAAGCTGTTTCGAAACTTAGAGGCGCATGGGAGCCACGTGCTTTCCGTCGCCTTCCGCTCTGATTCCCGCCGGCTCGTGAGCGCCGGCTCAGACAATGTGCTCAAAATCTGGAATGTCGAAAATTCAGACGTGATTGCCACGGTGAGCGGATTCACCAAAGAGGTAAACAACGTGCTCTACTTGGGGCGTGGAGACGAGGTGCTTGCCACGAGCGGCGGCCCGCTCGTGCGCATCGTCAAGGACGCTGGCGGCGATGTCCGGGCGAAGACCGAGGGGTTTTCAAAATTCATCACCACAGCCGCGGCGGCCCGGGATGGAAAAACGCAGCTCGTAGGCGACGTCGAAGGAACGCTGCGGCTCCTGAGCCCCGAGGGAAAAATCCTCCGGGAATGGTCCCGCTGAAGTCCCCTGCCCTTTTTGCTCCGCCCCCGTTTCAACCTCCATATTGTGCTCCCCTTGAGCTAGTCTCGCAGTTAATCTCCCAGCCCACCCCAATGAAATCCAACTTTTGCCCCGGCCCGATTTCTCGTCGTAGCTTCCTCCAATTCGGGGGCCTTTCCATGCTTGGAATGAACCTGGCCGATTCGCTCCGAGTCCAGGCGGCGCAGCCCGCAGGGCTTCCCCAGGTTTCCTCGGACACCTCCGTCATCTTCATCTGGCTTCCTGGCGGCCCCCCGCACATGGAAACCTACGACATGAAGCCGGATGCGCCCGTCGAGTACCGGGGAATTTTCCGCCCCATTAAGACCAACGTTTCCGGGATGGAGATCTGCGAGTTGCTGCCGCTCCAGGCCAAGATTGCGGACAAGTTTAATATCATCCGCTCCGTGAGCCACGATTTCAGCGACCACGGAGGCGGACACAAACGCTTCCTCACCGGCCGCATTCCTGCCACGCCGGTTGGCACCGTGAACGATGCGCCCGCCGTCACGAGTGTTATCTTCAAGTGCCTGACCGAAAACGGCGGCTTTAAGGAGGGGATGCCTCCAGTCGTTTTCGGGGCAGACGCCGGACGCGGCTTGGACGTGTTCGCAAACGGCCCCGCCTATTTGGGCGGAGCGAACACCCCCTTTATTGTTTCCGGCGATCCTAGCGACAAGTCTTTCAAGGTGCAGAACCTTGGGATCTCGCGGGAGATGGAAACCCGACTAGAGGACCGCATGGCTCTGCGCCGGGGCCTGGACAACTTCCGCCGAGACATGGACCAAAGCGGCGTACTGCAGGCGATGGATAGCTTCAACCAAAACGCCTACCAGATGCTCACCAGCGAGAAGGTGCGCAACGCCTTCGACATTTCGCAGGAACCACCGCGCGTACGCGAACGCTACGGTATGCACGCCTACGGGCAGCGCGGTCTCATGGCCCGCCGCCTTGTGGAGGCGGGTTGCAGGTTTGTGGAGATGGTTTGGGAAAATCCGTTCCCGGGGAAACCGCAGCCTGCTGACTGCGTCTACAACTGGGACAGTCACGCGGTGAACTGCAACATTTTCAACGATGCCCGCTGGCGTTTTCCCGCCTATGACCAGGCGGTGTCGGCCCTCATTGAGGACCTCTACGCGCGCGGCCTCGACCGCCGCACCCTGCTGGTGGTCACCGGCGAATTCGGACGCACCCCGAAGATCAGCACGGAGGTGGGCACGGCCAACAAAATCACGCAACCCGGCCGCGACCATTGGTCCAAGGCCATGTCCATGATCGTCTCTGGCGGAGGCATGCGCACCGGCCAGATCATCGGCGCGACTAACAGCCGCGGGGAATACCCCGTGGAGAGACCACTCACTCCCAATGATTTGTGGGCTACTGTTTACCAGCATCTCGGCATCGACTCCTCCCGCAGCTTCCTGGACCACCAGGGGCGCCCGATGCCGATCCTGCCCTTCGGTGAATCCATCGACGAACTGCTCCCCGCTAAGTCGGTGTAACCCAAGGCGCCCATGCTCCCCAACGGTTTGATCGGCAGACGTGGTTTTTTGGCGGCCCAGGGTTTGGCCTTTCTCGGAGCGTTAGCGACGGAAGCCTCCGCGGCCCCAGCCCCTAAAGCCCTCGACATCATTGACTGCCACACACACTTCTACGACCCAACTCGCCCGCAAGGCGTTCCCTGGCCCGCGAAGAATACGCCGCTTTACCGAACGGTGCTTCCAAAGCACCTTAAGGAGCAGCCCCAGTTCCGGCCCGTTACAGGAACCGTGATTGTGGAAGCCAGTCCTTGGGTGGAGGATAACCAGTGGCTGTTGGACATCGCAAAAGACGATCCCTTCATCACAGGCATCGTCGGCAACCTCAACCCTGGCAGCCCTGATTTCTCCAAAGACCTCCGGCGTTTCGCCGCCAACCCTCTCTTCCGTGGAATCCGGGTCTCCGCTGATACGCTCAGAACAGCTCTAGAGGCGGGACGGTTGGAGGGTTTCAATCTCATGGCTGACTTGGACCTGGCCCTCGACATCAATGGCAAGGACTCCGCAACGCTGGCCGCCCGACTGGCCACGCACGTGCCCGCTCTGCGCATCGTTCTCAACCACCTTGGCAGCGTCGCGGTGACCGCGGAGGCGCCGCCACAAGCTTGGGCCGAGGGATTGGTGACGGCGGCTCGCCAGCAAAACATCTGGATCAAAATTTCCGCCCTTGCTGAGAGTGCGGCTCAGGGCGGTAAAAACGCACCCGCGGATCTGACCTTTTACCGGCCCTACATCGATGTAATCTGGAAATCCTTCGGTGACGACAAAGTCATCTACGGGAGCAACTGGCCGGTGTCAGAAAGAGCGTGCGATTATATCACGCTGCAGCGCATTGCGCTGGAGTACGCTTTTGAAAGAGGCGACGCAGCCACGCGCAAGTTTTGTTCGCTGAACGCAAAACGCGCCTATAAGTGGCTGGATCGGCCGGGTAGAATTCGGGGCGTCACGACTCCCTCTCCCTAAAAACCACCCCATGTCCTTTCCTCTCCGCTCTCCCAAAGCCACTGTCGGCGGCATCGTCGTCTTCGGACGCATCCTCGACAAAATCCGTCTCTTTGCCTCGGAGGGAAAGCTCCCCGAGGGCTACCATTTTGGCCCGATCGAAGGCGCACGCACCTTTGATGATCGAGTCTGCCGCTTTTTGGGAGTTTCTTTCGAAGCCCTCAGACAACGCACCCTGGAAGGCGGTTCCGACGAGGACACCTTGGATTGGTGCTTCCAAACGGGAAGACGTCCAGATGCCGAACAAATCGAGGTCTGGAACACTTTCATGGAAAAACGGGGCTGGCGCGATAGCGCTTCCGCCGGACTTGCCCGCCAGAAAGAGGAGGCAGGATTGCCCCATCGAAACGACATCGAAGTTTTCTTCGACCTCATGGATGTCGAAGAGGGACGCATGCCCTAAGCCGGTTCGAAGAACGCACCGCACAGTCGCATGCGTTTCGCGGCCAAGTCGCCTCGCAAAATCGGTGCGAAGCATTCCTTACATTCACGACTCCGTTAGATTCAAAAACGGGGGCTCAAGCCGGCCGTTCGTACCCAAGCGAATCGCCTTTTTTCGCTTTGCCTCCAAAGGGCGCGCCACTGGAGTTATGAAAGCGGCAGCAAGGGAGATCGAGCTAAAGCACAACCACTTTTGAACCCTCCAAAATTGGGTTCCTTTGAAATTCTATGTGCGGCAGTGGACGCGACTCTGTCCCTAGACCTATGGTCGTTCTCTCCCCATTGCCAACCACGCCCGTGGCGACTCGTGCCCCCCTTCTCATTCTATGATTCCTCGCCGCCGCATCTGGCTTGTTCCAGCGCTTCTGCTAACCGCAATCATCGTCCCCTTTCTCATTTGGGGGGACGCATTCGAATCGCTCCTCAGCATGGACGCCATGCGCGTGCTCTTTGAAAAAAACCTCCGTTTCGCATGGCTCATCGGCATCGCCCTTCTCGTCGCAGACCTGTTCCTCCCGATCCCAAGCACCGTCGTTATGTCCTCTTTGGGATGGCTCTACGGACCGCTTACCGGCGGCCTCATTGCCTCGACCGGGTTGTTCTTCTCCGCCTACCTTGCCTACCAACTCTCCCGCCATCTCGGCCGACGGCTTGCAGTCCGCCTGGCCGGTGAGGAAAGCCTCACCGCGGCTGTCGAATGGTTTTCGCAAGCAGGCGGCCCCTGTATCGCCATCTCCCGGTGTCTGCCAGTCTTGAGCGAGGCTATCGCCTGCCTCGCAGGTCTCAGCGGTTTTCCTCAACGCCAATTCCTCACGGCCGCTCTCTTCGGCAGCGTTCCCACGGGTTTCGTCTTCGCCTACATCGGCCACATGGGACGTAAAGACTCCACCGCCGCAATCGCCCTTAGCGCGATCATCCCCGTCCTCCTCTGGTTTCTCTATCGCAGGATTTCATCGACAAAAGCCCGGCAAAAAATCTGAACGCATGGTTCGGGGTGTTTTCCTTTCGTCGCCATGGTAAGAATCCAAATCCAAGTGCCCGACGAACTGTTTGCGCGAGAAAAAATTGTGCTCACTGACGTCCATGGCAAGGCGGCTGTTGATAAGCGGCAGCTCTCACCGGACAATCATTTCGCACTCAGCAACAAGGTCAGCGTTGCGCAACGCTCGCCTACCGCGGAGGCACGAAGGCAATCGCTGTGATTGAGGAGGAAGCGACACGGAAAGCGGGGGCAAACATGCCACGCATCTCGCCTTATCAATTTCACAAAAAAAAGATGCTCATTCTGGCTCGTTTGTGGATCTTACGATTCTTTCCTAAACGTCTTCCGGAAAGCTAGAACGATGCAATACTCGGAAGTATTTTCTCTGACAAGGCGATACCAAGATGGACGTTTTCGGGGAGCCCACATTATGGAAATTGAACTCAAATTGCTTTGCGATGCGACTGCTATTCCTGCGATTGCCAAACACAAGTTGCTACAGCAATTTTCTGAATCGACGCCTAAACAGTCACGCGTCACGAGTATTTATTTTGATACGCCTGATTCTTTTCTGCGGCAACATGGCCTGGGGCTGAGAGTTCGGAAGATTGGCAGGAAGTGGGTACAAACCCTGAAGGGAGGAGGATCTGCGGCTTCGGGCCTGCATCGACGTGAGGAATGGGAGCTACCCTTGGCTGGGAAGCGTCCGGATCTGAGTATGCTCCAGTCTGTAGTAGGGGCGAAGTCTGAGGTGGGAAAGCTGCTGGGAGCGCCCCACCTCTCGGAACGACTCGACCCTATTTTCACCACAGATTTCAAACGTATTGCCTGGCCATTAAAACTTCCGAGCGGTCAAAAAATCGAGTGCGCTCTAGACGTGGGAAAGCTGACGCAAGGAACTAAAAAAGAGCTGATTAGCGAGCTCGAGCTGGAGCTGAAATCTGGAGATGCCTGTGGATTGTTCGAATTGGCACAGCAGCTTATGGCAACGGTTTCATTTCGCTTGGGGCATTTAAGCAAAGCGGCACGGGGTTACGCCTTGTGTGAACCTGTGAGCGTCATTCCTGTGGTCAACGCGACCGATGTGAGTTTGTCCCCTGAGATCCTCGTGGCACAGGCGGGGAGGAGCATTTTCGAAAGTTGCTTTAACCAGATTCATGGTAATGAGACGGGCGTAACACAGGGTCACGCCATGGAGAGCATCCATCAAATGAGAGTGGGATTAAGGCGGTTGCGTTCCGCCATCGGGCTTTTCGGAAAGACCTCGTATTTCCCGGATCCGTTAATGGACGAGTTGCGCTGGATTACCTCTGAACTTGGTGGATCCCGCGATTGGAAGATTTTAGCGTTTGAAACTTTAGCGGAAGTCGCTGCTGTCTGCCCCTCTCTGGAACATAGTATCGTCGATATTGGAGCGCTTCAGAAGGCTGCAATTGCGATGGCGGCGGACCATAGGCAGCGAGCCTCCGCTGCGGTTCAGTCTGAGCGTTACGCCAGGATGGCTCTCGCTTTGGGGGGCTGGCAGCATTGTGACAAATGGTTTCCCTCTGTCTCATCGACAGAAACAGAGGATGGACATGATTTGGATTCTCCCCTCAAAGAATGGGTTAAACCCCGGCTAACAGCGCTGTTTCTTAAACTAGCAAAAAGAGCAAACCGCTTATCCAAAGCTCCTGCTGAACGACGTCATCGTGCACGAATTGCGGCCAAAAAGCTTCGCTACACCATAGAGTTTTTTCGCACACTCTACCCGAAAAGGGAGACGAGTGAGTTTATCTCAAAACTCAAGGAATTGCAGGATGCTCTCGGCTGGCTTAATGATGCGGCCGTCGCAGACGCTCATTTGAATGCGCTTGCCGACCGGACTCCAGAGCTGGCCGCTTCTGCTCAATTTGTGCGCGGTTGGCTCGCGGGCCGGGCTGACAATGCTATCCACGTTTTAGCGAAGGCGTGGAAGCGCTTTCGCTCAGCCTCGTTACCGTGGAAAGCATAGACACCCCTCTCCGCAGGGGATGAAATTCCCGGCCTGCTAATCCATTAAGTCGATTTTAAAAAGTCATGCAGGACAAGTCTCACCCCGCCTATGCGTCCACCGGCAATGCGTATGCTTGGCGGGTAGGGGCTAGAGCGGCCGATAAGAATTGAGATCGTCAAATCTCCGTCATCGGCCGCTCGCAACTCCGCCGATTGCAGGAGAAAGGGGTTGTTGGCGGTGATGGGCGAGCACACTGAGGCAATACATGGCGGCCGTTTCCACACGCAGCACGATGTCTCCGAGGGTGACCGGGCGGGCGCCCCAGGCCACGATTTGCTCCATCTCGTGGGGCGAAAAATCCCCCTCGGGGCCGACCCACACGAGGGCGTCCTCCCGCAGCGTTTCAGGCAGGGCGCTCCGCAAAGGCACGGCGCCGGAATGCAAGGAGGCGACCAACGAAACGGGCGGCGCCGGCTCCTTCAAGAAAGACTGCAGATTCACGGGAAGGGCCACTTCCGGCAGCCAGTTTTGGCCGCATTGCTTACAGGCCTCCACCACCACTTTCTCCCATTTTTCCCGCTTTCGATCACGCTCCGCCCCATCGAGATGCACCACGGTTCTCTCCGAGAGCAGAGGAACAATTCTGGAGACACCCAGTTCCACGGCTTTTTCGAGAATCCACTCGAACAATTTGCCCTTTGGAACCGCCTGAACAAGGGTCGTTTTTCCAACGGGCGCAGGCGTCCTGGTGATGCCCAGGATTTCAGCCTCCACCCGCCTCTTGCCCGCGACGATGAGTCGGGCGGAAGCCAATGCACCGGCTCCGTCAAACAGGGAAAGAGAGTCGCCCTGTTTGAGGCGGAGGACCTCGACGGCATGACGCCCCTCGGCCTCGTCCAAAACCACACGGTCGCCCAACCACTGGGCTGCCGGAGCATAAAAACGGGGCATGGGGCTGGGCGGGTTCAGCTAAAAAACTCGCGGGCTTTTTCGAAGAAACTCTTGTGCATTGGCGAGTTGTGTTCACCCATGGAGGCCGCAAACTCTTCGAGTTTCGTGCGCTGTTCGGCGTCAAGCTTGGAGGGCACCTCCACAATCACCTGCACCAGCAGATCGCCGTACAGGCTGCTATTGAGTTCGGGCATGCCCTTTCCTCGCAGCTTGAAAGTGGTTCCGCTCTGCGTCCCGGCCGCCACCTTGAGTTGCACGCGCCCGCTCAGCGTGGGCACGGTGACTTCGCCGCCGAGGGTTGCCGTCGTGAAGGAGATGGGCACCTTGCACATGAGATCGCTGCCGTCCCGGTCAAAAATCGAGTGCTCCTTCACGTGCATCACCACGTAGAGATCGCCGTTGGGGCCGCCGCGAACCCCCGCCTCCCCCTGCCCCGTGGAACGCAGTTTCATTCCGTCTTCGATTCCCTTGGGAATCTTCAATTTGATCTGACTCGGCTGCGTGGAGCGGCCTTCGCCCGAGCATTTTTTGCAGGGCTTATCCAAAAGCTGACCCGTGCCGCGGCAGCGACCGCAGGTCTGCGCCATTTGGAAAAAGCCCCGGGAGGAGAGCACCTGGCCGCGGCCGCCGCAATCCCGGCAGATGACGGCCTTGGAGCCCTGCTCGCCGCCGGAACCATTGCAACCGCCACAGCGATCGCGTTTGGTGACCTCAATATCTTTTTCACATCCCGCCGCCGCTTCTTCCAAAGAGATTTGCAGATCGTAGCGTAGATCTTCGCCCCGGTTGCGATCGCCCCGGCCGCCTCCGCCTCCACCGCCGCCGCCGAAAAACTGTTCAAAGATGTTTTCGCCACCGCCGCCGCCGCCATTGAAAACCTCCCTGAAGATGTCGAAGGGATCATGGGAACCGCCCGCCCCGGCGCCGCGCCCGGCGCCGCCACCGCCGCCCTGCGTGAAGGCAGCGTGGCCGTAACGGTCGTAGGCGGCGCGTTTCTGGTCGTCGAACAAAACGTCGTAGGCCTCGCCTAGTTCCTTGAACTTGTCCTCGGCAGACGCGTCCCCCGGGTTTTTATCGGGGTGAAATTTCACCGCCAATTTGCGGTAGGAGCGTTTGATGTCTTCTGCGGAGGCGTCTTTGGGAACCTGCAGTACTTCGTAATAGTCGCGTTTGGAGGCCATGGAAAAGGGTGGGGGAACTGGATGAGTTCAGGAATAATGGGTGTGAAAAAGACGGGCCGGGGAGGTGGAGGGACGGTGCATTTTCAGCCGCTATTGACGGCGACACGCTCCTCCCCGGGACCTGCGTCTTCGATAGGAGAGCGTTAGGCAGATGGCCCGCCAGAAACCACTACAAGCGCGGCGCGGAGCAACCTATCCTTGAGCCGATAGCCCTTGCGCAACTGGCGCACGACCGCGCCTTCCGCCACTTCATTGCTGGGTTCCTGCGCCACCGCTTCGTGCAGGTTTGGGTCAAACGGCAGTCCCGTCGACTCCAAAGTCTCCACGCCAAACTGGTGTAACACGTCCTCGAGCTGGCGCTTGACCATCTCCATGCCGGAAACAATCGGGGCCGCCCCGTCGCTGGAACGAGCTGCGACCAAGCCGAGCTCAAAACTGTCCAGCACGGGAACCAGTTTTTCTACCAAAGAAAAGTTGGCATACCGCACCGCTTCGTCTTTTTCGCGGTTGGCGCGTTTGCGGTAGTTTTCAAAATCCGCCTGGGAACGGAGAGCCAGGTCGCGAAACCGTTCCAGGTCTGCCTGCACCTGGTTAATCGCGGCGTCTGCGCCAAAGCTGGCTTCGGAAGTTTCTCCATGCAGAGGCGTGGCCCCCGCGTGTGAATCTTCCGCGTGTTCTGAAGGATGCTGTGTTTCTGTGCTCATTTTTTACGTATCACAATCAAAGTAATGTCATCGTGCTGGGGGGCTGCGCCGACAAACTTTTTAAGGTCCTCTGTCAACTGCCCTAAAATAGCAGCAGCTCCCAGAGGCGCACTCTCGACTATAGACTGAGTGACCCGCTCGATGCCAAACTCTTCTCCTTCGGCATCGAGTGCCTCTGTCACACCGTCTGTATAAAGAATGAGACAATCGTTGGGGTGAAGCTCCAAGGAAAAATCGCGGGTGAAACGGTCAAAGGCTTCCCCGCTGTCAATCCCCACGGCCATCCCCGGCGGGTTCACGCGGGTCACCGAGTGGTCGGCGGCGCGGTAGAGGAAGGGGGCGTCGTGCCCGGCCCTGCACAGGGTGATCTTCGGAGAATTGCGCTCCAAGACCATGTAGGCCATGGAGATAAACATATCCTCCTTGATGTCCGGAAAGAGCCTCTGATTGACGTTCTTCAGCACCTGCGCCGCGGATATTTCCCCCGGCGCCTGACTGCGCAGCACGCTGCGGCAGGTGGCCATGATGAGGGAGGCTGGGACCCCCTTGCCCGAAACGTCCGCGATGACCACGCCGCAACGCTCCTGGTCGACCGTCAGAAAATCGTAATAATCTCCGCTCACATGCCGCGCGGGCACGTTGGAGCCGACGATTTCAAACCCGTCGAAATCCGGGTCTTTGGAGGGCAGGAGAATGCGCTGGATCTCCTGGGCGACCTGCAAATCGCTGTCGAGCCTGCGTTTTTCAGCGGCATCGGAGAAGACCTCGGCAGTGCGCAGGGTAAAGGCCGACTGCTCAGCGAGGGTCTGAAAGACCTGCATGTCGGAGGTGGTGAAGGGTTCGTCCACGGGCGCACGCGCCAGAATAAGGACGCCGAAGCTGCGGCCTGAGTAGAGCAGCGGGGCGATGGCCACGTTGCCGGAAATGCCCCCGTTGCGGCGGGCAGGCACGAGGCGGGGATCCTTGCTTCCAAGAACCTGCGCCTTCTCACTTTGCCAGACCTCGGCGAGCACTCCCTCGCCTTTTTTGACACGCCGGATGCGGAGCTGGCGGTGGATGGCATCCTCTTCCAGATGACCCTCATTCGGCAGTTCGATGAGAGCCGGGCAGCCTTTGGAGACGTAGGCGGGCTGCATTTCCGAGCCGGAATCATTTGCCAGGTAAATGGCTCCGGACTGGCTGCGAAGAATGCGCAACAACCCTTTGACGATGAGGGTGTGCAGGTCCACGGGACGGGCGGTGCCCGAGAGGGCCTCCCCCAGGCCGTGGAGAAAGTCGAAAACCCTGGCCTCTTCTGTAACTACCTTTTCCCGTGCTTTTTGAAGCACGACAATACGCATGCGTTGCCACACAATAACCCCTCCCAGCGAGGCAATGGTGACTCCGCCTACGATGAGGGGAAGGGTGTCCATACTCTATCTATTCTCTTCAAGTGGGGCTTTCCGCCAACCCTCATTTATCAGGAATCATCTTTCGGCAGGTATTTTAGTCCAACCGTCCCCGGGCGGATGCAGGTGCAATTGGACCTTGGCGCGGGCGCTTTTTGCAAAATCCCGCTGGTCGGCTGGCATGTCCGGATCCGCCAAAGCCTTGTCAAAACTCAGAAGCGCCGCCTCCCCCTTCCCCGTGGTGGCGAGTGCCTGTCCCAGATAAACCTCGTACCAACTGGTGGAGCGTTTTTCACGCGTTGCAAGCTCGATGAGCTGGCGCAGAATGATGACTTCCTCCTGAAAAGCCCGCACCTCGTGGCTGATCTTCGCATGCATGAAGAGCATCACTGGATCCCGCGGCGCCTCCTCCAGAAGGTCCCGGGACAATTCGTACGCCTCTGCGTACCGGCGGGAAAAGTAAAGCCCCTGGGCTTTGACCGAAATCGCGGGCCGAAACCGCTTTTCACGGCTCAGCGCCTTGTCGGCGGCCGCCACCGCCTGTTTCCACTCCCCGCGCGCCAGCCTGTACCAACCCTCCGCCGCGCAGACCGGGGCGCTTGAGGGGGCCATTTTCTTCGCCACCTCCAGCAATTCACCGGCAGCCTCCAGGCGCCCTGCGGCCACCAGTCTTTCTGAAATGGCCGCCACCGCCATGGCCCTCAGGGGAGTCGCCGCCTTATCCCAACGCCCCACCTCTTTCCAAATCGTCTCCATGGTGAAGCGCTCCGTGCTGCCCCGCCGATAGACGAGCGACCAAGGATCCACCCGATCCAAAGCCCAGTCCTGGGTTTTGAGGAGGTGCTCCATGAGGGGACGGAACTGCATGGGATCCCCCACCAAAAGGAGGGCCTCGAAGCGTTCCTGCCGGTCGAGTTGCCTGAATAATTTGGGGTCCATCGCCGCCTGCGCCATCGCCCGCACGTGTTCGGAAGAGGAAACCCGGTCTGCGGCGGAAAGCCAGTCGGGGGCCTCCTTGACCAGTTCGGAAAAGGCGACGCCGTTGAAGTAAACCTTCTTCGCCCCCAGCCGCCCCACATGCTCGAGAACAGGAGTCATCTCAACCGGGAGCACCGATGGGGCATGGGAACAGCTAGAAAACACCATCGCGCTCCAGCACGCGAGAGCGAGGGCACGCGAGGGGCGCGTTTTTGAAACACGGTTCATGGGTGGATGTCGGGCCCGGCCTCCTCAAGAGCGATCCTGCGCACCACCTCGCCAGCCGCTACGAAACCGAACACGCCTGTCACAAAAGTGGCGGCCCCAAAGCCGCTGGCGCAGTCCATGAGGAGAGCGCCGCCATCCTCCCGCGCTTCGCACACCTCCCCGTTTGACCAGGGGTACACCGGCGGTTCGGTTGAAAAAACGCACGGGATCCCCATGGATTTGCCGGGAGAAAAGGTCACGCCGTGGACGCGCCGCAAGTCCCGGCGCACGACCTTGAGCAAGGGGTCCTGCCCGCTTTGGGCGAGATCGGAAATTCGAACCGCCGTGGCATCCCGTTTTCCGCCTGCGCCGCCGATGGTAAGCACGGCCAGGCCCCGCTCACGGCAGGCGGCGAGCAGGAGGCACTTGTTGACTGGGACATCAATGGCGTCGATCACCCAGTCAAAGGAGGGGGACAGGAGGCGGTGCGCCGTGGTGCGGGTGAGGAATTCCTGCTCGGCGCGCACCGTACACTCGGGATTGATGAGCCTGACGCGCTGCGCGAGGACCTCGACCTTGGGGCGCCCGACCGTGTCGCTCATGGCGGGTAGCTGCCGGTTGATGTTGGTCACACACACCTCGTCGAGGTCGATCAGGGTGAGGGATCCCACCCCGGAGCGAGCGAGCGCCTCCACCGCCCAGGAGCCGACGCCGCCGACACCGACCACACACACGTGGGCTTGCGAGAGGCGCTGGAGACCGGCCCGACCGTAGAGGCGCGCGATGCCGCCAAAACGCGGGTCATCAGAAAAAGTCTGCGCTGGGGAAGGAAGCGGCATCATGGGTGGAAAGGAGAGGGCATTCTACAGAGGTTTGGGAACTCGCTCAGAAAAAATTCGCGCGGAACGCTAAAAAAAGGGATGTCGCGGTCCACGGAGGGGCGAGGCCGCCACTTGCGGCTTTCCGGGAGCGCCCGGACGGTTCAGTGTTGTTGGGTGAAATTTCTATCCACCCTTGCCGCGATTATGCTCACCACCACCGCAGTCTTTGCCGATTCCCCCGTGCGCCATGTTGTTTCTTTTAAGTTCAAAAAGGAGGCAACCGCCGCTGATGTCCAAAAAATTGAGACGGCGTTTGCGGCGTTGAAGGCCAAGATTCCCCAGATTCAGTCGCTGGAATGGGGCACGAATGTGAGCGGCGAAAACCTCGACAAAGGGTTTACCCACATGTGGGTGCTGAGCTTCGGGGACGCGGCGGCGCTCAAGGTTTACCTGGACCACCCTGAACATCAGGCTTTTGTTAAAATACTCAAACCGAGCCTGGAAGATGCGTTTGTGATCGACTTCCAGCCGCGCTAGAAAAGCGGGTAAACAGCGGGCTTCACTTTCTTCCCGCTGTTTACCGTCCCTTGGCCCCATTTTTCCGCGAAACCGCTTTTTTCTTTTAGCGGCGAGTCATCTCGAAGAGACTCAGCGCCCCTTTTCCCATGGCTCTCATTGTCCAAAAATATGGCGGCACGTCCGTCGGCAATCCGGAACGCATCCTCAACGTTGCGCGCCGCGTCATTGAAACACAAGCGCAAGGCAACCAGGTTGTTGTGGTTGTTTCCGCCATGAGCGGAGTCACGGACAACCTCATCAAACTTGCCCGGGACGTTTCCCCCAATCCCAGCGAGCGCGAAATGGACGTGCTTCTGGCCACCGGCGAACAAACCACCATCGCCCTGACGGCCATGGCCATCGCCGGGCTGGGTCACAAGGCCGTCTCGCTCACGGGCGCACAGGCCGGCATCGTCACAAGCGAGGTGCACACCAAGGCGAAAATCGCCACGATCTCCCCCGAGCGCGTCACCGAAGCCTTGAGCGAGGGCAATATCGTCATCATCGCCGGCTTTCAGGGGGAAACCGCAGAAGGCTCCATCACGACCCTCGGCCGGGGCGGCTCCGACCTCACGGCCATCGCCATCTCGGGGGCCATCAAGGCGGACCTCTGCCAGATTTTCACCGACGTGGACGGCGTCTACACCTGCGACCCGCGCATCGTCCCCACCGCGACCAAGATTCAGGAGATTTCCTACGATGAAATGCTGGAGATGGCCTCCAGCGGCTCGAAAGTCATGCAGAGCCGGTCGGTAGAATTTGCAAAAAAATTTGGCGTCACCTTTGAGGTGCGCTCCAGCTTCAACTACAACCCAGGAACCATTGTGAAAGAAGAAACAGAGAGCATGGAAGCCGTCGTGGTACGGGGAGTGAGCATCGAAAAAAACCAGGCCAAGGTCACCATCGCCCACGTGCCCGACCGGCCGGGAACCGCCGCCCGCATCTTTACCACCCTGGCAAGTTCAGGGGTGATCATCGATATGATCGTCCAAAACGTCAGCGTGCAGGGTTCCACCGACATTTCCTTCACCCTGTCCAAGGACGAACTGTCCAAGGCGCAGGCCGCCCTCGAACCCGTCGTCAAAGAAGTGGGCGCCAGCGGATTCCACTCCCAGGAAGGCATCGCCAAGCTGTCTATCGTGGGCATCGGAATGCGCTCCCATTCCGGGGTGGCGGCGAAGTTGTTTGAATCTCTGAGCGCGGGCGGGATCAACATCCAGATGATCTCCACGAGCGAGATCAAGACGGCCGTCATCATCGAAGAATCACGCATCGCCGAGGCCGCCAACCTCGTCCACGAGGCGTTCGGTCTCGGGAAGCAGCCGGCGTAACCCGCCGGACGCAGGGCCGGGAGGGCATTATCCCCCCTCGCTCAGGCGTTTTTTGGGGGCGTCTAGCAGAAGCTCGTGCGCCTCGGCCAAAATCCCCCCAATTTTTTCAGCGAAGGCGTAACCGCCCAAGGCCTTTCGGATGGCGGCCGCGTCTGCCGCGCCGGCATTGACGCCTGGGAACCAGTGCCCGGCGTTGCCCATGAGATTGTAGCGCATCTTGCCCCATTGCAGCAGGTCGAGCCCCTTCACATAGGTCCAGATTCGCAGGACTTCCTGGAGGTTCACCTCCCCGGGAACGTCCACGTACGCGGGAAGGTCACGCGCCCAACCGCGGCACCAATCTCCGCCAAGCGCCTCCTCCAGGGCGGCGCGCAACCGGGCCTCGACCGGCGCAACCACCTCCGCCGCGCGGTCGTAAAACTCAAGCGACCGGACGTGTTCGTCAAAGTCGCCTGGACGGGCGGCGCCCACCGAAAGCGTGTGCACCTCTGGGCGAGACAAGCACCAGAGGTTGTTGAAGACGATGGGAGAGAGGGGCGCGCAAAGGTCCACCATCTTCGCTGGGGGCGAATACAGCATCCCGCCCTTGTCGTTGGGGCTGATGATGAAAAGCCCCATGTCGCGGGCCGTTGCGGCTTGGAAAGCGGCCGTGTTGAGTTCGTTGACGAAGTACCAGTGCAGGTTAACGTAATCAAACCCGTCCGTCTCGATGGCCTTGACGATGAGATCGTTCGTCGCATGGGTGCTGAACCCCACGTGTTTGCACAGACCCTCAGACTGGAGCTGGCGGGCCATTTCCAGACAGCCGCCCTTGCGAATGGACCATTCCAAGGTTTCGGCGTTGTTCACGCCGTGCAAAGACAAGAGCTCAACGTGATCCAGGCGCAGGTGGGTCATCGACTGCTCAAACGTGCGCCGAAACTGGGCCGGATCCGCCATCGGCTCCACCTTGGTCTGCACGATCATTTTGTCGCGGGGCAGCTTGGGCAAAATCCAGCCCAGCTGCATCTCGCTCGTGCCATAGCCACGCGCCGTTTCGATGTGGTTGATTCCCAGCTCCAAAGCACGCAGCACGGTAGCCTCCAAGTTGCGCTGCACGGACTCCTCGACTTTTTCCGCGGGCAAATCATCCCAGCTTTGCTGAAAACGCATTCCGCCGCACGAGAAGACGGGCATCTGCAAATTAGTTTTTCCAAAACGACGGTACTTCATGGAGCGCATTGTGGAGAACACAACGCCGCTGGCAACGCTCTTTCCCTCTTCGCCAGTCATGGCATGCTATTGGGCATGACCCCGGCCGATCGCCAAACACGACTTGCCCAAGAAATCCTCCGGTTTGAAGACCCCCAGGAACGCCTCTCCTTTGTGCAGGACCGCGTCCGCCGCAAGCCGCCCCTTCCCGAGGCGCTGCGCACCGAAGCGAACCTCGTCAAGGGCTGCATGACCAGGGTTTGGCTCGCCTCCTCCCTTTCGGAAGGCCGCTGCACCTTTGAGGTGGACGCAGAATCCGCCATGGTGCGCGCCCTGGCTTCGCTGGTTGCCGAACCCTTTTCGGGAACCACGCCTCAGGAGGCCCTGGAATTTGAGTGCCGAATTTTACAGGCATGCGGCCTCGAAACGCGGATCACGCCCACCCGGCGGCACGGCCTCGCTCAAGTGGAGGGGGCCATCCGCGCCTTCGCCCGGTCCAACCTCTCCGGTCCGCTTCCATGATCCTGAGCGACTCCCACTGCCACCTCCAGGATCCGCGCCTTCGCGGACACCTGACTGGTGCCCTACGCGAGTGCCGCGCGCTCGGCATCACCCGGTGGATGGTCAACGCCACCCGCGAATCGGACTGGCCCGCCGTGACTGCGCTAGCCACCACCGAACCCGGGGTGTACGCCTCCTACGGCCTCCACCCCTGGTGGCAGAAGGAACGCTCCGAGGATTGGGCCCGCCGTTTGGAGGCGCTCCTCAAGGAACACCCCGGAGCCGCCATCGGCGAGACGGGGCTGGACCGGTGGATGGAAAACCCCGACCTGGAAGACCAGCGGCGCGTGCTCGAAACACACCTGGAGCTCAGCCGCAGCCTGGAACGGCCAATCACCCTGCACTGCCTAAAGGCCTGGCCCGAACTGGCCGCCTGCCTGAAACGCAGCCCCCCATCCAAACGCGGCTTCCTCCTCCACAGCTACGCGGGCCCAGAATCCATGATCGCCGAATGGGTTAGGGCAGGCGCCTACTTTTCGCTTTCGCCGGGGTTTCTGCATCCGCGAAAGGCAAACCAGCTTGCCGCTTTTAAAAACATCCCGCCGCACCGACTGCTGATTGAAACCGACGCGCCTGACATGCCGCCGCCGGAAAAGGTGGCGCTCCACCGGCTTGAGGTTGAAGGTGTGCATCCATTGAACCACCCGGCAAATTTACGACTGTGCATGGATCAATTGGCTGTAAGTTTGGAGGTTTGCCCGGAAATACTGGCCTTACAGCTTGAAAAAAACGCCGCGGGCGTATTTGGCTGGGCCTAAAGAGAGGCCACGGAGAGCACTTTTGATGTTTTTTTGACCCTTTTCGCTTTGAAAACCAAAGCAAACAAGGGGGACGGCCCGAAAACTGCTCTGTAGAAAGCTAAGCCGATTATGAATTTTACATCTCCCAGACTCTGCCTGCTCCTTTGGCCGTTATCTGTCATGCCGGCGTACTCAGCGGCAATTCAGAACCTGACCTTCACGGATGTCGTGAAAGACGTGATTGTCATCGACGTCGCCACCAAGAAGGAAAGCCCTGCAAAGGCGGGTGATATTTTGGTGCCGCCCAATGTTCTTAAAACGGGACCTGACTCTCGGGCCGAACTGGTCGCGGAGGATAAAACCGTAACCAGGGTGGGTGCCAACACCATTTTTTCCGTCGAAGCAGACAGCCGTGACATCAACATCGCCCAGGGCAGCGTGTTGTTCAACTCGCCAAAGGGCAAGGGCGGCGGCCGCATCAAAAGCGCGGGAGCAACCGCTTCGGTCTTGGGCACGACCCTGATTGTGGGGGCCAATCCCTCGGGCGGCTTCAAGGTCATGCTGCTGGAGGGCAAAGGACAGGTGGACGGCGCCAAGGGCGGTTCTTCCAAACTTTCGCCAGGCCAGATGAGTTTCGCCCTTCCCGGAAAACCCCCAACGCCCCCGTTGAACTTCGAGCTCAAAGGGAGCGTGGGCGGCTCGAAGTTGGTTGGCGGTTTTTCGAAGCCGCTGGCTTCAATCGCTAAAATTGAGGCGGCGGTCAATGTTCAGCAGGCCAAAATTGCGAGCGGCGCGCTGCAGACGACGGGGCTCGCCATCGGCGACCAGCCAGGAGTGGCCGTCAAGGTGGACGTCGCCGTGATTAATTCCGTGGACAAGGCCAAACAGAAGAGTCTGGAGATTAAGCTGGAGGCAAAGCGGGAGGCAAAGCGGGAGGAGGTGCGGCAAAAAATTGCCGCTGCAAAAGCGCAGATCAAGGAGCTCACGGTCGCAATTGCTGAAACTGTTAAAAAAGCAGCGGTGACAGTCATCGATCAAGTCAAACCCACGCCAGAAACCCCCACCAACACAAGCAAACTTCCCAGCGCCGATCTTCTTTACGCACTGACGCATTCACTGAGCATCGCCCCCAGCACACAGGCTGACCCACTGATCGCTCCCGAGAAATTTATTTTCGGAATAGACGGCTCAGCCCAGGAACTCAGCGGTTCGAATGCCGGTTCAAAAATGTTCACCGCCGTCCCCCGCGGTCTGGACACTGCGGCCAACCCCTTGCCAGGGGAGATACTCAACCCCATGGTTGCGACTCTTTTCGCGCAAAATGTCACCCTGACCCTTCCCGTTGCTGCCTCGGGCACCACTTCCCCTGCTGACATCTTTCTGCACAGTCCGTTTGAAACCAAGGATGCCAGTGCCATCTTGGCCCTTAAGGACATCACCATTAACGGGAGCATTGCCTTCGCCGGTTTTGAAAATGTACGCACCTATCCGAATCTGAGCGGCGCCTCGACCACCGCAGACAGCTTCGAGGTGAAACTACCAGACGTAGGCGGTCTGGAAGTTGGCATGGCAATCGCTGGCGCCAACATTCCTGCAGGCACAACGATTAATGCGATCGACCGGATCAAAAACACGATCACTTTAAGCAACAAGGCTGACTCAACCAGCACGAGCATGAGCTTATCCCTGTCCATCAAAGGTACATGGACTGCAGGAAGTTACGAAGTGACCGTTTCTAATATGAACGATGTGAACGGCCTGATCGTGGGAATGACAATCGACAGCCCTTCCTTTCCCGACGGGACAACAATTTCAGCCATCTCACTGGACGGCAAACTGACGCTCAGCCAACCCGCGGCGGAAACAAAGACCACCGCTGAATCATTGCGTCTGGGTGGCGTGCAGACTGGAACTCCCCTGATCCTGAGTGCCGGAAACACGATCAACATCAGCAAAGGTTCGGCGCTCAACATCGCAACCTCGCTCCTCGACATTTATGCGGCCGGCACTGAATTCTCAGGCGCAGACACCCTGACGCTTGCAACGAAGACACAGGCAATTAAGACCACACTCAAACTCGACAGCGTCGCTATCGTGAATGAATGGCCGCTTCAATCAAACGGACCGGCCACCGGTGTGATTCGCATAATTGCCCCGTCAATCGAGATGATTGATTCCAAAATCTTAGCAGGAAATGTCAGGATCGAATCATTTGAAGGGGATGTTAGTATCTCTCGCCGCGACGGCACGACCCTAAGCACCCCTGACATTATTTCATTGGGAATCACGGACCTCGACGATCTGCGCATCAGCAGCGAGGTGCTTAGTGTGAAAGCCGCCGGAAACCTCTCCATCGGCAACATCCCTCTTTACACGATTGATTCAACCTTTGAGTCGGGCGGCAATTTGTCGTTGAGCGGGGTGAATTTTTACACCGGTGTGCCAGATGAGGTCGTACAGAAAATCACCGCCATCTCCAATGCCGGAAACCTCGAGGCCCTTAAGGTGAATGCGTTTTCTGTGAAGGAAACAAACCTTACGGCAAAGGCGGGGGACCTCACACTCACGGATTCTAATTTCGGGATCTTTTACACAGATACAGCAACCTCAAACACGACCCATTTCACGGCGGTGGCCGAAAAAGTGATGATGCTGCAGTGGCTCACACCGTCGCCCCTAGTCAGAGACGTCGGAATTTTTGCAGACAACATCAACCTCACCAGCGGAGGCGACCTAACGATCAAGGGCGCGAAGTCGAACTGGAAGACGACAAACCCGGAAATGAACAATAACGACAACGACAACGACGTCCTCGTTGTGTTAGGACCCTCGGACTCCATTCTGGGAGCCCTTCACCTCACCTCCAAAACTGGTGCTGTCTCGGTACGAAATGTAGAGATCAGACACCACGAGGTGAACATCACGGCAGGCGGGGATGTGATCGGTCCTGGCGTGGGCACGGACGGTCGTACGCCCACCGCCGCCCAGTTGAAGAACATCATTGACCTGAACTCCGTCAACTTCACAAACGCCCAGAGGGTTGCCCTCGACGCCACTACGATCGTCCTCAAAGATGTGGTGTTTAACGGAACCTCGTACGTGTACCTGAACTCCTTCCACGGCAAGGTCGCGGCCAAGCCGGGCGAAAACATGCCCACTCAGCCTGGTTACGTTAATTTCAAGCAGGGCGTATTTTACGGAACAACCCAGATCCGCATGCCCACCGCCTTAGAGAACATGAACAACACCGAATTTGGGAACAAATTGACTGGTCTTGGCATCGACAAAACCAAAATCACAATCGGCTACCAGACCGGCAACGCCAAAAACGTAGGCAGATAAGTTAGATCCGGGGGCCGCCATTCTAGTCAGACTCCCCCTCCCTCCTTCTCAGAATCCGCGCAGCGAAAGCAAGTCACCGGAGACCCACGCATCATAGGGACCGAGGCGCTTGCAAAAAAGCGACGGCCACGATCCATGGGCAAAGCCTCTTACTGCAACTCAAGGCACCCGGATCAGCGAGACGCGCCGCAGATCCATCACCGCCCCCTTTTTCTCCACCGGCTTGACTGAAACACTCGCCTTTCCAGCGGGCAGTTCCAGCACCCCCACCCTCCTTGGCACAAACCGCTGGTAGTGCCCCGTATCGGCCACTGTGAAGCGCAAACTCGCCTCACCCACGGACACTTCCACTGTCGAACCGCCCTTGACGCAGCCCTGCAAAACCTCCACGGCGTACCGGCCCGCCTGCGGAATGACGCAGTCCCATTCCGCCCAGTCCTTTTCGTCCACCCAATAACCCAGCGTGTCTTTTTGAGGGGGATTTTCATAGCGCAGCTTCTCTCCGTGCACCTGCGCGTCCCTCGCCTCCAGGTGCACCAAGCCGGCAACCCCGGCGAGGCTGTCCCCAAGGGCACCGATCCGAGGGGCGGCGCCCGGAGTACCTTTGCCCCCCGCGCCACTCATCACCTTCCGCCACGCCTCCATCGGGACAGCCATTTCCGCGGCGGTCCCACGCAGCTCAATGCGGGAGGGATCAAAGGTTTCGTAACAAGCCGTCCACAACGCCGGCTGGAAGGCGGGATTCGCCTTGGGCATCGAGGCATTCACACTGCGACGCCAGGCTTCCATTTTGCCCCGCAGCGCCGCCACGCGCGCGGGTTCGGCCGCCGCAAGATCGTTTTGTTCCGAGGGATCCGCCTTCAGCTCAAAAAGCTCCAAACGGCCGTCCTCGTAGTGTTCGATAAGCTTCCAATCCCCCTCCCGAACGACGCCGGAAGGCCGCCCTCCCTGGTTGGTGTAATTGGGCATGTGCCAGTACAACGGCCGTTCCACAAGACTGCCCCCTCCCAGAAGCACCGGCACGAGACTAATGTAGTCGCAGGGTTTGCAAGCCTCGGCTCCCGCCAGTTCAACGATCGTCGGAGCCATGTCCGCCAGAACGACAGGGGTGCTCACCAGACCGGGAGCCACTTTACCCGCCCAGCGGACCAGCAGCGGATCCCGGATCCCCCCCTCGTACAAAAAACCTTTGCCCGCCCGGAAAGGCGTGTTGTGGGTGGCGGGCGTGTCGTGCCCCTCCAGCACGTGGAGCCCGCCGTTGTCAGAGCAAAAGACCACCAGAGTTTTTTCCCGCAACCCAAGCGCATCGATTTTCTCCAAAACGCGCCCCACGGCGGCGTCCAGCGTCTCAATCATCGCGGCGTAGACGGGGTTGAAAGACCCGGCCTTGGCAACAACCCTTTCAGGCTGGGCCGCCAAGGGCACATGTGGATTGTCAAAAGCCAGGTAGAGGAAAAAGGGGCGCGTGGCGTTGGCCCCTAAAAACTCCTCAGCCTTCGCAGCCTGCCCGAATTCGCCCTTCCCCCCCTCCTCCGCACTCGGAACGGTGTTGGGCTTGCCGGCAAACACAAATTCAAACCCCCGGGAAGCCGCATCCAAAGGCGCGCGCCCCCCAAGATGCCACTTCCCGATACAGGCCGTGGCGTACCCCACTTTTTGAAGCTTTTCCGCAAGTGTCGGCGCATCGGTGGACAACCCCGAGGGCAGCGGCGGCTGCAAGAGCCGGTGCCCCGGCCAATCCGGACGGCCCGGAAGGAAGTTGGTTAACTGCAATCGCGCCGGATG
This sequence comes from Chthoniobacteraceae bacterium, assembly GCA_947479475.1. Lineage (GTDB taxonomy): Bacteria > Verrucomicrobiota > Verrucomicrobiia > Chthoniobacterales > Chthoniobacteraceae > Chth-196. The sequence continues at coordinate 43,583 of CANJZW010000019.1, forward strand.
TTGTCCGCTCAACAGGGCGGCCCGAGTCGGCGAACACACGGGGTGAGGCGCGTAGGCGTTGGTAAACCGCTTCCCCTCCGAGGCTAGCCGGTCCAGGTTGGGCGTCCGGTGCCCGACGCGGCCGTACGCGCCCAGATCGTTGATCCCGAGGTCGTCTGCCACAATAAACACGATATTCGGACGCGCCGCCGGGGGGAGGGCTGAGACGGAGACGACGCAGCACGCAAAAAGCAGGAAGAACGAAAGGCGTTTCATAAGGGGATTGATAAGCAGGATCTAAGCGAAAGCCGCAAAACCTCCTAGAACTTAGTGCAGGGCTGCTGTGATTCCCTTAAAACTTGCGCCTTCCACCGACCGCTGGCAGGGGCTGCATGGGAGGAAACTTATTTTTTAGGGCCGGGGAAACAGGGCCGACTGCGTGATTTGCTCAAAAAAGATGCTTTTGGAGCGTATTTCCCCGCAACGTTTCGGCACTCTCGGGGTTTACCTTAGCGTAAAGCCAGCGAATCCCCTACCACCCTCCCGCCATGGACATCCGCCAACATCTTCCCTCTCCTGCTGATTTCTGCGCCACCCGACGCCAGTTCCTGAACCGTTTCGGCATGGGCTTTGGAGCCCTCAGCCTCGGGGGCCTTCTCGGCCAGGCAGGTTCCACCTCGCTGGAAGCCGCGCTGAATTCGGGCGGCTCCGCCCTCGGCCCCAAGCAACCGCAGTTTCCGGGCACCGCCAAACGCGTTATTCACATTTTCTGCCAGGGCGGGCCCTCACACATCGACACATGGGATCCGAAGCCTGGCATGGCCAAATACGCGGGACAGGATCTCGCTCAGATCGGCGGCCTCCCTTTGGCCTCGCAGTTTGAGTTCAAGAAAAGCGGGCAAAGCGGCGTGGAAGTCAGCTCCCTTTTCCCGAAAATCGGAGAGAGTATTGACGACATCGCAGTCATCCGTTCGATGACCACGGACATCCCGGCGCACGAATTCGCAACGCTGATGATGAACACCGGTTCGGGACGGATGGTAAAACCCTCGGTCGGCTCGTGGACGTTGTACGGTTTGGGCTCTGAGAACCAGAACCTGCCCGGTTTTGTCGCCCTGGGCGGCGGTCTCGGAGGGGCCACCAACTGGCGCTCCGCCTTTTTGCCGGGCTCCTATCAGGGAACTCTCGTAAGCAACGTCAGCGCGCCTGCGGAAAAGATCATCGCGAACATCAAGAGCTACCATGCCTCTCAGGAAGAGCAGCGCAAGCAGCTGGATCTGCTGCGCTCCTTCAACGAGGAGCACTCGGAGCAGTTAAACCGTGAGTCGGCTTTAGACTCGCGGATTCAGTCTTTTGAATTGGCTTTCAAAATGCAGTCGGAAGCGATGGAAATCTTCGACTCCAGCCGCGAACCGCAAAACATCCGCGATCTGTACGGGGATTCCGAAATGGGGCGCCGGATGCTTGTCGCCCGCCGTTTGGTGGAAAACGGGGTGCGCTTTGTCCAGGTTTGGGCCGGCGGCTGGGACCACCACACCGACGTGAAGGGCAACCTCCAAAAGCAGGCGGACATGGTGGATCAACCCATCGGCGCCCTGCTGCGCGATCTCAAACAGCGCGACATGCTCAAGGACACTCTGGTTGTCTGGGGCGGAGAATTCGGCCGCACCCCCCGCCACGACAAGGGCGCAAGAGGCGAACCCGGCCGCGACCACCACAATCGGGCGTTCTGCGCCTGGATGGCCGGCGGCGGCGTCAAGGGCGGACAGGCGTACGGCGCCACCGACGAATTCGGCTATGACGTCGTGGAAAACAAAGTCCACGTGCACGACCTTCACGCCACCATGCTCCACCTGCTCGGCTTCAACCACGAAAAACTGACCTACCGCTACAACGGCAGGGACTTCCGTCTCACCGACGTCTACGGCAACGTGGTCAAGGACCTCATCGCCTAGGCCAACGCCTTCCACGCCCCAGCGCATCCCGGCGCCTCCCCGCTTCAGATCGACACCCTCCCGCTCTCTATGAACCGCTTGTCTCTTCCCCTCGCAGGGCTTCTGCTTTCGACCCTGCCCGCCGCGGCGGCCCTCGACACGGCACAGACTGATTTTTTTGAGAAGAGAATCCGCCCTGTCCTCATCGAGAGTTGTTACAAATGCCACAGCGCTGACAGCGAAAACATCCGGGGTGGGTTGCTGGTAGACACTCGGGACGGGCTTTTACAAGGAGGCGACAGTGGGCCGGCCATCGTTCCGGGGGATCTGAAGAAAAGCGCTCTCATCTCCGCCATCCGGCATGAAGGGAAGGATCCAGACTCGGCGATGCCGCCCAAGAAAACCAAACTCTCGGAGGCCGTGATCTCCGACTTTGAAGAGTGGGTAAAAATGGGCGCGCCAGACCCCCGCACCGCACCCACCACGGCCAAACACGCGTCAAAAGCCGCCCCCTGGGATGCCGAAAAAGCGGCTACACACTGGGCTTTTCAAAAAATCAGCCAGCCGCCCGTCCCAAAAACGGCGGATCCAAAACAGTTTGCGCAGAATCCAATCGACCAGTTTGTCCTCGCGAAACTGGCCGAAAACAAACTCCAGCCCTCCGCCAAGGCCGATAAATTCACCCTCATCCGCCGGCTCTCCTACGACCTCACAGGACTCCCACCCAACCCGGAAGAAGTTGACGCCTTCCTCGCAGACAAAGCCGCCAACGCCTACGAAAAATTGGTGGACCGCCTCCTCGCCTCCTCCCGCTACGGAGAACGCTGGGGCCGCCACTGGCTCGATATCGCGCGCTACGCGGACACGAGCGGCGACCGTAAAGTGGGCAAACAGCGCGACCCGCTCTACTCGTACGCCTGGACATACCGGGATTATGTAATCAACGCCTTCAATCAGGACCTGCCCTACGACAAGTTTTTGATCGAACAAATCGCGGCCGACCGCCTGCCCGAAGCCAAACAGGACAAAACCCGAATGGCCGCCCTTGGCTTCCTGACGGTGGGCAAACGCTTCATGGGGGTCGAAAACGACGTGCTCGATGACCGCATCGACCTGGTGACCAAAGGCCTCATGGGAATCACGGGTTCCTGCGCCCGCTGCCATGACCACAAGTTCGACCCCATTCCCACCCGCGACTACTACGGCCTCCACGGGATCTTCGCCAGCAGTGAAGAACCCTTGATCGGCCCCGACCTCGCCGATCCAAAGGCTAACCCAGCGTACTCCGGCTACCTAGCCGAGGTGGACAAAGTAGAAAAAGAATGCAAGGAGCATGAATTCTCCGAAGGTTCCCGCATTCTGGCCGGAATGCTGGACCGCACAGGCGATTATCTCCTCGCGGTCCGGGAATCCTCGAAAACCACGGACACCTCCAAAAAAGGCGGGAACTTCCGGCTCGCGGCCAAAAACCAAGGATTGAAGGCTGAAATCGCGGCGGCCCTGCAGGAACAGGTTCGCCAGTTGGAAGCCTCTAAAAAGTCCAAAGCCGACCCTCTTCTGGGGCCTTGGTTTGAGTTCGCAGCACTTCCTGCAGAGCGCTTCGCGGAGCTTGCGCCCGCGCTCACGTACGAGATGGCGGCATCCACGGTTTACAATCCCGCCTTGTTGAGCGCGATCATCGACAAGGCACCGGCTTCTCTGAAGGACGTTGCGGTTGCGTACACGAAAGCTTTTGGCGAACTGAACAAGGCGCTCGCCCTGCCTGAATTTGTCGGGAGAAATGCCGCGAAGGGTGGTTTCCAACTGGCCAAGACACAGGCCGCGCTTGCTGACCCCTCTTTGGAAACCCTGCGCAGGGATGTTTTCGCAGTCAACAGCAGCCTGCGGCCCGGCGAGCGGACCATCTCACTCACCTTCGGAGTGCAGTTCACCAATGCCATGGCGATCATCCGGGGCAAAATAGGCGTCCTCAACCTCACCCACAACGGCGCCCCCGTGCGCGCCATGCCGCTCATCGACAAGGTCGTCCCGCGGGATTCTCCAGTGCTCATCCGGGGCGAACCCAACAACCGCGGCCCGGTGGTTCCACGCCATTTCCTGACGCTTCTGGGCGGCTCCGAACAGGCCGCATTCAAGGACGGGAGCGGCCGCTTGGAACTGGCGCGTTCGATTGCCAGCAAAGACAACCCTCTGACGGCCCGCGTCATTGTGAACCGGATTTGGCAGTGGCATTTCGGACAAGCAATCGTGCGCACCGTGAGCGATTTCGGCACCCGCTCGGAGCCCCCCACCCATCCGGAGCTTCTGGACTGGATGGCCAGCTGGCTCATGGAGCACGGTTGGTCACTCAAACAGCTCAACAAGCTCATCGTGATGTCGGCCACCTACCAGCAGGAGAGCCGCCCCTCGGAAGCCAGCCTCGCGGTGGATCCCACCAACCAGTGGCTGTGGCGGTCCAATGTCCAACGGCTCGATTTCGAACAGATCCGCGACACCCTTCTCCTCGCCAGCGCCTCCCTCGACGACTCCAAAGTGGGAGGGAAACCCTTCCAACTCGGCGGCGGTTCCACAATCGCCGTCTCAACCAAAAACCGTTACGCCGGCCTCGATGCAGGCGCCCTCGGGACACCCCCCAACCGTCGCACCGTCTACGCCATGATCGACCGGTCCGCCCTGCCGGAAATGTTCAACACCTTTGACTTCGCCAACCCGGACATTAGCACTGGCGAACGCGTACTCACCACCGTTCCGCAGCAAGCGCTTTTCATGATGAACAGCCCCTTTATCGCCGAGCAGGTCAGAAACCTGTTCGCTCGAAAAGATTTCCCTAAATCCGGCACGGACGAGGAAAAGGTAGCCTTCATTTACCGGACCGCCTTGCAGCGTCCGCCCACACCGCGGGAACTGGAGCAGTCGCGCGCCTTCCTCAATGAGGACCCAAAAACGCAGATAGAAACGAACGGCCTCCTCCCTCAGGAAGTCGGTTCAGTCGCAGGCCGACTCAAAAAAGCAGCACCCGCTCCGGCAAGCAAACCGCTGACTCCCTGGGAGCGGTACGCTCAGGTCGTGTTTCTGACCAACGAACTGATATTCATCAAGTAAAGGAAGCGCCCGCCCCTTGCTCTCACGGGCTGCACCCGAGGATTCCTCAGGCGCGGCCAATCGATGCCGCGCTCCCTGTTTCCTCGCGAACCTTGGCTGCCTACGTGCGCCTTTCACGAGAGAAACGCGGGGTAAAGTTCGTTCATCCACCTGGATGCTTGCAATGGTCTTTAATTTGGCTATTTTGCCAATTAACCACGCATGCCAGCCACCCTCTCACTCCCCTCCCTCAAACGCGTGGCCGTCCTCAAGGCGCTAGCCCACCCCTCCCGTCTCCTCATCACGGAGGCCCTTCTGCACGGGGAACGCTGCGTGGCCGAGCTGCGGGACCTTGTTGGCGATGATGTCTCCACCGTCTCAAAGCATTTGTCGCTGCTGCGCGCAGCCGGAGTGCTGGTCTCCGAAAAACGCGGGCTCAACGTGTATTACCGGCTTGGCTGCGACTGTTTTGGTGACTTTCTACGCTGCGTCGACCAAGTGGGCCCCAGCGAAGGAGTCGGCTCCGGACCGATCCCAACCAAGCCGGAGACTCAACCTCCAAACTGCTGCTAACTTATGAACATCCACGAATTCCTAGACCACCTTCGCGCCCACCCCGAGGCCCCCCTCGCGCTCCAACTGCCGGACGGCACCCGTGTCGCGGCCCATTATCACATCACCGAAGTGGGTCATGTGACCAAACGCTTCATCGACTGCGGCGGCACGCGGCGCACGCAGGAAACTTGCCTGCTGCAGACCTGGGTGCATGACGATGTTGAACACCGACTTCTGGCGGGCAAACTTGCCGATATTTTCCAGAGAGCCGGCGACATCCTGCCCACCCATGAACTGCCCGTGGAGATTGAACACGAGGGGGCCGTTGTCGCCCAATTTCCGGTGGAAAACGCCTCTTTTTCAGGAGGAACCCTCCTCCTGCAACTCGGTTCCAAACACACCGACTGCCTGGCGCGTGGGATCTGCCTGCCGAACACGTGTGCTCCAGAGCCGCCCCCGAAACTCCAAATTAAAATCAACACCAAGCCAGCGAGCTCCTGCTGCACCCCTTCCTCAGGTTGCTGCTAAAAATCAGATGAACCCGACAATTTTAATTCTTTGCACCGGCAATTCCTGCCGCAGCCACCTTGCCGAAGGTATTCTCCGCCAGGCTGCGGGAGAGTTTCTGAACGTAGCCAGCGCGGGCTCCAACCCCGCCGGCTATGTGCATCCCTTGGCCGTGGAAGTCATGCGGGAGATCGGCATCGATCTGGCAGGCCACCACAGCAAACACATGAACACGTTTCTGGACCAATCGGTCGAAACGGTGATCACGGTTTGTGGCAATGCCGATCAGGCCTGCCCCATGTTCCCCGGCCAAATCAACCGCCACCACTGGGGCTTTGACGATCCCGCGCACGCCACGGGCACACACGAGGAGCAACTGGCGGTATTCCGACGGGTGCGCGATGAAATCAAGCGCGTGTTTGAAGCCTACGCTTCTGGTCGGAGGGATGCCTCCAAGCAGGCCGCACTCAAGTAAGTTCGCCGTCCAAGCGGACCAAAGGTGACTTCACTGGGCGGTTTGCCCCTGCTCAAGTCGGGCTGCGCGCCCTCCCAGCGACTCAACCGATGGCCGGCTCTATTCTTGTGCTGTAGGCCCAGGAAAACTTGGAACTCGGAGCGGCTAAGAAGAAACGCAGCCAAACAAGCCGGAGAGGCCGATTCTAATTTGTGGGGCGTGCAGGGTTTGACGTAGAAAAGGAGTGCAGGGTCCAGCTTCGAAAGAGGGGCGTCTACACAGGGGAGAGCTGCGTCAAACCCACGCCAGGGGAACGGCCTCCGCTCCCCCACACAAACGGGGATTGGACCACGCGGTCTGTTACCACCAGGATTATCCGGCCCGTGGCAAGGCCTCATCTCGAGGGATCTTCACGTCACCGGCGATCCACGCCTGTTCAGCGCCCGGCCAGCCTCGCAAATTCGACCGGCCAAAGTCCCCTGAGTGCCTCGGATGAATCGAAAGCGTCCGGCCGGCGCAGCCCGATTTTTCTGGAAATTCTTTCCTCTCAAACGCAGACCTTGCCATCCTGTGAAGCCCATGAAACTCCACCCCCTTCCAGCCGCCCTCGCCGTCCTGTTCCTCTCGCTCCTTTCCCAGACTCAGACGCTTTGCGCCGCCGGTTGGCGGATTGAAACATTTGCCGGTAACGGCAAGCAGGGTTTTGGAGGAGATGGCGGGCCAGCCACCCAAGCCGAGATCGACAATCCCTTCGGCGTCGTCAGGGGCCCGGACGGAGCAATCTGGTTCTGCGAATACACGGGCCAACGCATCCGCAGGGTGGCCCCGGATGGAACCATTTCCACCGTCGCAGGCTCCGGTAAAAAAGGCTATTCGGGGGACGGAGGGCCCGCCTTGGAGGCCACCTTCAACCTGCCGCATGAAATCCGTTTTGATCGCAGCGGCAATATTTACGTCGTCGACATGAGTAACAACGCCGTTCGCAAAATTGAGATCAAAACGAAAGTCATCACCACCTTCGCGGGTGGTGGCGGCGCGGGCTACTCCGGCGATGGAGGCCCCGCCTCCGCAGCGCAGCTCAAGTCACCCCACAGCATTCAGTTCGGCCCCGACGGCAGCCTGTACATCTGCGATATCGGCAATCACACCATCCGGAAGGTGGATATGAAAACGTCCGTGATCTCTACCTTTGCAGGCACTGGAAGCCCCGGCCCCACACCCGACGGCTCCCCCATCGCGGGGACGCCGCTCAAGGGGCCCCGTTCAATCGATTTTGACGCCGACGGCAACCTGTGGCTCGCCACGCGCGAAGGCAACCAGGTATTCAAATTTGATCTAGCAGCCAACCGCATTTCTCATATCGCCGGGACCGGGGCAAGCGGCTTTACCGGGAATGGCGCTCCCGCGCGGACGGCGACCCTTAAGGGCCCAAAGGGCATTTCCATCGACAAAGCAGGCAACGCCTGGCTAGCAGACACGGAGAGCCACTCCGTACGCCTGATCAATAAAGCCACGGGCAACCTTGAACTGATGGCAGGCACTGGTGAAAAAGGGGACGGCCCCGATGGCGACCCCCTCGCCTGCCCGATGGCCAGACTCCACGGTATTTTTGTGGATGTAGACGGCTCCGTGTTTATCGGGGACAGCGAAGCACACAAAGTGCGAGTGCTGCGTCAAATCCCTTAGCCCGCGTAGCGCCCCGGCGTTCTATCCCAACGGTTCTACTCCGAGCCTCTTCCCGACTCCGGCTTCCGGCGCTCGCCCGAAAGCTGCGGGAGGCTCGCATCCTAAAAAGATGCAGTCAGTCTCCAGACATTTTTTCATCAGCCTCGCACTCGGCCTTCCGGTGCTGTCTCTGGGCCTGACTGCCGCCCCACCGGCACAGACTCCATTGGGCGTGGCGCACATCGGCGGGTTGTACTCCTTCACTGAGACCGATTACCTCAATGAAAGGAGCCTCCCTCAGTGAACTCCTGAGTCCAACCAAAATCCGGCGCAAGAACTCGGCATCCAAAGCAACAGCCGAATCCGAGTTTACTACGAGGCCACGAATACGGCTTCTGCCATGGAACAAGACGACCTCCACCAACCCAACGACAAACTCCTCAAAGCGACTTTTTCCAACCCCGTCAACGCGCGCGCCTTTTTCCAGCATCATCTTCCCTCCCAACTCGGGCCCCTTTTCCGTTGGGACTCCCTCCAACTGCTACCCTCGGCGTTCATTGATCCACAGTTTGAGTCTTCCGAAAGCGATCTCCTCTTCAGCGTCCGCTTTCAGGAGACAGAAGTATTGCTCTACATTCTCTTTGAACACCAGAGTACGGAAGATCCGCGCATCGCGCTGCGAGTGCTCGCGTATGTGGTACGGGTTTGGCAGCGCTTTGCCGAGGAACACCCCCATCCTGCAAAGCTCCCACCCGTTTTTCCCCTGGTGCTGGTGCAGGGAAGAAGGCCGTGGAAAACTTCCAACAAGCTCGCAGACATTCTGGAAATACCGCCCCAGCTCGCAAGGCTTCTGACGCCCTGGCAACCAGCTCTCATGTATCACATTATAGAGCTGGCACGCACGCCCTACGAAGCCATCGGAGGAACACCCGAGGGGATTCTGGCAATGCGCATACTCAAGGCGGAACCGGTATCGGAGCTGCTTGCGGACTGGATCTGGGACGAAACCCTGCTCCCACAGATTTCTGGGGATGCACTCGAACGTTTTTTACGGTATATTCTGAACGCTGACGTGGACGCTTCAGAGTTCCTGCGCCGCACTCGCCGGATTCAAACCCAACCCCTCAACGCCAAAACTATGACTCTCGCAGATAGACTTGTTCAAATGGGCCGCGAAGAAGGCATCTCCCAAGGCCGCTCTGAAGGCCGCTCTGAAGGCCGCTCTGAGGGCCGCTCTGAGGGCCGCTCTGAGGGCCGCTCTGAGGGCCGCTCTGAGGGCCGCTCTGAGGGGCTTAGTTTGGGTCAAGTCGTGGCGATGCGCAGGGCCGTGGTTCAGGCTTTGGAAGCAAGGTTCCAAACGGTGCCGACCGGGCTAGTGGAGGCCATCGAGCGACTGCAGGATATCTCCCGGCTTGGGGAACTCCTCACGCAGGCCGTCCGCGCCCAGACGCTGGAAGGGTTCGTGCAGAATCTTTAACCCTAGCCAAAGGGCCCTCCAACCGCCGGGGCCGTTGCCGCGGAGGTAAACCGGAGGCTCAACGGAACAAGCGCGCGTGCGCTAGGGCTAAAATTCACCCCGCAGCCGCACGGTCCCAGCTTAGGCACGCTCACGCTCCAAAGCAGTAACCCAACATGTTGACTTTGGGGTCGTTCCTTAACCCCAAAAACCTCAATTTTTCACTCTGAGAGATTGTCTTTTACACAACCCCTTCCAAGGATACCCAAACACCCTCCCCCCAAAATGAAATACGCCCCCCTTTTGATTGCCTTTCTGCTGAGCTCTACAGCAATCACTCACGCTGAAGACATCCGCCTTCAGGCACCCAAAGAACTTAACGGCTATTTTCCCTTCAGCCCTCCAAGTTCACTCCACGAATGGGATACAAGAAAAGATTATGTGCGGCGCCAGATTCTGGTCGCTGAGGGCTTGTGGCCGATGCCTACCAAAACCCCGCTTAATCCGGTGATTCACGGCAAAATTGAGCGGGATGGCTACACCGTTGAAAAGGTCTATTTTGAAAGCACGCCGGGCTTCTTTGTCACAGGCAGCCTTTACAGGCCTAAAAACCCAAAGGGCAAAGTACCCGGAGTCCTGTTTGCTCACGGTCACTGGCAGGATGCACGCCTAACGTTGGCGACAGATGAAAAGGTGCGGCAGGAAATAGCCATCGGAGCTGAACGCTTCGAAAAAGGGGGACGAAGCATCTTCCAGTCGCTCTGCGTTCAACTTGCCAGAATGGGCTGCGTGGTCTGGCAGTGGGACATGTTAAGCGATTCTGACAGCGTCCAAATCCCTCGGGAGATCGTCCATACTTTTGCCAAACAGCGGCCCGAGATGAACACCACCGAAAACTGGGGCCTCTACAGTCCCCAGGCGGAGGCGCACGCCCAAAGCATCATGGGACTGCAAACGTGGAACGCGGTGCGCAGCCTTGATTTCCTACTCAGCCTTCCGGAAGTCGATCCAGAACGCACCGCCATCACGGGCGCGAGCGGAGGCGGAACGCAAACAATGCTCCTTGCCGCCATCGATGACCGCATCAAGCTTTCCTTCCCTTGCGTGATGGTAAGCACTGCCATGCAAGGTGGCTGCACCTGTGAAAACGCCAGCCTGCTGCGCGTAAACACCGGCAACATAGAATTCGCCGGTCTCTTCGCCCCAAAACCCCAGGGCATGAACACTGCCAACGACTGGACAAAGGAACTGTCGTCCAAAGGATTCCCAGAACTCCAAAAGCTCTATGAAATCCAGGGCGCCAAAGACAAGGTGTTTCTACTTCGCGGAGAACACTTCCTGCACAACTACAACGGAGTCACTCGCAGCGCGTTTTACACCTTCGTCAACAACCACTTCAAACTCGGCCTCCACTCGCCCGTCATTGAACAAGACTATGAACCCCTCACGCGCGAACAGCTTACCGTTTGGGATGAAAAACATCCCGCCCCCAAGGCCGGCGACCCCGCTTTTGAGCGCGCCCTGCTCAAATGGTTCACCGACGACTCCAACCACCAACTCCTGCCCAGCACCGCCACCTCCGCCGGACTTCAGAACGTCCTACGACCTGCCCTCGAAGTGATCATCGGCCGCTCTTACGAAAATGCAGGCGAAGTGGAATGGAGTCTCAAAGAAAAAAAGGACCTCGGCGACACTCTGGAGATGACGGGAAGTCTCCTTAATAAAACCCATAACGAAGAGGTATCGGCCGTCTGGCTCTTCCCCAAAACGTGGAACGGCCGTGCCATTGTATGGCTGGATGACACCGGGAAGTCCGCAGTCCAACACCCGGAGGTAAAGCGACTTCTAAAATCCGGCGCGGCGGTTCTGGGTGTCGACCTTTTGCGTCAGGGGGGCGAACCTCTCACGCAGGCTCCTATCTCCAAAAACCCACGCGAATTTGCGGGGTTCACCCATGGCTATAACCACGCCTTGTTCGCCCAACGCACCCATGACGTGCTCACCATTGTGCGGTTTTTACGCACAACGAAAGTGGGCAATCATCCCTCCCCCTCAATGGTGTCCGTGGCAGCCTGGGGCAAAACAGGGCCCATTCTGGCCGCCGCACGCGCCCTCGCAGGCGAGGCCGTTGACCGGGCTGCCCTCGATACGGAAGGGTTTCGATTCGGCCAAATCCTCGACTATCGAAACCCCATGTTTTTACCAGCCGCCGCCAAGTATCTCGATCTTCCCGGCATGCTCGCACTCAACGCGCCTCATTCCCTCTGGATCGCGGGCGAAACCAATAAACCGGCGGTTTTAGGTGCCAAGTTCAATGAAATTGTTTCCTTTTCCGGGGAGCAAAAAAACAAACAATCCGCGGCCGTTGACTGGCTCCTGAAATAAATCCACCCCACGACTGCCGCTCCTTTGGGCAATGTTTTGGCCAGTGTCATGCCAGCCCGCGTAGCGCCCGTCAAAGACGTGCCCCCTTTTGCTAATCAACGACCCGGCGTGGCCGGGTAACCTTTCCAGAGCCATTCCAATGCCTGAGGCAGAATCTGCGCCCGGGCATTGCCGATGCCATGCCCAGCGTTGAGACAGTAAACGTACTGATAGTGGTATCCCTTTGCCTTCAGCTCTTTTGCCGTACGGTTGTTCGCATCCACCCAGTCGTGCATCTCGTCACGCATGATATTTGGATTGAGCGAGTCGCGGTCACCAACGGCCATCCAGATTCGAAGCGGTTTCGGTGTGCTTTCGGGAATGAGCTTTTTGTGAAAGCCCCACGCGCCGTCTGGCGTCTCGGGGTTGAACGGCCACTGCTGGTTCACGAAGGTGCCTGAAAGCGTCAGCACGCGATGGTAAAGTTCCGGGTGATACCAGGCCATGATCAACGCCGCAGATCCTCCCGAACTGGTTCCCATAGTCGCGCGTCCCTCTGGATCTTTGGTAAGTTTCAGTTCGTAATTTTTCTCCACGAGAGGCAACACCTCATTTTCAATAAATTCAGCGTACAAGCCGGACATCGTATCGTATTCCCGTCCCCGTTCGTGTCCCTGCGCATCGCCGCCGCCGCTGGAGATCATGATTGCGACCATGGCCGGCACCCGTTTCTGCGCAATCAAGTTGTCGAGGACATGGGCGAAGTTCATGTCGGGCTTACCCATTCCAGGGCCGTCATGGGTGACGATAAATGGCGCGGCGCTCCCGGGAACGTACTGCGCTGGAATGTAAACCGTCACAGTGCGTTTGTAGTCCACCGGATGCGTCTCAACGATCAATGTCTTGGGATTATTTGGGTCAACTGTTCCGAAGACATCCCTGGCAATCCCAGGGTTGAAGAGTTTGCACTCCTTTGAGTCCATGCTGAACTGCTGTACCTTTCCCTGCGGCACTCCGTCCACAACCTTCAATTCAGGCGCGGGAACATACTCGGGCCCAACTAAAAAATCGCCATCCGTATCGGTGGGCGGGTTGGCACCAGGTTTTCCATCAAGCCGCGTAAAAGGCGGGGAACCGGGTGCATCAAACGGGCGAGTCGGAGGCTGCGGACGCTCGGGCTTTTTCGCCACGGGCGGTTCCTTGTCGGCAGCAAAAACGGGAAGCGACAGAGCCATTGAGGCATTGAGGCATAATACCAGGGCGTTGCGGAAATATTTCATGGGGTGGAAAAAGGGGTGTCCTGGATGTTCTACTTCGCTTCACGCTTTCGCAAGGCTTTGAAAATGGGAACGAGTAACCCGGACACTCCAAGTACAGGCGGAGTTCACCCGCAAATTTCGCACATGAAATCGATTTGACGACGCCCATCACTTCCTCAAGAAGTCCCGCCCCCCGAATCTTGATCAAAAAAACAGTTGCCTAAGCGGTTGTCACACTTGGAATTCCTGATTCAATGCGACACATTCTCATGAATCTGAAGCTTAAAACCTCAGTCCGGACTCTTTCGGCGCTGCTTCTTTCCTTCCCCTCCTCTGCATTTTGCGAAACTCCTCTGCGCCCCTCTCCAATTGATCTTCATTCAACAAAGGAGATCTACCACGAGGGCTGGATTAATCTTAATCAATGCGGGTTCGAGCGCATCCACCTTAAAACCGGCGAGAGCCGAAAAGTGGCGATGAAGATTCCCGCCAATGAGCTTGAATTGTTCAACCGCCAAGGTCGGCGCGTGGTTGAACCCGGCGCGTTCAAAGTCATGTTCGGCATTGGTTCGGAAGACATTCGCCTTACTGGCGCATTCGAGGTTCGACCGCAAAAATAACAGCGCCCACCATTTTCACCACCAAGCCGCTCCAGTTCGGATGCTCTCGCATCACCCCTTAGATGCCCCCAAAGATGAAAAAACTGCCCCTCCTATTTGCACTTGGCCTTTTGTTTCTGGCCATCACTTCTTTGAAAGCCACGGTCGAAGACGACTACAAGGAATTAGTGGCCGGGGTTCCGGAGGTGGTCCTCAAGGGAACGGCTGGATCCATCGCCATCCAGGGACGCCTCGCCGTTTCTATGGTGAGCTCACAAAAGCGGGAGGTCGTTGCTGGCGCCGGTTATGCTGGGGACCAGCCCGGAGGAGGACGGATCGTCGCGCTTGCTCATACGGGGCTTCTCAGCGCACCAACGGGCCCCTGGACAAAAAACGTTCTCACGTGGGCCGCGCGCAGAGCAAATGCGAGCGTCATGTTAATCGGCGCTACTGAAAAGGAAGTAAACGTTCCGGGACTCACGTTCGTAGCACCTCCTAAAAAGACCGATGTCAAAACGGCTCCGGTCCATGTGGATTTAATCGTCGCCAACGTCCACAATGCGACGTTTGTGCCGATGGAGGCCTTTATCCTAGCGCATCTCAAACGCGGCGGCGGATTGGTGCTCATGGCGACACCCTGGGCCGCCTCAAAGGAGGCCCTCGCCGCGGCACAGCGACTTTTGGAGGGCGCGGGACTCGCCTATATTTCCTCCGGTCCAAGCGATACGACGTTTCCTATCCAGCCAGTTTATTCACTTTATTCGAACGCCTTGTCCGCAATCGATTCACTGCTTGCCGAGGAGTCTGGAAAACTAAAATTGAGTTTACCGGACAGGCAACATTGTTGCGCAACGCTCGAAGCCTGCATCGATGCGAAAGTGTTGTGCGAAACTCTAAAAACCCAGCTTAACAACCTCCATTTTGCCAAAGGGTGGGTCACGATCGACAAGGAGCATATCCTTCGCAAGGCAAACCGACCCCTCGACGCGATGATTGCACGCTATCAAAATCTGATATTGCAGACACTTCCCCCAGAACGCATTCCGCCACACCCCTCGGCCGTCGATTATCCGGGCGCCGCAGGAGAGGGCCCTGCCATCACACGCTCGATCAGTTTTAATGCGACAACCGGGCCGGATAAATTTGTTAACCACGGTGAAAAAACGCGAATCTCCACCGGCCTTTACGCACGCCCGGGCGTCCCCTTCCAAGTGAAACTCCCAGCAGGCGCCACAAACGCGGGGCTTCAGCTCGAGGTGGGCATCCACACCGATGCCAACTGGCCTCTCGCCAACTGGCGGAGGTTCCCTCAAATCTCAAGGTCATTTCCTCTCACGGCGCCCCAAACGGCCGCTGCCAACGCCTTTGGCGGACTTATCAGCATTCTTGTGCCCGCGAATGGTTCAGCGGGAATTGTGACTGCCGTTTTTAGCGGAGCTGTTGAAGCGCCTGTCTTCACCCTCGGAAAAACAACGGAAGCCGACTGGAATTCTCGGATCAAGAACGCGCCCGGCGCTTGGGGCTATATTGAGACGCCGAAATGGACGGGCTATTTCCCCTCGGATTTTCTTAGAACCCTGACGCATCCCGAACCGATCGCAAAGTACTGGCAAAATGTCGTCGACATCTCTGACACTATTTTGGGCTACACCGCCTGGCGCAAACGAGGGGAGTCGATGCTTGTGGACCGCGATATTGTGGTGGGATATGGGCACGCAGGGTACCCGGTGATGATGGCGTATGGCGCTGAATCTGTTGAAAATCAAACAGCGCTTGCCATCCGGGGACCGGAGAAAGGTGACTGGGGCTTTCTGCACGAACTCGGCCACACTTTTCAAGACAGCTGGGATGGCAACTACGGCATCGCAAGCCATGGCGAGGTTGATGTGAACCTCGTTCCGGCACTGGTCCTTTCCCTCATTCATCATCGAACGTCTTGGGATAACAACTCACACAGCACCTTCGACGCCAAAACGCGCATCGCGGATTTTCAAAAATGGAACGCGCTCCCCGAGGCGGAACGGACCTGGCCCAAAGCTTGCAAAATGAGCGTAGCCTACGACTTCTACTTTACGCTCGCAGAATGTTTTGGATGGACGCTGTATCAAAAAGTTTTCAGCCGCTGGATGAACTGGCTGCAAAAGCCAGGAACCGACGCAGCACTCGACGCACTCGATGCCAAAAGTCCGAATGCCAAACGCGACCGCTTTTTCCTATTGTTCTGCCAGGAGTCAGGAAAAAATCTTCTTCCGCATTTCCAGCGGTATGGGCTGGGAACGGACGAATACGCAATCAGCCCTCAGGTGATTGCCCAGGTCGCGAACCTGCCCATTTGGAGCGGAAACCAGCCCGTCACGGCTCTGGAGGGTCCTGAGGAGATTCAACTCAGTGCGAAGATGGCAGACGGAGAAACCATCGCCACGTTTCGCGCAATCGACCCGGACCCAGGCACCGTGTTCAGCTACCGAATCATATCCGGCAACGAGAAGGGTGTCTTTGAATTGGACGCGCGAACAGGCCGGCTTTGTGTGCAAAGAAAGGGGGCGCCCCTGTCTGCCGGCACGCTTGGTATCGAGGTTCAAGACAACTGCATCCCGCTTAGCACGCGACAGACAATCTGCCGCGTCCTGTTACGCTAGAGCCTGTCCGTGATTTGTGAACCATTTAATAGCCAGCGCCTTACCGTCTAAAAAAAGAGGGCGTGACACACGAATTTCGCTGCCATGCCCAAAATTGGTGGGTTATGATTGAGTTACAACGCTTAACCAGAACCACCAATGAGCAA
>CANJZW010000020.1 GCA_947479475.1 Chthoniobacteraceae bacterium
CCCCCTTGGCGGGCGGCGCACCTTTGGAAAAGCCTACGCTCCGCTCCGGCTTATCCAAAGGTGTTAAGTGCATCGTGGGACACTTGACCTAAGGAAAGTGCTGAGCCATTTTGAGGTACAGGTGTCTCACTTTTCAACCGGCACCGCCGCACTTTTCGGCCGCCGTTTACACAAACCTCGGTGAGAACCTAACCATTCCTTGCTTTCGACATCAGGGAGCTTAGGGACCTCTCTAATCTATTTGACACTCTATTTTTCGTGCTGTCTGGAATCGTGAGTCTAAATTTAATATAGGTGCAGTGGGGTTGTTTCACAGGTTTGATTTGAATGCCCATCACCTCTCTGTTCAAAAAAGTCTTTATTTCACTATTGATTGGCAATCATCCCTTACTCAACGATCGAAGATATATATTTCGAACATCATCTATTTTTGAATGCGCTTGTCTCGTTTAATGTTAAAAATGCCCTTGCAAAGCGTATGTCAGCGATTGTCTCCAAAATCTTGTCTTTGAGGCCGTGTTTTGAGCCAGGCCTCCTAAAAGGTGCTCGTCAGAATTTTCACAGCGTGCAGGCTGAAAAAGCGCTACGTTCAAAAACTGCTTGCTTAACAGCAGCCGTTTAATACCAAACACCCTACTCCCGATGAACCAATGAAACTTTCGATTTGTATACCAACATTCAACCGAATGGAACTCCTTAAAGAGTGTTTGGAATCGATCCTGCCCGAGGCTAGGCGTTATCAGATTCCAATTTTAGTTGCCGATAATTTTTCGGACGATGGTACACGCGATATGTTAGCCGAATTTCGGGTCCGCTACCCCCTCCTCTCTTTCAACGCATCGACGCAACGCGTGCCATTGTGGGAGGGAATTACGCAATCTGTTGCAATGGCTTCTTCCGAGTTTTGCTGGCTCTTTTCAGACGACGACTGCATTTTTGGCAATCCGATCGAACGGATCCTCGAAGCCCTCAGCTTGAACGCGGGGGTGGTTATAGTGAATGCGACGGCCAAAACAAAGGACCTTTCCGTAACCATAGAGGATAGGAGACTTCAAATCGAAGATGATATTATATATGCTCCTGGTGAGCATGAGTCGTTTCTGACTAATACAGCGTTCTACTTGACTTTTTTGGGGTGCGTTGTGGTTCATCGCGAAAGATTCTTGGAAAATCAGGCGGTCCACGAAAAAGAAACGTATTTTAGACATTTGGTGTCTATGCTCAGCTATTGCCATCTTTTTCCGATATATATCATTGCTCAGCCCTGTATTAGCATCCGTCTCCAAAATGCAGCCTGGACGTCAAGGCGTTTTGAGGTGCTTATGATCGACTGGCCGCGTGCGATCTGGTCACTCCCAAAACGGTTTTCGTTTAATTGCAAGCGGTCCGTGGTTCAACAGTTTAGGATCGGGTCTATTAAAGAAATGATAGCAGCGCGCGCCTTTGGAATGTTCAATCCCTCGACCTATAAAGACTACATAGAAGGCAGCCATTCTGTCACTTTTTTGAAAAAGAAAATTTTAAAAATAGTCGTCAAACTCCCGATAAGGCCAATGCGTCTTTTGTTCTTCTTCTATCTTTCAATTTTTCGCCCCAGAGGCTATCGTGTATACATTTACGATCTCGTTCACACCTAGATCGCAGGCAAGCGAGGGGCGCAAATTCCACAAATTCATCCGAGCCTCTTCAAATATTCAGCTTTAAACTTATGGATCATTCTCCTTTTACGCAGCTCTCCAAGTGTCGCATTTCTGGAAGCTCCAACTTGCTTCAAGTCCTCTCCCTTGGGACCCAGGCCCTGACGGGAGTTTTTCCAAGTTCGGCCACTCAGCACATTTCAAGCGGGCCGCTGGAAATGATGTGGTGTCCCGACAGTGGGCTTGTGCAGTTGAATCACTCCTTCCGGCCTTCCGAGATGTACGGTGAAAACTACGGCTACCGGTCCGGCTTAAACCAATCGATGGTTGATCACTTGGCATCAAAAGCGCGTTATTTGGAAAGATTAGTCGGTCTTCAAACTGGAGATGTTGTTCTAGATATTGGGAGTAATGATGGCACAACTTTGGGGGCTTATCAGACTCCATCGGTTGATCTCATTGGAATCGACCCAACGGCGGGAAAGTTTCAAGAGTTTTACAAGCCCGGGATCCGTCTGGTAGGGGACTTTTTTTCCGCGAGTGCTTTCCGTGCTTTGTCTAAAAAGAAGGCAAAACTCGTAACCAGTATCTCCATGTTTTATGACCTTGAAGATCCCGTCAGTTTTGCTCGGGAGGTCGAATCCATTCTCGCAGATGGCGGAGTGTGGCATCTTGAGCAGAGCTACCTGCCATCGATGCTCCGGACAACATCGTACGACACGATTTGCCATGAGCATCTAGAATACTATAGCCTGTCTACCTTGGTTTCGATTCTGGCAAGGGCCGACCTCAAAGTTATTGATGTGATTACGAACAGCGTTAACGGGGGAAGCTTCGCTGTAACTGCATGCAAGAAGGGGAATGCGTCTCTGAGCGTCAATCACAGCGTGTTCCAGTGGACGCTGGCGCAAGAAGAGCGGATGGGTCTCCTTACTCCCCGGCCCTATCGAGATTTTGAAGAACGTGTTTGGCGCCATCGAGAAGATTTAACGCGGCTTCTTGTGGCCCTAGTTAATGATGGGAAAAGGGTTTTAGGTTATGGGGCTTCCACGAAGGGAAATGTACTCCTACAGTTCTGTAAGTTGGGTCCAGAAATCATTCCGGCTATCGCCGAGGTTAATTCAGAAAAATTCGGGAAGTTTACCCCTGGTTCGCATATCCCGATTATCTCAGAGCAAGAGGCGCGCGGTTTGAATCCGGATTACTTTCTAGTGCTGCCCTGGCATTTTAAGAATGGAATTATCAAGAGGGAGGCGGAGTTTTTAAACAGGGGAGGCCGCCTCATTTTCCCGTTTCCAGAAATCGAGATTGTTTAGTTCCGAGACTCGAATGGACCACTCACAAATATTGGGTAAAGAACCATCCAGTGAATCCATCTTTATCACAGGGGTTGACGGCTTCGCTGGAGGGCACTTGCGTCGTTTGGCTCGCGACCAAGGCTTTCGCGTTACAGGAACCTCAAGGAAAACAAACTCCCCAGCGGAGGGCGTTTATCAGTGCAATATTGAGGATGAGGCCGAGCTAAGCCGCATTGTTGAATCGGTGCTGCCTGACTACGTCGTTCACTTGGCCGCGCGCTCTCATTTTGTTCAAGGCGACCCTGCACAGGTCTATAGGACAAACGTGATAGGTTCGCGTAATCTCCTGTCTGCCCTTTCAAAAGCGTCCAAAAGCCCGAAACGAGTCCTCTTGGTGAGCAGCGGGAATGTGTATGGGATTTCATCCCAAGAACGCCTTAAAGAAACAGACGCGCTCTCTCCCATAAATGACTACTCAGTGAGCAAGGTGGCGATGGAGTTTCTGGCAATTGCCTGGCAAAGTTTTTTTGAGATAGTCGTCGCCCGCCCATTCAACCACATTGGGAAAGGGCAGGCGGGCACTTTTCTGATTCCGAAACTGGCTAGAGCTTTCCAAAAAGGGTTGCCTTCAATTGAAGTCGGCAATACCTCTGCAATCAGGGATTTTTCCGATGTTCGAGATGTTTCAAGGGCATATTTGTCTCTTCTTCTGTGCGCGGCTTGTCCGGTGCATCCGATCAACGTCTGCACAGGCGAAGGGCATACCGTTCTCGAAATAATCAACCTGCTCCGAAGTATCACTGGCCATCATCCTGAAGTCATTGCCGTCAAGGGGCTCTCTCGTTTGCAGGAAATACCAAGATTGGTGGGAGATCCGGCATCTCTTGTCCGCGTGGGAGGGTATAGACCAAAGGCAGATTTGGAAGGTTGTCTGAGGTGGATTCTTTCCCAGTAACATCGGGGATTTAATTCTAATCATAAACTAAAGAAACCAGAGTCCGTAATGCCAAAATGCCGCAATAAAAAGGTCGCGGGAGAAAGAGTTTTATAACTTTAAATCAAGATGATATTTAAATGGTTCAAAGACAGAGCTAAGGAGTTCTTATTCCAAAAAACAAGACCAAACACGTTTTCTCAATGTGGAGAAGATGTGATAGTGAAGTTTCTATTTGATGGAAAGGGGATTTCGAGGCCATCCTATTTGGATCTGGGAACCAATCAGCCTAGTTGGGGAAATAACACCTATTTGTTTTACCTCTGTGGATCATGCGGGGTTTGTGTCGAGGCCGACGAGAGTCTCACCGCCGAAATTTCAAGGATTCGGCCACGAGATAAAGTTTTAAATTTAGGTGTGGGTTTTGACCTCAAAACAGAGGCTGATTTTTATATATTCGACCAACCTGCGATCAATACATTCGATCGCGATCAAGCTTTGTTACGTACCGAAAGTGGCGTCCATAAAATCATCAAAGTCTCCCGCGTAAAATTGGAGCCAATCAGTGAAATCATCTCCAAATATTGTGAAGGCATTCCAGATTTTTTGTCACTAGACATCGAGGGGTTGGACTATGTGGCACTCTGCAGCCTTGACCTGGGTAAATTCCCTATCCCTGTGATTTGCGTGGAAACTTGCAATTATTCTGAAGATTTCGAGAAACAAAAAGAGAAGCCTATTTTCATCTATATGGAATCCGCGGGTTATTTCCCGTACGCAGATACATATGTAAACACTATATTTGTCAACAAGTCATGGTTTAGTGGCCGCACCACGGTTCAATAACACGCATGTTACCTCCCGAACCGTGAACGGGTCAGCTTTTTGAGAACTGAGATGCCCTCTGAGTATAGAATTTCCCTCCGGGAACCATTCGTCAATTTAGAGAGATGGCGCTTCAATGGTTGTTTAAATTTAACGTGTTTAGTCGTGAGGGCGTCACACTTTTTAAAGTATTAGGGCCCTGGAGCTTTCGTGCTCCAGGGCCGACCATTCGCCTTTCAGTTTTAGTTTACTAGATGATTCTCGAAAGCAGACATTCTTCGGTGAGCCTTACGCGTAACAATTTTCATCTGTTACGCCTCGTGTTTGCCATAATGGTATGTTTATATCATTCATTCGAGCTTTCCCATCTGGCCGAACTGGCTTGGATTCCGCGCTTTTTTTCGCCGGAAATCGCGGTTAACGGGTTCTTTATCATTAGCGGTTTTTTAATAACGTTGAGTCATGACCGATCGAGCGGAACAAAAGCATTTTTTCGCCGGCGATTTTTTAGGATTTATCCCGCATACATAGTCGTCGTTTTAGCCTCCTCTATTGGATTACTTGCGTTTAGTACCGAGCCCGCAGCGAACTATTTTAATAACTCTTGGGCTATGTATGTATTCGCGAATGTATTCCTGCTTGATTTTATTCAACCAACGTTACCTGGCGTTTTTGTTAAAAATATATTCCATTCTATCAATGGATCCCTATGGACGATCAAAGTTGAAGTGTTTCTGTACGCAACGGTTCCGCTGGTCGCCTTCTTTTCGCGAAAGGTTTCAAAAAGGGTTGTGCTACTTGAATTGTATCTCACATCAACTCTCCTAAGTTGGGCGCTGGGAGCACTCCCATGTTTTAAAGAGTCCTGGCTGTGCTGGCAACTTGCGCGGGAAGTCACCAGCCCCCTGTCCTATTTTTTGGCTGGAGCGATATTTTACCGTTCTCTCGAGACGGTTGAAAGGCACATGAAATTAGTGTTGATCGGTGGTCTGGCCATTCTTCTAATCAATGAAATGCACTCTGTTCCCGTTTTGGCACCGCTTGGTTTAGCCGCGGTTATCATGTTTACGGCATTCTTTTACTTTTTTGGGGCCTATGAAAAGTTCGGGGATTTTTCTTTCGGAATTTACATTACGCATTTTCCAATTGCCCAGATCTTTCTGATCCATAAATGGCCCTATGAACGACCTATCGTTTTCCTTTTCACGGTTCTATTGGTTTCACTCACTGCGGCATTCTTTTTGTGGCGGCTTATAGAAAGGCGCTTCCTATCAGCAACAAACCCCTACCTGAGAATACAGGCACAAAAAAATGAAGGTTTTGGGGAGTGATCTACGCACCAGGATGGGCGTTTTCGCGAAAAGACCGATTGAAACGATCATGCCTATTTCTGGCGGCTAAGGGCACCTTGCTCTTTAGCCTTTCTCTGAATGCCAATGCCCCGGATGCGCTCCAGGACCTCCCTCAGATTCCCCGCGACAAAATCGGGTTCCGCACCGTCCAGTTCAAAAAAACGTTCCACCACGTTCACTTTCAACTTCGTCAGCAAGATTGTTCGGCAGCCGGCGGCCTTCCCTGCCTGAACATCCACCAGGCCGTCCCCGACCATCCAGCTCTTGGACAAATCGATTCCCCCTTCGCCGGCCGCCTTGAGAAGCATCCCCGGCGCTGGTTTTCGGCAGGCACACTTGGCGCCGGCGCCGTGCTCGGGATGATGCGGGCAGTACTCCAGCGCGTCCCAATAGCCCGGCTGGATGGCCTTCGCCAGTGCCACGTGAACATCGCCCAGCTCTGCCTGCGTCAGCGTGCCCTTTGCAATGCCAGGTTGGTTGGTCACCACCACAATTCGATACCCAAGCTCCCGCAGCCCGTGCACGAGTTCGCCCGCGAAACGCATCGGCACCACCTGCTCCGGGCGTCTGGGCGAGTCCATCAGACCGTGGGTCGAATCATACACCATCTCATTCAAAGTGCCGTCCCTGTCCAGAAAGACGGCTGGCACACCCGGCGTTGAAGATGACTCTCCCATTCAGGAAACCCTCCGCGAAAGGTAGTCGTTTAACTCGGCAACACCCTCGAGCTTACCAACTTCATAAAATCGTTCCTCCACCCGGTAGGCGCCCAATTCGTTCGCGGAGACCAGCGCTTCATGGACTACCGCCAGATCCAAAGGAAGCGCGATCTGGGCATACCGCCGGATGACCTCTTTTCTGAAATAGGACAACCCGTAGTCAATGAAGTCGCACGAACCAGACACCGCTTTTTTGGAATAAAAGCCGACGCGGTTTCCGTCCACCCGGACATTGCTCTGGTCCCATTTGCCGGCGTTTCGGTACACACTCATCATCGCGGGTAAGCCACTCTTGTGACACCTATCCATGAACGCTCCAAAGGGTGTGGGCAGGTAGGAATCCCCGTACGTGACCAGGAATTCTTCAGCGAGTAGGGGCAAGGCATTAACCAACGCGCCTCCAGTTCCGAGCAGGGCTCCAGCGTCTTCGCGGGAGTAACGGATGGAGACTCCAAAAGCGGCGCCGTCTTGCAGGTGGTTTTCGATCTGGTCTCCGAGGTGACCGGTACAGATGACAATTTCCTTCAACCCCTGAGTGCGCAGCAATTCGAGCTGGTGCTCCACAAAGGGGCGCCCTGCGACAGGAACCAGCGCCTTGGGAATGTCCGAAGCGAGTGATTTGAGGCGCGTGCCCAGCCCGCCTGAAATGATGACTACCTGCATAGAGTTAAAAGCGACGCAGGCTGAAATCAGGACACTGGAAAACCTTGTTCCATACTCTGTTTTAACCCTGGTGAAGAAGACTCAGGCGGATCCTAGCTTTAGGAACTAGCGGCTCCTCCGGGGTTCATGATTGCGAACCTTGGGCCTGGGGGCGCTCGGCAAGCATCAGCAATTGCCCGCCCCCAGAAGGGAAAAGGTTGTTCAGGTAAAACAGGCCGAAGAGGAAATGGCAGAACGCCTTTTTTAACGGCCCGTAGGGTTTTTCTCCGAAAGCTTCGTAGATGCGGTCCGGGGAAAAAGAGTTGATGGCCCACTTGTACAAGGAGTGGAAAGGGAACCCCCAGTACCGCGCCTTGAGCACCCGAAAGCCGCCCTCTTCAAGAACGCTTTGAACGTCCTCGATGGTGTAGTGCCGGAAATGTCCGATCCGCTGATCGATGGGATACCGTTTGCCTGCAGGGACCGTGACAAGGAGATAGCGGCTTGAGTAACGCATCAGATTTTGGAGCGCCAGCTTCCAGTCTTCGATGTGCTCCAGCACTTCGGAGGTCACAACCATGTCGAACTGGGCCACGTTTGGAAACGGTTCTTTGCTCAGATCGACGGTGGCGAACTGGATCCCCTGAATCGTCGCTGTGTTGTGTTCCATGAGTTCTTTGCAGATATCACAGCCGTAAAGTTTGACCTCAGGGCGGTTGGGCGCCAGCGCTTTCAAAAAGTCCGCGTGTGCGCACCCTGCGTCGAGCAGCGAGCCAAATTTCAGGCCCTTCAGCCAGGAGAGCATCAACTGGCGACGATGGCGCGGCGCAGGCGAATATTCGTGAACATCGGTCCATCCAGCGACGATGGACGCGGTCTCATTGGGGTCGAATTTCTTTTTGATAAGCGAGGTGGGTTAAGAGTTTGGCGCCATCGAAGCCAGGGCCTTGCCCATGGCTTCCCGGGAGCTGTACCGGGGCTTCCAGCCGAGATCTTTGATTTTCTCGTTCCTGATCTTCACCAGCGGAACGTCTCCCTTCCAGCCCCGGTCGCCGCCTGTGTAGCAGAATTCGACGTCTTTCTCAGCCAGACCCAAGGTTTCCAGCGAAAGGCGGGCGATTTCCGTCACGGTCAAAAAGTCATCGGTGGAAACGTTGAATACTTGGTATCCGCCGGGATCCAAATCCTTGAGAAGCAGAAGTGCCGCGACAACATCGCTCACGTGGATGTAGGACTTGGTTTGCGTTCCGTTCCCGAGAATGTCGAGTTTGGTGGGGTTCTGTTTGAGACGCCGCAGAAAGTCGTAGCCGACGCCGTGGGTCTGGTTGGGGCCGACCACGTTGGCGAATCGGAAGGCATAGGCGTTCAACCCAAACATGGCGGCGTAAGCGCTGAAAATCGCCTCGCCGGCCAGTTTGCTGGCACCGTAGGTCGACACGGGACGCCCGTTCAATGGCTCCTCAGAATACCACTGGTTACCCATCTCGCCGTAGACGCCGCTGCCGGAGGCGTACAGCACTCGGGCGACCCCCGCAACACGCGCGGCTTCCGCCACGTTCTGGGTGAGAACGGTGCCTTCGGTAAAATCGATGGTGGGTTCGCGCACGGCCCGCGCGATGTCCGGGTTGGAGGCAAAGTGGAAAACCGTGTCGATGCCCGCGCTCTGTGCAGTCAGGGAGGGCAGGTCGGAAGCTTCGCCCTTGATAAACTCCAGCCGGGCGTCCTGCATTCCGGTGCCCAGAAACTCGAGTTTTCCCGAGGAGAGGTTGTCGTAGATCCGGACGGCGGTGGTACGCGAATCGTTCAACAAGGAAAGTGTTAGGTGTGAGCCGATAAAGCCGGCCCCGCCCACGATCAGATACTTCATAATTTTGGATGCTCCTGCAGCCCGAGGGCGTAGTCCACGATGAACTTGGGACGCTCCCTGACTTCCTCGTAGATTCTGGAAATATATTCGCCGATAATTCCCAGGCAGATGAGTTGAATGCCGCCCATGAACAGACAAAGAATCACGATGGTCGGGTTGCCCAGAGGAAAGGGCCTCTGGAGGATCTGGATCACCGCGTATGCGAACGCGAGCAGGAACGCCCCGAAAGCGCAACAGATCCCCAGCGTGGTGCTCAGCTTTAAAAGGGAGCCGGAAAAACAAACCAAGCCATGCAGGCCGTTTCTAATGTTCGGGATAAAAGCGCTGTAGTTCGTCGTGCCCGCATGGCGCGCGGGGCGGTCAAACGTGATGATTTTTTGCTTAAACCCGATGAAGGCGATCAAGCCGCGCAAAAAGCCATGACACTCCTTTAGCCGGTTTAATTCGCAGACAACTCGCCGGCTCATCAGTCTGAATTCTCCCACGTTGCGGGGGATTTCCACCTCGGCAATCCAGTTGATCACGGCATAGCCCGCGCCCGCTAATAACCTTCGCACCCAAGTCTCCCCGTGGCGCTCTCTGCGTTGCAGCATGACGACGTCGAAGCCGGCCTGAAACTCCGCCCACATTTCAGGAATGAGCTCCGGCGGATCCTGCAAATCCGCATCCATGACAATCACCGCGTCACCACGGGCGTATTGACAACCCGCCAGGATGGCCATGGCCTGTCCAAATCTGCGGGAGAACTTGATCACCTTCACCCGTGGCGAAAGCTCGGCCTGCTTGCGGAGCATCTCTTCAGTGCCATCGCTGCACGGGTCGATGGCGAAGATGATTTCAAAATCAGGGGTGACGGATTCCAACACCGGAACGACACGCCTGAAAAACTCAGGCAGATTTTTTTCTTCGTTGTACGCGGGGACAACGATGGAAAGGGAGCGGGTGCTCTGGGGAGCCGTCATTTTTAAAGCCCTAGTTTTATGATTAAAGCCTGCCCCGTTGGAAGGTAGATGGGCTTTTCCCGAAGGTTGGAAAATGCTTTTTCCGTCGCCTCGCGCGCCCGCACGCAGCTCGGGTTTCCGTAATCGTCAAAAATGATGATTCCGCCGGGAACTAAGCGGGGATACACAAACGCCACGCTATCGAGGACGCTTTGGTAGAGGTCGACATCGATATGCGCGAAGGCAAGACGCTGGATATCAAGATTGGCGAAGGTATCTGGAATAAAGCCGACATGAAGTTTCGCGTTCGCTCCAGTTCCAGTGACCAGATTTCCGACACTTTGCGCCGAAGTTTGGTTGAAATCGCCGGCCTTGTAAGGTTCTCCCGCAGACGTTGTGGGCATTCCTGCGAAGCTGTCGAAAAGATGAAGGGCACGTTGATCTTTTGCTTCGGCTAAAAGCATTGCCGCCAAAAGGGCCGTGCCACCGCGAAAGACGCCAAGCTCCGCGAAGTCGCCCTCCAGATTGCGGGCGTGCGCCATGCAACTGGCCAGAATCCAGCAACGGTCCGGGCTCACCAGGGTATAGGGGCGAACCTGTTCATAAATTTCCCGGAAGCCTTTCAGCCCATCCCAGGGACTGAACAGGGGCCTGTATAAATCAACGTCCGGAACTGAAGCGCCCTCCGATGCAACGCGCGTGCGAAAACGGAAATAGCCCAGCTTGGCGAGCGTCTGTTTCGCAAGGTCCTGCGGGATGTTCAGCTCACGGGGCAGCAGGGATCTAAGCCAGTGGTAAAAATTCATGGAGGGCTTTTTAATCAAATCTTTGATCCTTTGAAAAATAACGGGCCAGTATTCTGGAGCAAATATTTAAGAGACCAATTCTATAAACAGAAACATTTGCTTCACTGAAGTTCTTGTGAAACGGACCTGGTCTTTGGACGTGACCTTTGGCGGTCTCGCCGGCTCCGTTCAAAACCAGAAGCCCTGAATCGCCCCCTCAACCCATCAGCCCCCAAAATCATCAAAGGTTGTCAGGTCACTCGCCACTCGTGATCCCTGGGCCGACGGGAAATAGCTCACCCGGGGCATGTCGTGTCCCGCCATAAATTCATCCAGTTCACGGCCGGGATTGGTCGTGTACAGCATCACAAAACCGCCGCCTCCCGCGCCGATGATTTTTCCGCCCAACACTCCAAAGCGCTTTTTAACCACGTCGTAAAGCTCGTCCACCGAACTGATGCTCACGCCGGGCGCCAGGCGGCGCTTCTGCTGCCAGTGTTCGTCCGTGAGTCGTGCGAAGGCGTCCAAATCCTTGTCCAAAAATGCTTGTTCAATTCGTCTGCCGATCTCCTTGATCGCCAGCAGCGATTCGATGACGGCATTTTTATCCGCTCCGCCGCCTGCCTTTGCGGCCGAGTCTTGCTCCCTCAGAATAGCCGTCGCAGAGCGCTGGACCCCTGTGTAGTAGACGCGGCACTTGGCCGCCAGTTCGTTCGCGGTCACAAAATCCACGGGGATGGCGCGGGTCTGCACCCTTCCGCCTTTATCGATTTCAAGCACCTGGAAACCTCCCAGCGCCGCGATGTACTGGTCCTGCTTGCCCACCGGTTCCTTCAGGATGTTCATCTCAATGTGGCACGCCTCTTCGGCAATCGTATGCGCCGACGCCGACTGATTCTTGTACGCGCGGATGGCCGTCAGAAGCCCCACTAGATACGCCCCCGACGAACCAAGGCCGGCCTTTCCGGGCATGTCCGCAATGCTGGTCAGCTCGATGTTTTCGTTGAGGCCGTGTAGTTTTAGGGCCTCCCTCGCCAAGGGGTGTTTGATCTCGCTCAGCGAGTCCACCGTCTCGACTTGGCTGTAGCGGATCACGATCTTCTTGTCGGCCACGGAACGTTTGTTCAAACAAATGAACATGTACTTGTTGATGGCCATCGTGAAAACAAACCCGCCGTGCTGCTCGTAAAAGGACGGTAAGTCTGTCCCGCCGCCGCCCAGGGTGATTCGAAAGGGTGTCCGCGTGATAATCATGGCAGGGGGGTTAGGCGATCTTGAAGCCGCTCTTCTGGGCGTCGTTGTAGAACATTTTGACGGTATCCAGGGATAAGTCCTCCAAATCCATGCCGAATTTGGAAGCCTTGGCGAGAAGGTCTGGCGTGATCGTGATGATATGGCAGCCCATCTTTTCGGCCTGCATCAAGTTGAACACCTCCCGCGGACTCGCCCACAAAAGCTCTGCCTTTGTTTTGGGTCGGATCACTTCGAGGGCCGCCTGCATCAGGGGCAAAGGGTCGCGTCCGGTGTCGGCGATCCGGCCCGCAAAAACGGATACGAACGCGGGAACCTCAGGGTCCAGAGCCGCATAAACTTCTTCAACTTGCCGCAAAGACAGGATGGCCGTGACGTTCAATTTGATTCCGCCCCGGTGCAGTTCATGGATCAACGCGGCGGCGGATTCGCGCCTCGTGTTTGTCACAGGAATTTTCACGAACACATTGGAACCCAGCGCGTGGATTTTGTGGGCCTGATAGCGCATTTCCTCAAAATCATCGCTGAACACCTCAAAGGAAACGGGCAAGTCGGTGACGATTTTGAGCACCTCCTTGGCAAAGGCGATATAGTTGGTGATCCCGGCCTTGGCCATCAGGGAAGGATTTGTCGTGAATCCTTTTGCAACGCCTGCCTGATGGGCTTCAGCAATCGAATCAAGATCTGCGCCGTCGGAGAAAATTTTGATTTGAAGGTCCCGGAGTGAGGGAACTTTTTCCTGAACGTCTTGCATGATCGGGTTCATCGGGAATTGCACTAGCGGAATTGCGTTACGCTCCTGCGGCCACGGACTCCCACTTGGTCGCCACAGCCTTGAGTTCGGGGTGCGAAACGATCAAGTGCCACACCACGGCGTGGAAGGCCTCCGTGTGAGGCGTAACGTGCGTCGGGTTGACGGTGGGAATGATCACGCAGGCGTCCGCGCACTGCGCCGTGTAACCCCCATCCCGTCCCACGATACCCACAACTTTGGCCCCCACTGTGACCCCATACTTGAGGGCCTCCACCAGATTGGGACTTACGTTCTGCTCCAGATTTCCTCCGCCCACGGACAAGATGAACAAAACATCCTTCGCATTGAGGCGGGACCCCGCGAGCCACGCGGCAAAACAACTCGCCCATCCCTCGTCATTGGTCCGCGCCGTCAGTTCGGAGACATTGTCCGTAGGAGCGTAAGCTTCAATCAGCGTGATTTTACGCAAATCATTGACCATGTGAGACGCGTTCGCGGCACTCCCGCCGACGCCTAGGGCGAAAACCCGCCCGCCTTCCTCCCGGCACTTTTTCAGCACCCCGACCATTTTCAGGATGGCAGTCTTATCCAAGGCTCGGACGACCTGAGAACACTCCTCAAGATACTGATCAATAAATTTCATGGTCGGTAGTTATGAATACCTCATCACTCTTTATCTAGCACCCTACCATAGTCAAAGGTCTTATCCTGTGGCTGGCCTCAAAAAGAACCGAAACGCGGCGGGTTCTTGCCGTTCGGTATTCCTGTGCGCCCAGAGCCTGAGGGTGCGCCCTGGCTCTTGATCCTTCCTCTGTTGGCATTTCGGTACCATCGACAAGGGCTGAGCGCTTCTTTATTTTGAAGTTCTGAGGCAAATAATTCAGCTCGGGTTCAATCTTCATGAACAATCCAGACTTTCTTGTTATCGGCGGCGGCATTATCGGGCTCAGCATCGCCCGGGAACTCAAACGCCGTTTCGCCAGTGCCAGCGTGGTCGTTCTTGAGAAGGAACGCGCCCTCGGCCTCCACTCCAGCGGGCGCAACAGTGGCGTCTTGCACGCGGGGTTCTACTATACCGCCGACAGCCTCAAGGCGCGCTTTACGCGCGAAGGCAATCGCAGCCTCACCCGCTTTTGCGAACAACACGGGCTGCCCCTCAACCGGTGTGGTAAACTCGTCGTCGCACGCACCGCCGCCGACCTTCCCCAACTGGACGAACTTCTGCGCCGGGCCCGGCTCAATGGCGTCCCGATGGAGAACCTCTCCGCCGAAGACGCCCGCAAGATTGAGCCGCGCGTTAAAACCTTCGAACGCGCCCTGTTCTCTCCCACCACCTCCACGGCCGACCCCCTGCGCGTCCTCGAAGCCATGCGGCTGGAGGCCGAAACCGAGGGAGTGCGGTTTGTCCTTGGCCAGGGTTTTCAGGCCCGTCCGAATGGAGCCGTTCACACGGACAAAGGCAGCCTCTCTCCCGGTTATATCATCAACGCCGCGGGGTTGCATGCGGACTCCATCGCCCGCCAATTCGGCTTCTCTGAGCACTACCGAATCGTCCCCTTCAAAGGGCTTTACCTCTACGGTGACGAACCGGCCGGCTCCTTCCGTACCAACATCTACCCGGTTCCCGACCTCCGCAACCCGTTCTTGGGCGTGCATTTCACACTGACCGTCGACGGCCGCGCCAAGATCGGACCGACGGCGATTCCTGCGTTTTGGCGTGAACAATACCAAGGCATGGAAAACTTCGACCTGGCCGACTGTGCCTCCACTCTCGCGCGGGAAATGGGCCTTCTTTTGTTTGCGGGGTTCGATTTCCGCCGGCTCGCTCTGGAGGAACTGCTCAAATACAACCGCCGCTATCTGGTGCATCTTGCCGGCGCGCTGGCGACCGAGGTGCGCCCCGCCAACTACACCCGTTGGGGCCGGCCCGGTATTCGCGCGCAGCTCATGGACGTTCGCACGCGAAAGCTGGAGATGGACTTTGTCTTGGAAGGCGACGACCGCTCCTTTCACGTGCTCAACGCCGTTTCCCCCGGCTGGACGTGCTCCATCCCTTTTGCCGCTCATGTTTGCGACAAGGTGGCCGCGCTGTGGAACCCTCGCTGACACCGGCCTTCCATGCCGGGCCCGAGAAACCGCGCTTTGGCGCCCCTGAACGGCGACGGGCCGTCCCAAAGAAGCTTTATTGCGGAGGCAACAATTCCGCCTGTGTCTTTTTTTCGTCCTTGGCTGAAGACGAGCGGGTCCGGAGGTTGAGCATTTCAACGGCGAAGGAGAAGGCCATCGCGAAGTAAATATAGCCTTTTGGAATGTGCAGGCCAGTCGCTTCGGCCACCAACATCAGCCCGACCATCAGAAGAAATGCCAGCGCCAGCATCTTGACCGAGGGGTGTTTGTTCACAAAGTCTCCGATGGGTTTTGAGGCAAACAACATCACAACGAGCGCCAGAACAACCGCGGTAATCATGACCCCCACTTCCTGCGCCAGACCCACGGCCGTGATCACCGAATCGAGTGAAAACACAATGTCGATCACGAGGATCTGACCGATAACCGACGCCAGTTTTGCGCGCCCGCCCGCTGTCGGCTCGTGGCTCGGCCCTTCCATGGTACCGTGGATCTCGTGCACACTTTTCCAGAGTAAAAACAGTCCGCCCGCCAATAGAACGGCGTCTTTGCCTGAAACGGCGTGTCCGAGCACTTCGAACATGGGGCGGGTAAGTTTCATCAGCCAGAAAATCGAGCACAACAGGCCGACCCGGGCGAAGAGAGCTAGGCAAAGTCCTATAGACCTGGCTTTAGCCTGTTCATGTTTTGGAAGTTTTGCCGCCAAAATTGCGATGAAAATGACGTTGTCTATCCCCAGGACAATCTCCAACACAGTCAGTGTCAGAAGCGAAATCCAAGTCTGCGGATCGGATAGAATAGCCATCATTCTGGTAAAATAATCAGAAGCTGCGCCAATTACACAAACTTTCCGCCCGTTCACTCCATATTTTGCACGATTGAACCCTAGTCATACACCCGCAAAACTTCTCCGTTTATATTTGCCCTGTTTCTTTGACTGCTGCCGGGTTTACTCATTAGCCACGGTTTTTAAAAGCGGTGCCATTCCCGTGTCCCTGCCACCCTTTTCCTTATTCTTTGTTTTTGTTGGATGAAAAAAATTCTTTTTGTAGTGCTGCTTCTTACCTCAGGTGGAGGCGTTTGGTTGGCACGGGACAAGCCCCCGGTGGATGCGGTGCTGCAATCGGTTGCAGCGCGTATTCAAAAAATGACGCCTTCAGGAGGTGCTGCGCCTGCTTCAACCCAGAGTAGAGGCGCCGACGGCGGACCGCCAGTGCCTGTCGTGACGGGCCTCGCGGAAACAAAAGACGTCCCTATTTATCTCAACGGCCTGGGCAACGTGCAGGGGTTCAACAGCGTCACCATCCGCTCGCGGATCGACGGACAGCTTGAAAAAGTCGCCTTTACCGAAGGCCAGGAGGTCAAAGCCGGCCAACTTCTCGCCCAAATCGACCCGAGGCCGTTCCAAGCCGCTCTCGACCAAGCGACCGCACGCCGCAAACAAAATGAAGCCCTCCTCGCCAATGCAAAACGCGACCTCGTCCGGGATTTGGCACTACTTGCGGAAAAAGCCGGTACCGCTCAAAAAGCGGATACCCAACAGGCTTTGGTCGAGCAATTGGAGGCGACCTTAAAGTCGGATGACGCCGCCATCGAAGCCGCCTCTGTCCAACTCGGCTACGCTACGATCATTTCTCCGATCAGCGGCCGGACGGGCATTCGGCTCGTTGATGCGGGCAATGTGGTCCGCGCGCAGGACACCAACGGACTGGTGGTCGTCACGCAGATGCAGCCTGTTTCGGTCGTTTTCACGCTGCCTGAGCAACAGTTGCAAATCATCCGCACAGAGTCTGAAAAAGGCACGCTGCAGGTGCTGGCGGTGGGTCGTGACAATTCCACGCAACTCGCCGAAGGCACGCTGAGTGTCATCGACAACCAGATTGACTCCAGCACCGGCACCATTCGCCTCAAGGCCACCTTCTTGAACGACGACCTCAAATTGTGGCCTGGGCAGTTCATCAACGTCCGCCTGCGCGTTGCAGTGCGCACCGGCGCGACGGTTGTCCCCGCTCAAGTCGTTCAACAGGGACCCTCGGGCACGTTTGCTTTTATCGTCACTCCCGAAGGCACCGCAGAACTGCGCCCGCTTCAGGTTGCGAGGATCGAAGACGGACTTGCGCTCATTGACTCCGGCTTGAAGCCCGGAGATCGCGTCGTGTTGGACGGCCAGTACCGGCTCCAACCCGGCTCGAAGGTTCGCGCCGGCGAAGGCGGGGGCGGGGGCGGAAAGGGACCGGCGAACGCCCAAGCGCGGGCAGCAGAGTCGGGCCACACCAAAGGCCAGCCGTGAATTTTTCCGAGGTCTTTATCCGCCGGCCCGTGGCCACGGCGTTGTTGATGGTCGGGATGGTGCTTCTGGGGGTGCTTAGTTACACGCTTTTGCCTGTCTCGGCGCTTCCAGCCATCGATTTTCCCACGCTCGAAGTCCGCACCGGGTACCCTGGCGCAGCCCCTGAAGTGATGGCTTCGTCGGTGACAACACCCTTGGAGCGTCAGTTTGGGCAGATCAGTGGGCTCCAAACAATGACCTCGGTCAGCTCGTTTGGAAACTCGAGCATCATTCTTCAGTTCGGCCTGGACCGCGATATTGATTCCGCCTCCCAGGACGTTCAGGCGGCCATCAACATCTCCGGAGGCGTGCTGCCGCGCAACCTCCCCTCACCGCCAGTGTTCAGCAAGGTCAACCCGGCCGACCCGCCCATTTTGACCCTCGTCGTTTCTTCCGAAACCCTCCTGCTGGAGCAGGTCAACGATCTCGCAGATACGATCCTTGCTCAAAAATTAAGTCAGGTCAGTGGCGTCGGTTTAGTCACGATCCAAGGCAACCAGAAACCCGCCGTACGCATACGACTCAATCCCGCAGCGCTCGCTGGGCTGGGCTTGAGTTTAGAAGACGTGCGCTCCGCCATCGTGACCTCCAGCGTCAACACTCCGAAAGGCAGCCTCGACGGAAAGCGGCAGGTCTTCGCCCTCCAAACCAACGACCAGATCTCCTCCGCGGCCGGCTTTCGGCCGATGATCATCGCCTACCGTAATGGAGCGCCTGTGCGCGTGAGGGATGTTGGGGACGTTATCGATAACGTTGAGAACAATCGCCAAGGGGCGTGGGTGGGTGCCAAGCCTTCCGTCGTCGTCGACATCCAGCGCCAGCCAGGCGCCAACATCATCGCGACGGCCGACCGCATCAAGCAACTGCTCCCCCAACTGCGCACCAGCCTTCCCCCTTCCGTACGCGTAGAAATCCTCAACGACCGAACCGAAACCATCCGCGCCTCCGTCCACGATGTGCAGTTCACGATGTTGCTTGCGGCCGGTCTCGTCGTGCTGGTTATCTTTTTGTTCCTGCGCAAGTTCTGGGCGACCGTGATTCCGGCAGTGGCCTTGCCACTGGCTCTGGTGGGCACTTTCGGCCTGATGAAACTTGGCGGCTTCAGCCTGAACAATCTTTCACTCATGGCTCTGACCATCTCAACGGGGTTTGTCGTGGATGATGCCATTGTGATGATTGAAAACATCGTCCGGTTTTTGGAAAAAGGCGATTCGCCCATGGATGCCGCACTCAAAGGCTCCAAACAAATAGGATTCACCGTCATCTCCTTGAGCGTGTCTCTTATCGCAGTATTCATTCCACTACTGTTCATGACGGGAATTGTGGGCCGGCTCTTCCGCGAATTTGCGCTCACCCTGAGCGCCGCAGTCGCCGTGTCAGCACTCGTTTCGCTCACACTCACTCCCATGATGTGCGCCCGGATGCTCAAGCCCGAACGCGAGGAAAACCATGGCCGTCTCTACCGAATGACGGAACACTTTTTTGACGGGCTCCTTGCCGCCTACGAGGCGGGCCTGCGTTGGGTTCTGCGCCACCAGAGCTTCACACTGCTCGTCACGGTGGCCACGCTGGTGGCCACCCTTTACTTGTACACCATCATCCCGAAGGGGCTTTTGCCCCAGCAGGACACCGGCCTTATTCTGGGCATCACCGAAGCATCCCCCAGCATCTCCTACAAGGCGATGACTCAACAGCAGGCGCTCGTCACCGAATTGCTCCAGCGCGATCCGGACGTTGCAAGCGTCGCCTCCCTCGTGGGCGGCGGCCAAGTCAACCCAGCTACCAATACCGGGCGCTTGTACATCGCTCTCAAACCCCGCAAACAAAGGCACTCAAGCGTTGATGAAGTCATCGAACGCCTGCGCGAGTCCACCGCCGGGCTCCCGGGGATCACGCTTCTCATGCAAGCGGTTCAGGACCTGCGCCTTGACAGCCGCATTAGCCGCACCCAGTACCAGTACACGCTGCAAAGTGTGAACGACGAAGAACTCGATGCCTGGTCTGCGCTTTTAGTACAGGCGCTCCAAAAAAGGCCGGAACTCTCGAGTGTCACCTCCGACAAACAGGCGGGCGGTCTTCAAGTCCGTGTGGACGTCGACAGGGACAAAGCGCAACGCCTCAATCTAACCACCCAAGCCATTGACGACACGCTGTACGACGCCTTCGGTCAGCGACAGGTCTCTGTCATTTTCACCCAACTCAAC
This sequence comes from Chthoniobacteraceae bacterium, assembly GCA_947479475.1. Classification (GTDB taxonomy): domain Bacteria; phylum Verrucomicrobiota; class Verrucomicrobiia; order Chthoniobacterales; family Chthoniobacteraceae; genus Chth-196. The sequence continues at coordinate 19,666 of CANJZW010000020.1, forward strand.
CAGTACCGCGTCGTTCTTGAAGTGGATCCCTCCTTTCAAAAAGACGGGGACGCACTGCAAAAAGTTTTCATCAAATCCACCACGGGCAATTTAGTGCCTCTGAGCGCATTCGCCTCCATGCGCACTGTGAACGCCCCCTTGTCCATTCAGCACCAGGGTCAATTTCCCGCGATTACTCTTTCTTTCAATACCCCGCCCGGAGGCTCACTTGGCAGCGCCATTGAGGCCATCAATGCCGTCAAAAATGAAATTGGCCTACCAGACACCATCGCCACCGACTTCACCGGTAGCGCTGCCGAATTTCAGTCTTCGCTTTCAAGCACCCCCTGGCTTCTTCTCGCCGCCATCGTTGTCATCTACATCGTCCTCGGAATTTTGTACGAGAGTTACATCCACCCTATCACCATTCTTTCCTCCCTGCCTTCCGCCGGCGTTGGCGCCTTGCTCGCGCTTTATCTCACGCGCATGGACCTCAATTTGATCGGCATCATCGGCATCATCCTGCTCATCGGTATTGTCAAAAAAAATGCGATCATGATGATCGATTTTGCGATCGAATCCGAACGGGATTATGGAGTACTCCCCGAAGAGTCTATCTACCAGGCCTGCGTTTTGCGGTTCCGTCCCATCCTGATGACCACGGCGGCTGCTCTTTTAGGGGCGCTGCCCCTCGTCTTTGAAAGCGGAGCGGGGGCGGAACTGCGTCGCCCCCTGGGAGTCACCATCGTCGGGGGACTGCTCGTTTCTCAATTCTTGACCCTCTATACCACCCCGGTCATTTACCTTTATCTCGACCGTCTTTCCCGCCGGTTTGGATTTGGCGTGAAAGAAGCTACACAAGCCACAGAATCCGAGCCTCTGGCCCCTCCGATCCCGCAGTGAATATTTCCGAGCCATTCATTCGGCGCCCCGTGGCCACCTCCCTACTTGCGATCGGGATGTTCCTACTCGGGTTGGTGGCTTACCACGCGCTCCCAGTGGCTCCGCTGCCACGTGTCGATTTCCCCGTTGTCCAAATCAGCGCCCTGCTGCCCGGCGCAGACCCCGCCACGATGGCAGCCACCGTTGCCGCCCCACTAGAGCGCCAACTCGGGCAGGTCGCCGGTATCACGGAAATGACCTCCGTGAGTACAGCAGGCGCGGTCAGCATCACTTTGCAATTCGACCTTGCGCGAAAAATTTCCGGCGCCCTCAAGGACGTTCGCGCCGCAGTGAGTGCCGCGCGCGCCGACCTTCCCGGCAATCTACCCTATCCGCCGACTGCGCGCACCTACAACCCCTCGGACTCCCCCATCATGATCCTGGCGCTGACGTCGGATTTGGTGCCGATGAACAAACTCTTCGAATACGCGGACTCCCTCATCGGTCAGCGCCTCGCTCAAGTCGAAGGAGTCAGCCAGACGAATGTCAACGGCTCGTCAAAACCTGCGATCCGCATTCGCATCAACCCCGGTGCGCTCGCCCTTAGCGGGCTCGGCATGGAAGATGTGCGCCAGGCGATCGCCCAGTCGAACCTCCGGCTTCCCAAGGGAAGCCTGGAGGGCGACAGCCTCTTCTATTCTTTGGATAGCAACGATCAAATCACCAGTGCCGCAGACTACGGCAACATCATTGTCGCACAGCGTGCGGGTGTGCCTCTCAAACTCAGTCAACTCGGTGACATTTTTGAGAGCGTTGAAAACAACAAGGTCGCTGGATGGGCTGGCATGACCCCTGCCATTCTCCTCTCCGTCTATAAACAATCCGACGCGAATGTCATTCAGACCGTAGAGTCTGTTAAAAAACTCCTGCCGCAACTCCGGGCCTGGCTGCCGCCCTCCGTCAAACTTGAGGTTCTCAGTGACCGCACGATCACGATCCGCGCTGCCGTCAATGAAGTGCAGTTTTCGCTCGTTCTCAGCGTAGCCCTCGTAACGTTGGTGATTTTTGTTTTTCTGCGCCAGATCCGGCCAACCCTTATCGCCTGCATCACCGTCCCGCTGGCTCTGGCGGGCACTTTCGGTGGGATGTACCTTCTCGGTTACAGTCTGGACAACCTTTCTCTCATGGCGCTGACGATCTCGGTGGGCTTCGTCGTCGATGACGCCATCGTCGTGATCGAAAATATTTTTCGCTATCTAGAAGCGGGTGATGCTCCTCTGACTGCGGCGCTGAAGGGTGCCAAGCAGGTCGGCTTTACGGTGATTTCCATCACCGTTTCACTGATTGCCGTATTTATCCCGCTTCTGTTTATGGGAGGGCTGATCGGCCGCCTTTTCCACGAGTTTGCCGTGACACTGAGTATCGCGGTGATTCTATCCGCCGTCATTTCTCTCACCCTCACCCCCTGTCTGTGCGCCCGTCTGCTGCGAAGCCACTCGGCGGAAGCCCGGCCCAACGTTCTACAGCGCGCTACCGAATGGATTCTCAACGGAGTTGCTTTCACGTATGCGGCTTCTCTGCGTTGGGTCTTGCGGCACGCTTTTCTGATGGTGCTTGTAACCGCCGCTACCATTGGCGCCACCGTGTGGATGTATGGCCGTGTGCCGAAGGGCTTCTTCCCTCAGCAGGACACTGGGATGCTCATGGGTGTTGTTGAGGGTTCTCAGGACATTTCCTTTAACGCCATGGTGCAGCTGCAAAGCCGCGTCACCAAAATCGTCCTCGAGGACCCCGCGGTCGCTACGATTAGCAGTTTTCTGGGCACCTCGGGACTTGGCGGAACGGGGAATGCGGGGCGTATGTTTCTCGCCCTCAAACCGCTTGAGGAAGGCCGCTCCAGTGTGGAGGAAATCATCGGGCGCCTGCGAAAGCAAACCGCCCAGGTGCCTGGTGCCAAGGTGTTTTTTCAGGCGATGCAGGACGTCCGCGTGGGCGGCCGCTCCTCGAAGGCGCAGTACCAGTACACGCTGCAGTCTCCCGACTTGGAGGAACTCAATGCAGCAGCCCCCGCCGTGATGAATGCGCTGCGTAAACTCCAAGAACTGCGCGACGTCACCAGCGATCAGCAGACGGGCGGCCTTAAAATGAGTGTTCGCATTAATCGGGAGGCTGCGGCCCGTCTGGGAGTGACCATCGCCGAAATAGACGCCGCTCTGTATGACGCGTTTGGGCAGCGGCAGGTTTCGACAATCTACAACCGCTACAACCAAAACCGCGTGGTGCTTGAATTCGAAGGGGAATCGCTGCTCGACCCTGCTTCGCTCAACAAGGTTTATGCCCGCGCTCAGTCCGGCAAAATGGTTCCCCTCGGGAGTATTGCCAAATTCGAGCGCACGAGCGCCCAACTTTCTGTCAATCACCAGGGACAGTTCCCTGCTGTGACGCTTGCCTTCAATCTCGCTCCGGGTATTTCGCTTGGAAGAGCCACCGAACTTGTCGAAGAGACGGTCGAATCGCTTCAACTCCCGGAGAGTATCAAGGGCAGTTTCCAAGGTACGGCCCAAGTGTTTCAAGCCTCCCTAGCGAGCCTTCCAGCTCTCACTCTCTGGGCGCTGTTGGCAGTGTATCTGGTGCTCGGGATTTTGTATGAGAGCCTCATCCACCCACTCACCATCCTCTCGACGTTGCCTTCCGCCGGGCTGGGCGCCCTGCTTGCGCTCCTTTTCTTCGGGCACGAGCTTTCGATGGTGTCCTTCATTGGTATCATTCTGCTGATGGGGATTGTTAAAAAGAATGGGATTCTCATGGTGGACTTCGCCGTGGAGGCAGTCCGCGAGCGGCACCTTTCACCCCGAGAAGCCATTTATGAAGCGTGTGTCTCGCGGTTCAGGCCGATTACGATGACTACACTAGCCGCTCTTTTTGGAAGCCTGCCTCTTGCGCTGGCGAGCGGCGTCGGCTCGGAATTGCGGAAGCCGCTCGGTATCGCGCTTGTCGGGGGACTGGCTTTGTCCCAGGTCGTTTCGCTGTACACGACTCCGGTAGTCTATCTGGCCTTTGAATGGGCGCGCCAAAAGTGGAAAAGCTTCGGCGCTGTCACGAAGGTGCCTGCCGCAATTTGAACCACCCCCGTCGAGTTGTAACATTGATGGTCGCGCGTGGGATTCAGGAAGGCGAGACGTCTTCTGCGCGACACATGGAGCGAAACCGCGTATGTTTTGCCGATGCAATCTGAAGAACACGCTGATTCACGCCGGGAAAGTCGCCGCTTGCTGGCGACTGCCTTGGTTGTGGCCGGACTCGTTCTCGCCTTGCAGTTCACCCCGCTCAAGCGATGGCTCTATGAGGTTCAATTGCTCAAAACTTGGATCGCTCATTATGGGTGGAAAGCGCAAGTCCTGTTTGTCCTCGGAAGTATAGGCGCCATCGCGGTGGGCGTCCCACGCTTGATGTTGTGCGGTCTAGGCGGGGTCTTGTTCGGATTTACGGAAGGACTGATCACCTCCCAGTTGTCAGGGGTTCTAGGTGCCTACGGCGCCTTCCTGCTGACGCGCCGCTGGGCACCGAAACAATGGGTGGAAAAAAAACTGGCGGGTAGCGAGCGCTTGCGCAGTCTCTTGGCACATCCAAGCGTGGGGACTATTTTCGTCGCCCGGCAACTCCCGGTTCCTGGAATCATCCCCAATGTTCTCCTTGGCGTTTTGGGCACGCGGCACCGTACGTTCCTTGTTGGTACTTTTTTGGGTTATCTGCCCAGCAACATTCCGATCGCTCTGGCTGGAAGCAGCATGGGTAAAGAATCACTGCAACGCGCTATTCTTCAGGTTTCGATGAGCATGCTGGCCCTCGCCGTTTTTAGCGTGCTTATTTTTGGGATCCGAAGACGCCTCAAGGCGTAAGGGCCACCGGATTTCCCATTGCAGCTTCTCCGAACCGCTTTTTTGGCATCCGTTTAACCAGAGCGCTCTTCGATGTGTACACTCACTCGCATCTCGCGTTCCGCGGATCCCCAAAAGCTGCCGCGCACGGGGGCGATGTCTTCGTAGTCCCTGCCAAAGGCGACCACCACGTAGTGTTCATGTGTCAGACAATTGTTTGTAGGATCAAGGCCGTGCCAGCCAGCACCGGGTACCCAGACTTCTACCCAGGCGTGGGAAGCGTGCGCTCCGCGGATGTCTTTGCGTTTGGCATCGTAGACGTAACCGCTCACGTACCGTGCAGGGATTTGTAAGGAACGGCACAACGCCAGCATCAGGTGGCTGAAATCCTGACACACCCCTTCTCGTCTTTGAAAAAATTGCGTTGTGGTGGTGTGTACGTTTGTAACGCCGGGAACATACCGACAGGAGCGGTACACATAGTCCATCATTCCCTTGGCCAGGCCGAACACGTCTGTGTGATTCGAACGGATATCCACCGCGGCCCGCCATATTTCTGGGGGCACCTCCACAGGGCCGTTGGGTTGCAAGAAAGGCTGTAGGCGGCCCTCCAGATCCGTTGTGGCAGGCGCTTCCAAGAGCACCGGCACCGGCTCGCCCTCGGAATAGCGGTCCAAAGTGTTTACCAAGGAAGTGGCTTCGATCACCAGGTGGGTGTGGCCTTCTTCAATCTCGAAGTACGTGACCACATTGCCGTAAAAATCGTGAAACTTTCGAAGCCGCGTGGAGGGTAGGATTCGCAAAAGAAAAAAGGGCACCTGTTGCCAGCGGCTTTGCACGGGTGTCAGCCGAAGTTCGTTAGCGTTCCCGGAAACCGGGGAGGCATACCGGTACTCCGTGAGATGAGTGATACGTAATTTCATGCAGTTCTAGGAAGCCGTCTCGACACGGCTTCCCTAGGGGTGGGCGTTTCCCAGACAGGACGCTGGTTCAACCAGAAAGGGCGCTGGATCACTGCTGTTGCTGCTGTTTCTGGAGATGGTATCCGAGAGGGTCAAACCCATGAAGGCGGTGCGCCTGCCGCAGGGCGTCCTCCGGGATAAGCACGTAGGCTTCAAAAACGGCCTGCCCGGTTTCGTTGAGTGCGACCTGCAACTCGTCAATATACTCGTGCAGACCGCGTTCCAATACGTCGGAAGGACCCGAAAAATTGAGCCTCGAGAGAAGCGCGCCCGCAAGTTTTTCACATCGGTTAGAATACATTCCAGTGGGTGTTCCGGAAATATTGTGGAGAAGTTCGTCTGCTGTGCGAACGCAGAACCTGATGGAGCGTGGAAACTCTGTGGAGAAGAGCAGGTGTTCGAGAACACGTTCCAAAGTGAATTCCGTGCCGTTGACGCGCCGGTAGGAGGCTTGAGCGGAACACGCTCGCAAGATAGTGCCCCATTCAAGGGCCTCTAGGGCGGTGTCGGCAGGGGTCGCGGTGCTCTGCGTTTTGATATCGAGAAAACGGCTCGTTTTGTCGGCCCTCTCCAAAACACGCCCGAGTTGAAGAAAGTTCCAGCCCTCAGTACGGGAGAGGGTCGCGGAGGTAATGCCGTCAAAGAGGAGAGAAGACTGGATGATTTTCTCGAAAAACACCTGAGGCGTGTTTTCTAGCAATTCCCGTCCCCTCGCCGAGTCAACCAGCAGGTATAACTGGTTCAACTCCGCCCACATCTCGTCCGAGATTTGGTCCCTCACGGTGCGCGCATTTTCGCGGGCTTCACGAACGCAGGAGAGGATCGAATCCGGGTTGCGTTCGTCCAGTGTGAGAAAGTGCGAACTGTCTCCAGGCTGTGGGGCCGGATAGAGCAGGCGGAACGGGCCCTCCATCGCTGTTGCAGCGAGTACGGGGCTCCAATAGTCGTCGGACTTGGTGGCTCTGGGTCCCGACGAATCCAGCAGAAGTTCCACGCTCACTTGCATGAGACGGGCGATATTCTCCGCCCGCTCAATGTAGCGCGACATCCAGTAAATATGATCTGCGACTCTTGAAAGCATAACGTGTGATCGGTTGAGGACTATCTGGCTAGAACCCAGGTGTCTTTGCTGCCCCCGCCCTGCGAGGAGTTCACAACAAGAGAGCCACGCGTTAAAGCCACCCGTGTCAATCCCCCGGGGAGCACTTTGATGGTTTCTCCGCACAAAATAAACGGCCTTAGATCGACATGCCGTCCTTCCAGCACACCGTCCACCAAGGTTGGATGCTGCGAAAAATAGACGACCGGCTGCGCGATATAATTGCGCGGTGTGGCGATGATTTTTAGGCGGAATTCCTCAACCTCCTCTTTGGTCGCCATCGGACCGATGAGCATGCCGTATCCACCGCTTTCATTGGCTGCTTTGACAACAAGCTCGGGAAGGTGCTCCAGGATGTAGTTCCGGTCCTCCTCCCGCCAGGCAAGATAGGTTGGCACCTGGTCGAGAATGGGATCTTGACCGAGGTAATATTTGATCATCTCGGGGACGTAAGCGTAGGTGACCTTGTCGTCGGCGACTCCGGTGCCGATGGCATTAGCGAGAGCCACGTTGCCTCGGCGCACTGCGTCTACAAGACCAGGGACACCGAGCATGGAGTCCTTCCGAAATACTTTCGGATCCAGAAAATCATCATCAATCCTGCGGTAAATCACGTCCACCTGCTGCAGGCCCCGGGTGGTTCGCATGTACACAAATCCATCGAGCACAAGGAGATCGCGTCCCTCTACGATTTCGATTCCCATCTGGCGGGCAAGGAAGGAGTGTTCGAAATACGCGCTGTTGTGAACCCCAGGCGTGAGTAATACGCAGTTTGGTTGAGCCGTCTGCCTTGGCGCGATGTACTGCAGAGTCGCAAGCAGATCGGCTGGATACGTGTCCACTGAGCGGACACCCGTGCTTCCGAATAGCTGCGGGAAGACGCGCTTCATCGCCATCCTGTTTTCCAAGACGTAGGACACGCCCGAAGGGCAGCGCCCGTTGTCTTCAAGCACCAGATAACGTCCATCTCGATCGCGAATCAGATCGGTGCCGCAGACATGGATGTAGGTGTCCCGTGGAACCTGTACACCAACGAATTCCGGCCGATAATGAGCAGCCCCAAGGATCACCTCTGCCGGGATGATTTTGTCCTTCAAAATCTTTTGCTCGTGATAAACGTCGTAAAGAAACAGGTTGAGCGCCGTGATCCGTTGAATGAGCCCCGCCTCCACCACCTCCCATTCCGAGCCTGGGATGAGTCGCGGCACCGGGTCAAAAGGGAATACACGTTCCGTCCCCCGCTCGTCGCCATAAACGGTGAATGTGACCCCTTGTTTGAGAAAAAGGAGCTCCAGGTTTTTCACCTTCTGTTCGAGCTCGTGGGGTTCCAGTGGAAATAGACGGTCTGCGACGGGTTGATAATACGGTCGGATCTGACCGTTGGCATCAATCAGTTCGTCGAAGAGATCAGCGGGGCGATAGGATTTAAGGAGCACCCTTCACTTAGTAGCAGGCCCCTTGCCAGTGACGCTAACACGCTCAAAAGAAACAGATTGCTGTTTTTGGCTCCATTAGAGGGGTGCGCAATCGTAGCCAGTTGTCTAAAAAGAGACACAACAGCCCTGCCGATTCGAACGCCATTTTGCAGGTTTGTTTTGGCGGTCGCTGCTTGCCCAATCCTGCCAATGAATTTATAGGGATTGTGTGGCAACCATGACACACCGTACCACATTTGCCCTTGATGAAGCGACCATGACACGCATCAAGAACTTGGCAAAACCGGACGAAGCTCGGTTTGGAGGGTAAGAGTGTTGGACATCGGTGGTGCTGGTTAGGCGTAGTAACGCAATCATAACCTACCGATTTGGGCATGGCATCGAAATCCGTGTGTCATGCCCTCTTTTTTAGACGGTAAAGCACTGCCTATTAAATGGTTCACAAATCACGGACAGGCTCTAGGTTAATGCCACTTCTGAGCGCTTACGGCCCCCCCACGCCATTGTCTCTCCGCCCAAAGCTGGCCCCGCGCAGGCGCAAATAGCCACCACAGCCTGACCTCTATGATGAAATCCCCCCAAAGACCGGCGATCTTCTTGAGATCAATTTTCTTTTTTTCCACTGGGTTAGACTCGCAGAATGATTTGGGTGAAATCAGGAACGATCACCCCAGTTCCCGAAACTTCAGGATGTCTGAGGCTTGGAGGTAATTTCGGTTAATCCAACACTGCGAATTCATTGGAAAGGAGCAGCACATGCGCGAGTTCCTCCCAAGCGCTCAAGGGGGCCGGCAACTTTGCCGGATCCATAAAGTCTCCCTTTGCATCCCAGCGCATCGCCATCCCAGACATGCCCGGCATTTCAGCGGTGGGCATAGTGATCGTGGGAGACCACCGGAACGTGTCGTTTTTGGGATCCGCCCCGCAGATGGTCAGAAAGTCGAGCGTGTCGCCCTTTTTAACCTCCACGTCGTTTAGCGAGGTAAGCACGGCGTTGTGGGCGGCCGACCATTCCCCCAGTAAGCCCCCTCGACTGCTGACGACGCGCGACGTGACGCCATCGCCCTCCTTGGGTAAGTGCGCTAATTCTGCGTAGATGTTTACCTTCCCGTCTTTTGGAGCGATCCATCGGCGGATGATCGCCTTGCCTGCGGCGGGCTGTCCTCCGTCCTTGGTGAGTTCCATACCGCCATTGCCGACCACTTTGTTTCCGGCGAATCTCAGCGCGTAAAAGTTCGTGACCTGCTGGCTTTTGGGGTCGAACTCACCCGTCCCATACGACCAATCGTTCACTTCCGGCATGACGACATCACTTTTTGGGTAAGCAGCAAGGAAGGCGGTGGCTCGAGCTAATTCGTTTTCAGCAGGATTGCGTTGAAAAATCCTCTGGTAGAGAGAGGTAAGAGACTTATGGGTGTCTGCGTTGTTTTGCGGCTGGGTGGCCTTGGCAATATCGCGTGCACGGTCCACCACAAAGCTGCTGTTTAGCAGAAAGAGCGCCTGCGGGGTCAGTGCCGTACGCGAGCGCTGGGGCGCCGACATGCTGGGGTCTGGGAAATCGAAGTTCCGAAAAAGGTTGGGAAGGGTCTTCCGATCCACCGAGGCGTAAATAGTGCGGCGGTTAGACGAGCCCTTTACCAGATCGTCCGACTTCCCCCCAGCGCGCGGGTCGAGAGCGCCCGAGACACACAAAAGAGAGTCACGAAAACTTTCAAAGTCGAGCGGTTGAGTGCGGCGCGCTTCCTGCCAAAGGCGGCTGGAAAGCAGGAGGTGGTTGAGCTTTTTAAAGCTCCATCCATTTTCCATGAACCAGACGGCCAAAGAGTCCAGCACCGCCTGGTTTGCTGGCATTTCCCCCCTGAACCCAAAGTCACTCGGGGTCTTTACAATGCCATCTCCAAAATGCCAGGCCCAAACCCGGTTTACAATCACTCGGGCAGTCAGCGGATTGTCCCGGCTCGCAAGCAACTGCGCGAGTTCTAGTCGGCCGCTTTTGTCCTTTGGAAATTCGGGGGTCCCGGAAGTCTTGAGCACTGTGAACCAGCCTCGAGGAGCAGCCGCTCCCAAGGTCTTTGGGTTGCCTCGGATGAACACTTTTGCATCGAAGGGCTTGTCTTCTTGAAGCGCCATCAGGCGGATCGGCGCTCCGGCGTGGGACCCCAGCTCGGTGAGCAGCTTGGTGGCGTTGCGTCGGAGCCCCTCCGCGACATCCCGGTTCGCGTAGAGCTTGCTGGAAATAAAATCTTTGCCGCTGAAAACCAAGGGAGACTTCTCGTCCAGCAGCGCCGTTTTGAGGGCTTCAACGTCCGCCTCGGGTAGCACAGTCTCTTTGTCGATTGCGTTTAAGCGGTCGATGCAGCGGGCGGTAAGATCGGCAATCGGAAGGCTGAGTTCGTCCACCTTGGGGGCGCAGGCTTTCAAAAGGGCTGCCCTCCACTTCTCGCCCCAAGCTGCATCCAGTTCCACAGCCCAAAGATTGTTGTAAACATCGGCGATATCACGAAGCGTTTTTGGCGTCGCCTTGTTAAACGCACGGGCTACAGGAGACAGCAGTTTTTTTTCAGTGTTCTTCGCATAGGCGGCGCACATGGCGGGTGCCTTCGCGGCGAAATCAGCCTCGGGCAATGCAGCAAGTTCGAGCCAAGGAGCGAAAACACCCGGATGCCCCTTGATCCAAGTGTCCCAGCTTTTGACCACTCTGTTGTGAACGGATCCGTTGAGCTTGCGCGGATCAAGAATGTCCGGCTGAACCTTTTTGTCAGCGTATATGTCCTTGTACGCTGAATCCTTGGCAGCGAGAAGGTAATCGCCCAGGCGAGAGCGGATGGCGGACATGCTCCGCTCCGCCTCAAAGGCATGAACGCGGATGTATTCCGAAACCGCCACTTGGTTGCGCTGCTCGAAGTCCTGTCGTTCGGGCGAGTCTGGCTGAGGCGCAAGCAAGGGATAGGACGAGGGTTCCGTACAGCTCTTGAGGACACCGTAAAGGGAGTAATAGTCGGTGGTTGGAATGGGCTCCAGCTTGTGATCGTGGCATCGGGCGCAACCGACGGTGAGCCCCAGCAGGCCGCGGGTAATCACATCAATGCGATCATCGTAAACGTTGTCGTCCACCTTCCGGTCCGTTCTGCGCCCCAGCGTCAGGAAGCCGAGTGCCGCCAGATTGCCGTTGTTGTCGGGTTTGGTTTCCGGGAGCAGATCGGCGGCGATTTGCTCCATAACAAAACGGTCGTAGGGTTTGTCCTGGTTAAACGCTTTGACGACCCAGTCTCGGTAGGTAAACGCAAACGGGTAGGAATCGTCCCCATTGAAAATGGCGCCCATGTTGTCTGCATAACGAGCGACATCCAGCCAGTGGCGCGCCCAGCGCTCGCCGTAATGCGGGGAGGAGAGCAACTCGTCCAGTAACGTTGAAAAGGCGTCGGAATGGTTTGCGTATTCCCGCACAAAAGCTTCGACACGCTCGGGGGCGGGAGGCAGTCCGGTAAGGGCGATTGAGGCGCGTCGGATCAGCACTCTCGGCTCCGCCAGGGTTCCCTTTCCTGGCTGTAGCGCGTCGATGAGGTTATTCCCTGCAGGGATTTGCGCGGCCTTGGGTGCTTGGAACGCCCAGTGGCTCTTGCCCTTCTCCAGCAGGGTATCGATGACCGCCTTTTTGACAGCGCCTGAGCGCGGATCAGGGGCGCCCATTTTGATCCATGCCTCGAAGTTAGCTATCTGCTCCGCGGTGAGGGGGTCCGCCTTACCCTTGGGCGGCATGGCCGTTTCAGGGTCGGCGCGTTTGATGGCCTTGAAGAGAAGACTCTTGGCTGCGTCTCCCGCCACCAAAGCGGGGCCGGTGTCGCCCCCTTTGAGCACTGCGTCGCGGGAGTCCAGCAGGAGGCCACCCTTGTCCTTGCCAGCTTCGGTACTGTGGCAACCGTAGCAGCGCTCGGACAGCACGGGCCGGATTTTGTTTTCAAAAAACTCAGCCTGATCGGGCGGAAGTTCCGCGCAAAGCGCTACCGAAGCCGAGAGGAGCCACGTCGCGAGCGTCAATCGCTTCATGCTAGGATAGAATGATTGACGTGGCCGTATACATCGGTCGGACGGTAGTCGCGGCCTGCATAGCGGTAGGTGAGCTTCTCGTGGTCAAATCCGAGCAGGTGCAGGAGAGTGGCGTGAAGGTCGTGCACATCCATGGCTCCTTCGGTTGCCAGTGCTCCGAAATCGTCGGTGGATCCATAGGTCAGGCCAGCCTTGGCGCCGCCCCCTGCCATCCAGACCGTGAAGCCGCCTGCATTGTGGTCCCGGCCGATGCTCTTTTTCTTGGCAACATCGTTGTTATCCGAAGTGGGGGTCCGGCCGAACTCCCCCGCCCAGAGGATGAGCGTATCCTTTAACATGTCGCGCTCTTTAAGATCGCGGAGCAGGGCAGCGAGGGGTTGGTCAGCCGCCAGACACAAGTCGCGGTGCTGCTCGTCGTTCTTGTCATGCGTGTCCCATCCATTGTGCCAGACTTGGACAAAGCGGACTCCCCGCTCCACAAGCCTCCGGGCGAGGAGTAACTGGCGCCCCTGCTCGGTGTCGCCGTACATCTCCCGGGTGTGCATGGGTTCCCGAGTCAGGTCGAAGGCGTCTGTGGCTTCCACCTGCATTCGGAAGGCTGTTTCAAAAGAGAGAATGCGGCCTTCCAAGAAGGCGTCGCCCGGCCGCTCGCCGAGGTGCTCGTTGTTAATCTGGGCGAGAAAATCAAGCTGCCGGCGTTGTTCACGGATGGAAGTACTGCCGCTGCGGAGATGTTCGATGAGCTTGTTTACATCCGGATTGGTCGTCGCTATTGCGGTGCCACGCGTCCACGCAGGAAGGAAGGCGTTGCTCCAATGTTTGTCACCGCTGGAGGTGGTGCCGTTGGGCGACAGCGCGACAAACGCAGGCAGGTTCTCGTTTTCAGTGCCAAGTCCGTACACCGCCCACGAGGGCAGGCTGGGGCGCACGTTCACCAACTCTCCGCAACTCATCATCAACTGCGCCGGTTCATGAACGCTGCTTTTGGTGTGCATGGACCGGACAATGCACAAATCGTCAGCCATGACAGCGAGCTTTGGAAACAGTTCGCTGATTTCCGCCCCGCTCTGGCCGTGCTTTGCAAAATTGAATCCCGAACGCTGGAGCTTCCCACTCAGTCGTCCCATGCCCGAGGCCGCTTCGCCGGCGGCTTTCTGGTAATCCTTGAGCACCTCATCCACCTGTCGGTTGTGGTATTTCTCCAAGGCTGGTTTGGGATCAAAGGTGTCCACCTGAGAAGGGCCTCCCTGCGGGAAAATGTGAATCACTCTTTTTGCCTTCGCCGGAAAGTGCGGGGCGCGGGCGTGCAAAGGAGAGTCGGAAGCGAGAAGTCCACTCTGGTTTAGAAGAGGCACCAAACCAAGCGCTCCCATGCCAAGGCCAGTGCGGGAGAGGAAGTCGCGGCGCGAGCAGCACGCAGGAGAGTTACGGTAGTCCATGAGCGGTTTTGTTCGGAAGGAGTAGCCAACCATTTTTGAGCATGAACCGAAAGGCATTAAACTCCCGGAGAGGTCGAAAAAAACAAAATATAGAGTCGTCCCAGACTAACGGCATTCCTTAATTTTTCTGGGTTTTTAGAAATCGAGTAAGTCTAGTACAACGAGTCGCATGTTTTTTCCGGCGATTGCATCACACTCAATCCACAAGACCACCGCCTTCGCCTTCGCCTCACCGCCAACCTCGCAGCCGCAACCTTCTTCATGGCCTATTCCAACCCTCCACCGCAACGCCGCTATTTCAAGGAGCTTAGGTTCCGTCAATTCCGTGCCTTCAGGGAGGTTGCACGCACAATGAGTTTCGCTGCAGCAGCAGACGCGCTGCGGATTTCCCGGCCTTCGCTTTGGCAGCAGGTCCGGGCGCTCGAAGAGGAGCTGGGGGCTGCACTTTTGCGAACGGAGAATCAGCATCTGTCGCTAACCGAAGACGGTGCTTTGTTGCTCGAACTCATCAAGCCGTTAGTGGAGGAATTTGATTCCATTCGTACGCTGTTTGCAGACCGCCGAACCAACGTGGTGCGCAGGCTGCGCGTCGCGACCACCTCCAGTTTGCTTGCGAATGAGTTGCCGCAGCCGGTCCAATTGTACACACAGCAGCATCCCGCGGTTCGCTTCAGCTTCGTCGAACGGCCCTCAAAGGAGGCCTTTTCGCTTCTCGAATCCGGAGAGGCAGATTTAGCGGTTGTGGGCATGCTCGATACCACGCCCAGACCTGAGGGATTTATTTTTGATGAATGGTTGAGCTATCCATTCGTGGTGATTTGTCCCAGAGGGCATCCCCTAGAAAAAGCGAAAAGGATAGAAGTCCGGGACATCGTGGGGCACCCAATGTTGCTGCCCACGACGGCCACGAACGCACGGCAGCGCATAACAATAACCTTGGAGGAGGCTTCGTGTTTGGGGGCGCTCAATGCCGTGGTTGAGAGTTCTACGGCCCTGGTGCTTGCGCGTTATGTCGAGATGGGCCTTGGTGTTGCGATTTGTTCCATCAGTCCGCAGCTGGCCGATGAATTGCGCACGGGCGGGCACGGACATCCTCCTTTGGTTGTGCGCGAGGTCCGGTCTCTTTTGGGCGAGGAACCCATCGTCATCGCAAGACGCAAAGGCGGATATTTGTCCAGTCATGTGGACGGATTCAGGCAGCTGACCCTGTCGTCGCTACACTCCACTCAACGAAGCGGAACCATGGCCTGAAATCGGCACAGCAGCTTGATTAATAATGTATCAATCCGGAGTATACTTTGCCGCGCCCCGGGAGCATACGAGACGCGCGGGGTATCGAAATGGGGCCAAGGCGACTTCTCCTTTTTTGGTCCGTCTCTGCATCCCAAGCCAACTTCCCTGCCACTGACCCAGCCCGCACCTTGTTCCGCCCCACCCACAGTTTCACACGTTTCCACGCGCCTGCATCCTCGGCCGTCGCGGCAAACCCGTTCTGGTACGACTCAATCTCCACGGCAAACGCCTCCACGCACGTATAACGCTTCTTACGATCTGTCGCCATCGCCTGGAGCGTGACAGCCTGCAACGCCACTGGGACTTCACCGCCCATCGCAGCCGACGTCCCAACAGTCACGTCTCCCTGGTTGCCGTGCTTGGTCGCCATCGAACTGATCTCGCCCTTCTTCACATTGGAGAGCACCTCGCTCAACGTCTTCCGTCAATCGCCGACCGCAGTGTGAGAATCGCGCACAAAATTCCAAGCAGTGAATCGATGTCCGTCCGCACGTCCAGCCCCCCCCATGCCCTCCCCTGATCCGGTGACATGGACTACCGCGTTCCTCTGACCTTTACCTCCGACGAACCTCTAATGAATTGGCCCTCTCAGGATCACCTCTTGGTCTCCTCTAGTTATGAAACTCCACCACCTGCCTTCTTTCCTTCTGCTATCCGGATCTCTTTTGGCCGCAGACCCCACTCCCCAAAAAGCCGTGAACCTTTTCAACGGACACGACCTGCGCGGCTGGCAACAGCCCAGCCCTCCATGGCTTGTGGTCTCAGGGATCTCCCTCGACTCAACAAATCCAAAAACTTTTGTATCCACCCCGGGCGAAGGCGTCATCCTCAATACACTTTCCGGAAAAGGCGTCGACCTAAAGACGGAAGCAGAATTCGGCGACAGCCAGATCCACGTCGAATTTTGCGTTGCGAAAGACTCGAATTCGGGCGTGTACGTGCAGGGGCGGTACGAGGTGCAAATTCTGGACAGCTACGGTAAAGCCAACATCGCGGTCCACGACTGTGCCGCCATTTACGAACGCTGGGACGAAGCCACCAAAAAAGGATTCGAAGGCACGGTCCCGAGCATTAACGCATGCAAACCTCCGGGAGAATGGCAAAGCTACGATATCACTTTTATCGCCCCAAAGTTCGATGCAAACGGCAAGAAAACCGCTAACGGCAAGTTTGTGAAGGTGGTTCACAACGGCAAGGTGGTGCATGAAAACATCGAGGTAACCGGCCCCACTCGCGGCGGGGACAATATCGAAAAACCCACGGGGCCTATCCGGCTGCAAGGGGATCACGGCCCAGTCGCGTTTCGGAACCTCAAGGTCACACCGCTCGCACCGTAAGGCACTCGATCCTTGGTTCCGCGCGGTCGACCTGAGCTGGGGACCGGACGGAGCACTCCACCAAAGGCTACAAGCGTGAATTAAGTCACTGGCGCCGGGTTGAAGAGAGTCAAAGCATTGTGCAATTTCCAATGCTCGGCCCAAGTCTTCTTGCCGCTTGCGACGGCGAGAAGAAGGTGGAAGATCTCCCAGCCGACGTCGGCGATGGTGGCCTCCCCGGTGGCGATTGTGCCGGCATTGACGTCCATCAAATCGTGCCAGCGGCGCGCAAGCTCGGAGCGCGTCGCCACCTTGAGCACTGGAACCGCAGCGAGACCGTAAGGCGTTCCCCGACCTGTGGTGAACACGTGGAGGTTCATTCCGGCCGCGAGTTGAAGCGTGCCGCAGATGAAATCACTGGCAGGTGTAGCGGCGTAGATGAGGCCCTTGGCCTTGAGCTTTTCGCCCGGTCCAAGAACTCCTGAAATAGGGCCCGTTCCTGATTTTACGATTGAACCCATCGCCTTTTCTACAATGTTAACGAGCCCTCCCTTTTTGTTGCCCGGCGTTGTATTGGCGCTGCGATCGACGCCCCCTTTCTCAAGGTAGCGGTCGTACCAGGCCATTTCGCGGATCAAATCGGCGGCCACCGCGGGGGTTGCGGCCCGGGAGGTGAGTTGGTCGATCGCATCGCGGACTTCGGTCGTTTCCGAAAAAAGCACGGAGGCCCCGGCTCGCACGAGGAGATCGGTGGCAAAGCCAACGGCCGGGTTGGCCGTGACTCCGGAAAAGGCGTCGCTTCCTCCGCACTGCAAACCAACAACCAAGTCGGACGCGGGGCAGGTGACTCTGCGGCGCTGCCCGAGGACAGCCAGATTTTGCGCCGCCATTTCCATGATCGCCGCGATCATCGACTCGAAGCCCACATGCTGCTCGTGTTGCAGGCAGACTGTGCAGGAACCGGTGGAAGCCGTTAGCGTGCCCTCGGGCAACAGGCGAGAGGGCTGCAGTTTTTCACAGCCAAGGCTCACCACCATCGCCTGGCCTCCGAAATTTGGGTTGAGGCTGATATTCCGAAGCGTACGGATGGGAATTTCAGCGTCAGGCGCGTCGATGGCAACCCCGCAGCCGTAGGTATGTTCGAGAGCGATGACGTCGTCGACATTAGGGTGAGCGGGGAGCAGCTCAGCCTTGATGCGTTTGACCGCGTGCTCGACCACGCCGGCAACACATTGGACGGTGGTTGTGATCGCCAAAATATTGCGCGTACCCACGGTTCCATCGGCATTCCGATAACCCTCGAATGTATAACCCTCCAGCGGCTCGGCCCTGCCGCCGACCTGCAGGCATGTCGGCAGACCGTCCAAATCCCTAGCTGCAGGCATGCGGACGAGGGATTCCTCCACCCAGCTTCCCTGCGGGATACCGCAGTGCGCATAACCAATCGTCACTCCATAACGTACGATCGGCTCACCTTCTTTCAGTGTACGCAATGCCATTTTGTGTCCCTGTGGAATGTGGCCTGACAAAACAAATTCACCTGGAAAATCCGTGCCTGGAGGAAGTCCCCCATCATTGACGATAATCGCGACATTGTCGTCGGGATGCATCCGGATATAAAGAGGTTGCTTGGAGGGAGCCTGTGGCATGGCGAGAGACTGTGGGAGAGGCGCGAGCAGGGGATGGAGTAAGGCTGGCGATGTTGAAAATGGGAGGCGCCGACAAAACAAGCAGCACTGAATGATCTTTTATCTTACAAGAACGCCATTTTTGAAAACGGACGCTAAAGAACTGGCGAAATTGTGAACAAACAAAGCGGACGAAGTGTGCAGTCTAAGGAGGAGACGTGGTGAGTTCCAAACATTCTCGGCGGCCGTTGAAACGAGACGTTGTGAAGCTTCGCTGTGTACCGGTGCGCCGGATGGGCAGATTCGAGTGATTGGCTCGTTCGCTACCAGTCGCGGGCTCGCCCGTTTGATGTCTGTCTCATGCCTTCCGCTGCACGAGACCTCAGAACGGTCTCCGTATCCCTGAGTGAGGGCTAATCCAGCCCTTCCTGCGCCCTTTTTAGTGCCGGTTGGGGGACAAAAAAGGGTGCTGCTTCGAGAGGGGGATTTTCTTCAAGCGGTACTCTCTCTGTTTGTTTTCGGCATCACATCGAACAAATCACCCGATAGATTTGGCGGGGTGAAGCCGAATTTACGGGGAATTATGCTGGAGAATGCGTCAATTTCTGTTTCTCATTTTGATCGAGAGCTTTTAAAGCATCTGTCAATGTGTCAGGCTCGCAGACAGTCGTCCAATCTATCGCCCCTTCTCCGTCATCCATTAACCCCGCTTGATCCGGCCCCCACCAGTTCTCCGCGCTCTTTTCTTATTAGAAATAAAAAGCAATGAATAATCCCAGCCTTCCCGAGAAACAGGGGCTCTACGATCCTCAGTTTGAGCATGATGCGTGTGGCGTTGGTTTCGTCTGCCAGATGAAGGGTAAACGCAATCATGACATCATCCAACAGGCGCTTACGATGCTGGTCAATTTGGACCACCGGGGAGCATGCGGGTGCGAGGTTAATACAGGGGATGGTGCAGGGATTCTACTCCAGTTGCCGCACGGCTTTCTCGCCAAAGCGGCGGCGGCGGCCAATTTCAGCCTGCCAGAGCCGGGCCAGTACGCGGTGGGGATGCTTTATGTGTCACCTGATGCGTCCGTGCGGGCTGCGAGTGAAAAGGCGTTTGAAGAAGTCGTTGTTTCCGAGGGTCAGACGGTTTTGGGCTGGCGTACCATTCCCACCGACAATTCGAGCCTGGGGGAAACCGCGCTCCGCAGCGAACCGGCCCACCGGCAGGTTTTCATTGGCCGCGGCGCCCATTGCGCTTCGGAACAGGATTTTGAGCGGAAGTTGTTTGTCATCCGGAAGGTAGCGCACTCCAGAATCCGCAGCTCCGGCAAGGATCCCTTTTGGTACGCGCCTGGCATTTCGTGCCGGACGATTATTTATAAGGGAATGCTGATGCCCGAACAGGTGGGCCGCTACTTTTTGGATCTTTCGGATCCGAGCATGGAAACAGCTTTGGCGCTGGTGCACTCGAGGTTCTCGACCAACACCTTTCCCAGCTGGGAGCGTTCGCATCCGTACCGCTACATCGCCCACAACGGCGAGATCAACACTCTGCGTGGCAACATTAACTGGATGAAGGCGCGGGAGCCCTTCTTAGCCAGCCCTCTGTTTGGCGAAGACATGGCCAAGGTTCTGCCGGTGGTGAACCCGGGCGGCTCCGATTCGGCGATGTTCGACAACGTGCTCGAACTGCTCGTGATGGGTGGGCGTTCACTCCCGCATGCCATGATGATGATGATTCCTGAGCCGTGGAGCGGCCATGAGTCCATGAGCGAGGAAAAGAAAGCCTTCTACGAATACCACTCCTGCCTGATGGAGCCCTGGGACGGCCCGGCTTCCGTGGTTTTCACCGACGGCACCATGATTGGCGCGACACTGGACCGCAACGGGCTGCGCCCCTCTCGGTACTATGTCACCAAGGACGATTACGTCATCATGGCCTCGGAAGCCGGCGTGCTTCCGGTGGACCCAGAACGCATCGCAAGCAAAGGACGCCTCCAGCCGGGGCGCATGTTTCTGGTGAACATGGAGGAAGGCCGTATTATTGCCGATGAGGAGATCAAGCAGCAGATCGCCTCCGAAAAACCCTATCGCCAGTGGCTGGACGAAAATCTCGTCAAACTTTCCGATATTTCCGATGCCTCCGAAGTGCCGGGGCCGGACCACGATACGGTTCTGCAGCGGCAGATGGCCTTCGGTTACACTTTTGAAGACCAGCGCAAGCTTCTCATCCCGATGGCTAGAGACGGGGTTGAGGCGACGGGCTCGATGGGTACGGACATTCCCCTCGCCGTCCTCTCCAACAAATCCAAGCTGCTCTACGATTATTTCAAACAGCTTTTTGCGCAGGTCACCAACCCGCCCATCGACTGTATCCGCGAAGAAATTGTCACCTCGGCCATTACGACGATCGGACCGGAGGGCAACCTGCTCGACCCAACTCCGGAAAGCTGCCATCTCATCGAGCTTTCCACGCCAATCATCACCAACGAAGAACTCGCCAAACTGCGCCACGTGGCACAGGGACAATTCCGTTCGGTGACGATTCCGACGTTGTTCGAGGCTTCACTTGGAGCGAAGGGGCTTGAGCAGGCGCTCGACGAGGTCTGCCAGCAGGCAGGCTTGCACATCGACGCCGGCATTAACCTGATCATCCTGAGCGACCGGGGGATCAACAGGCACAACGCCGCGATTCCCCCGTTGATGGCGGTTTCAGGCCTCCACCATTTCCTTATCCGGGAAGGCAAGCGCACCAAGGTCGGGATCATTCTTGAATCGGGTGAACCGCGCGAAGTGCACCATTTCTGCACGTTGATTGGGTTTGGGTGTTCGGGGATCAATCCCTACCTCGCCTTTGAAACGTTGGATGACATGATCCGCCAAGGACTTCTGGTCGGCGTCGAACATTACCAGGCCTGCAAAAACTTCGTGAAGGCCGCGACCAAGGGGATCGTCAAGGTGGCCTCCAAAATAGGGATCTCCACGATCCAAAGCTACCATGGCGCACAAGTTTTTGAGTGCGTAGGTCTTCAGCAAAAAGTGGTGGACCGTTATTTCACAGGAACGGCGACACGGATCGAGGGCGCCGATTTGGCTGCCATCGCGGCCGAGACGCTTGTGCGCCACCACGCAGCTTTCCCAGAGCGCGTTGAAAATCCCGCCACTCTGGAAGAGGGCGGCGAATACCAGTGGCGCAACGAAGGCGAAGCGCACCTGTTCAGTCCGCAGGTGATTCACTCGCTCCAAAAGGCGGTCCGCACCAACAACTACGATACGTTCAAGACCTACTCCAAACTGGTCAACGAACAGATGG
This sequence comes from Chthoniobacteraceae bacterium, assembly GCA_947479475.1. GTDB lineage: Bacteria > Verrucomicrobiota > Verrucomicrobiia > Chthoniobacterales > Chthoniobacteraceae > Chth-196. The sequence goes on from CANJZW010000020.1 coordinate 40,929, forward strand.
AGCAGATCTTCACGCTGCGCGGCCTCTTGAAGTTTAAGGACCGCACTCCGGTCCCTCTGGAAGAGGTTGAATCGGTCGAGTCTCTCGTCAAACGCTTCAAAACCGGCGCGATGAGTTACGGCTCGATTTCACAGGAAGCCCACGAAAGCCTCGCGATTGCGATGAACCGCATCGGCGGCAAGTCGAACACGGGTGAAGGCGGCGAAGATCCAGAGCGCTACACTTGGACGAACGCGCAGGGGGATTCCAAAAATAGCGCTATCAAGCAGGTCGCCTCGGGCCGCTTTGGCGTGACCAGTCTCTACCTGACGCAAGCCAAAGAGTTGCAAATTAAGATGGCGCAGGGAGCCAAGCCTGGCGAGGGCGGCCAGCTTCCCGGTGCCAAGGTCTATCCTTGGATTGCCAAGGTCCGCCATTCCACTCCTGGCGTGGGATTGATTTCCCCGCCACCCCACCACGACATCTACTCGATCGAGGATCTTTCCGAACTCATCCACGACTTGAAAAACGCAAACCGCGCCGCGCGGGTGAGCGTCAAACTTGTCTCCGAAGTGGGCGTTGGAACGATCGCTGCGGGCGTTGCGAAGGCGCACGCCGACGTTGTTCTCATCTCCGGCTTCGACGGCGGCACCGGTGCCTCACCCCAGACCTCCATCAAACACGCAGGGTTGCCTTGGGAGCTCGGTCTGGCGGAAACCCACCAGACGCTTGTCCTCAACAAACTGCGTTCCCGTATTGTGGTGGAAACTGACGGCCAGTTGAAGACGGGCCGAGATGTGGTGATCGCCGCCCTGCTTGGCGCCGAAGAGTTTGGGTTTGCTACAGCACCCCTGGTATCGCTCGGCTGCATCATGATGCGCGTGTGCCACTTGAATACGTGCCCAGTGGGTGTCGCAACCCAGGATCCCGAGTTGCGTAAAAACTTCACGGGCGATCCTGCTGATGCCGTTAACTTCATGCAGTTCATCGCGCAGGAAGTCCGCGAAATCATGGCCCAGCTCGGTTTCCGCAAACTCACCGATATGGTGGGCCGCACGGATGCACTCGAACCCCGGCACGCGGTGGATCACTGGAAAGCCCACGGCATCGATCTTTCCAAGCTCCTCTATTCGCCGGCTGTTGGGCCAGAAGTGGGGCGTTTCTGTACCGAAACACAGGATCACGGTTTGGAGAAGGGTCTGGATCTTTCCGAATTGCTGGAACGCTGCGAGGCGGCAATTAATCGCGGGGAGAAAATCCGCGTTGAATTGCCGATTAAAAATACGCACCGGGTGGTGGGAACGATTCTCGGAAATGAAATCACCAAACGCCACTGGAACGGCCTCCCGGATGGAACCGTGCACCTGAAGTTCAAGGGCAGTGCGGGCCAGAGTCTTGGGGCGTTTATTCCTGCTGGAGTAACAATTGAGGTCGAAGGAGATGCCAACGATTACGTGGGTAAGGGGCTCAGTGGCGGCAGAGTCATTGTGTACCCTGACGCCAAAGCGACCTTCGCCGCGGAGGATAACATCCTGCTCGGAAACGTCGCCTTGTACGGCGCCACTTCCGGAGAAGCTTTTTTCCGGGGAGTCGCCGGCGAGCGCTTCTGCGTACGAAACTCCGGAGTCACGGCGGTTGTGGAGGGCGTTGGCGACCACGGCTGCGAATACATGACGGGCGGACGGGTTGTCATTCTTGGGGCGACCGGGCGCAACTTTGCAGCGGGGATGAGCGGCGGTGTCGCCTACATCCTGGACGAAGCCGGTGACTTCGCCACGCGCTGCAACAAACAGATGGTTGGTCTCGAGAAACTCGATAACGACGACGCTTCTGAATTGCGTGCCATCATCCAGCGTCATGCTGACCTGACGGGAAGTCGCAAGGCGGCGCATGTGTTGGCAGACTGGGATGCCCAGAGACCCAAGTTCACTAAAGTCGTGCCGAAGGATTACAAACGGGTGCTTCAAGCCATCGCCACGGCCACGGCCAAGGGACTGAGCGGCGATGACGCATTGGACGAAGCCTTCAAAATGAACGCACGCGACGAGGCGCGCGTGGGAGGCGGCTAGTAAAACGGGCCCGCCAACAAAACGCGCGGCCCGCACCAACCACACAAACAACCACTTTGTAAGACCATGGGAAAACCAACCGGCTTTTTTGAATTCGAGCGCGAACTGCCTGCAGACCGCGATCCAGTGTCGCGAATCGGGGACTGGAAAGAAATCCACAACCATCACACCGAGGAAAAACTCCGCACGCAGGGTGCGCGCTGCATGGATTGCGGCGTGCCCTTTTGCCATACCGGCAAGCTTATCGGAGGCATGGCAAGCGGCTGCCCGGTGAACAATCTCATTCCGGAGTGGAATGATCTGGTCTACCGCGGACTCTGGCGCGAAGCGCTCGAACGGTTGCACAAGACAAACAACTTCCCGGAATTCACGGGACGCGTTTGTCCCGCGCCCTGCGAGGGTTCGTGTGTGCTTGGAATCAACAAGCCGCCGGTGACCATCAAGAACATCGAGGTATCCATCATCGACAAGGGCTGGGAGAACGGATGGGTCGTGCCAAAGCCGCCGGTGAAACGGACGGGCAAAAGGGTGGCCGTGATTGGTTCGGGTCCGGCAGGTCTTAGCGCGGCGGCGCAGCTCAACCACGCCGGGCACAACGTGACTGTTTTTGAAAGAGCCGACCGCCCCGGCGGCCTGCTTATGTACGGCATTCCAAACATGAAGTTGGACAAGACGGAGGTCGTTCTCCGTCGCGTCAAACTACTCGAGGCAGAGGGCGTGAAGTTCGTGTGCAACACCTCGGTGGGCACCGATCTGCCGGTTGAAAAACTTCTCAAGGATTTCCACGCAACCGTCATTTGCACGGGGGCAACCAAACCTAGGGATCTTCCGATCGAAGGCCGCCAGTTCAAGGGCATTCATTTTGCGATGGATTTCCTCACCGCTAACACAAAGTCTGTCCTCGCTGAAAGCCACGGCCCCGATTTCATTACCGCGGAAGGCAAGGATGTCGTCATCATCGGCGGCGGTGACACGGGCACTGACTGCGTAGGCACCTCCCTGCGCCACGGCTGTACGTCGCTTGTGCAGGTCGAAATCTTGCCCAAACCTGCGCTCTCCCGTCAAAAGGACAACCCCTGGCCCGAATGGCCCAAGGTTTACAAAATGGACTACGGTCAGGAGGAAGCTGCCGCCAAGTTTGGCGCCGATCCACGCGTCTACGTCACGACCGCCACAAAGTTTGAAGGTGATGAAAATGGCCATGTCAAAGCCGTCCATACCGTCGAAGTGGAATGGACCAAAAACGACAAGGGTCAGTTCATTCCTAAAAACGTGCCCGGCACGGAGAAGGTGCTTCCCGCGAAGTTGGTGCTGCTAGCCATGGGTTTCCTTGGGCCAGAGCAGCCCCTGCTCGACGCCCTGGGTGTGGAGCGGGACGGCCGTTCAAACGTGAAGGCGGAGCACGAAAAGTATACCACCAGCCTCCCCGGCGTTTTTGCGGCAGGCGACTGCCGGCGCGGACAGAGTCTCGTGGTCTGGGCTTTCAACGAGGGCCGCGGCGCCGCACGCGAGTGTGACCGGTTCCTCATGGGAGCTACCGAACTGCCCTGAGTAAGGTGAGGGAAACAACCTCGTCAGGAGGTTGTTCCCCGCCTGTTTCTGCCGCTCTTTCGGAACACTGATGCCTGGGGCGGTTCTCTTGCCGAGGCCGTTATTTAGGCCGCCGAAGCCAAGTCCAATGGGTGCGGAAAGAGCGTGTTGCCGGGCCGGGAGCTCTGGAGCACGCAAAGGGTTTGCGCTTTGCGGAAAAAATCAAACTGCCACGCGCAAGGCTCTTGGAGTCATGTGGAAATCCACGGGCGCGTGGCCGCGTAATTCCCCGTCCAGTTCCAGCCCCGAAATTTCGGTGCCCTCAAGGTGCATTGCCACGCGCAGGCGAGTGGTTCGAAAATAGGTGACCTCTGGCAGTTTGGGGTGCCAGCCGAAGGGCAGGGTCAGTAAGCCGCTGAGGAGACACTTCAGATTCAAGTCACGAAAGACCAAAACGTTGAGAAGGCCGTCGCCATTCTTAGCGTTTGGAAAAAGCGGGAAAGGGCCGCCATAATAGCGCCCCGTCCCGAGAACGACCCAGACGCCCTGCATCGGGGGCATCCCTTGTGCGCTGATATTGAGCCGCGGCAGGCGCTGGGAGAGGACCTGCAGGCCGGCGAAGACATAGGCGGGAGGCCCGAGAAAGCGCTTGAGGGTGGGATTGACCTGGGTGAGGGCCTGCGCGTCAAACCCGACGCCGGCGAGTTGCGCAAAAGGAATTCCATTGGCCCAGCCCAGGTCGACACGGCGTTCGGCTCCATGGGCGATTCGCGCCCAGGCTGCGGTCCACTCGAGAGGAAGAGCCAGTTCGCGTGCGAAAACGTTCATCGTGCCAAGGGGCAACACGCCGAGGCGCGTGTTGGAACCGGCAATACCGCTCAGGACTTCGTTGACGGTTCCATCGCCCCCGCCCGCGACCACGGTGTGGAAGCCTTCGGCCACGGCCTGGCGTGCCAGGTCTGCGGCGTGTCCAGGGCCTTTCGTGAGGCGGACGACCGCTCCTGGGGCGAGCCTCGCGATTTGAGAGGCGACGCCGAGTTTTCGGGACGCCCGCGCTTCGGGATTTAAAACGATGCAGCATTTGTCCATAGATTCGGGCTTCAGCCTTTTGCATTCGGCAAATTCTGGAGTAGGCTGGGAGCTGTGAAGCTGGGTTCCAATGCAATTCGTCCCGCCATCCGCCTCCCGGCGCTGCTTTCGGCGCTGTTGTTGGCGTTGATCTCGGTGTTGCTGATGGCGCTGGTGTTGGGTGGCTTGGTGGGAGGAATTCTCTTGCGGACGGATGCGGTACAGAAACGCATCGGAGAGGCATTTTCAAGTGGCACGGGAATGGTGGTGAAGTTTGAGTCCTTCAGCGCCGGCTTTTGGAGCGCCCGACTCAAGAACTTGACTGCCTCTGACCAGGAAGGGGACGCGCTTTCCACTAAGGAGGTCTACGCCAAACTTGAGCTGCTGCCTTTACTCACTGGGCGGTTGGTTTTCCGTGAAATCCGTCTCAATGGCGTCCGGTTAGTTCGCATCGAAGCGTCCAGAGTTGCTGCCGCTGAAGAGCCGGTTCGGGTTCCGGTGGATGCAGCCGCAGACTCCGAGCGCAAAAAGAGGGAGGCAAATCGGGTGGTCTTTTTGAGGGCCTTGCGCTCTTTGCAGGTCTCGGATGCGGCCGTGGATTGGCAGTTGGCGGACGGACGGACCAAGTTGCAGTTGGAGGGGGTGGATTTGCAGGTCCGCATGGACGCTCATGGCGGGGGCGGGGGGGAGGTATCCATACTTCAGGGGAGCTGGATGGAGATGGTCCGATTCAAGGATGTGCGTTCGGGGCTGAGGCTGCACGATGGCGTGTTGGAGGCGGAGGGGCTGGAGGCGGCCTGCGGGGAGGGATTGGTCAAGGGAGCGGCGCAGCTTGCGCTGGAGCCGCCGCAGATGTTTTCCTGCCGGGTGGAAGCCACCGACGTGGATCTTGAAAAAATGAGCGCGGAATTGCCAACGCTGCGGATCGCGGGCAAGGCGCGGGCGGCCTTTCAGATGCAAGGCGCCGCCTCTGAGGACGCCTCGTGGACGGGGACGGCCAAACTGGAGGTGGAGGAGGGGAAGTTTAAGGGAATCAGTTTGTTCCAAATGCTCGGTCAGATTTTTCAGATTCAGGAGCTGTCCAATTTCAGGGTGAGGCAGGGTTTAGTCAGTCTCAGGATTGCAGAGAAAAAAATCTGGCTGGATGAACTCCATATCGATGGTGGGGATCTCGCACTGTCGGCTCCGGGAACGGTGGATTTTAGAAGGAACTTGGCGCTCAACGCCAAACTGGTCGTCCCCGAGCGGCTGCTGAACGGGCGCGTCGCGCAGATGTTAAGCAACGGGTTCAGCGCCCCGGACGCGGCGGGTTTGAGGTCGATCGTTTTTCAAGTGGGTGGGACGCTGGACAAGCCCAGTACGAACCTGATGGAAAAAGCGGTGGGCGAGGGGTTGGGGGGAATTGTAAACCAGTTGCTCGGTGGATTCCTGAAGCCGAAAAAGGCAGAGAAGACGGAAAATACGGATGCAACCGAGGCTGCAACGGGGGTGCCCAAATGAAAGGGTTGCGCCGCCACCCTTCTGTATATCGGGGTCTCCAATCCGACGCTCCAGCGGCTCCGGCCAGGCGCCGGTTCAGCCGGTTCAGCCGGGTCAACGAGCCTGGAGAGGGCCAGGAAGGCGGCCCAAACCACGGCCAAGGATACGGCCGAATCCGCTCTTAATCATGCGAATCATTGCAGGAAGCGCAGGGGGAATCACGCTCAAGACGCCGAAGACGGATTTGCGTCCTACGATGGATTTGGTTCGGGGCGCCATTTTTTCGAGTCTTGGGGACGGGATTGTTGGGGCGCGTGTCCTCGACCTTTTCGCGGGGACTGGCTCCCTTGCCATCGAAGCCCTGAGCCGGGGCGCTGGGAGCGCTACGCTGGTCGAGTCTGATAAAAAGGCTTGCGCGGTGATCGCTGAAAATCTTTCGCGTGCGCGGGTGAGCGCTTCGGTGTTGTGCGTGGACGTGTTCCGGTTTCTCCAGACTTCCGCGCCCGCAGAGCCTGCCGATTTTCTTTTTGCAGACCCCCCGTATGCGAAGCAGCGTGGGGATCGGGATTATGCGGCAGAGCTGCTGCTCCACCCAGGGCTGCCCTTGTTTCTCTCGCCTGAGGGGCTGTTTGTTTTGGAGGTCGCGCAACACTGGAAATTGCCGGAGGCGCCCGCTTGGGAGTGTTTCCGGCGCAAACGGTATGGCTCGACTGAGACGTTGTTTTTGAGGCGCCCGCCTTGTGCGGAGGGTGGAGAGGCCTGAAAGAATGCGTTGTGAGAAATGAAGTCGGCTGGGCTTTTCCAGAGCCATTGGAGTCGCGTGGGGAGGTAGGGATACGTTTGCGGGGCAGCAGTCCATATCCAGCGGGGCTTGCGGCGGGAGGTCTGGTTCGCTAGGTGTGGAGGCGTTAAAAACGGACTTTTTTCATTTTATGAGCCACATCTACAACAACATCATTGAAACCGTCGGACACACGCCTCTGGTGAGGCTCAACCATGTCACGGCTGGTTTGGAGGCGACCATTGCTCTCAAATGTGAATTTTTTAACCCCTTGGGGAGCGTCAAGGACCGGATCGGCGCCGCGATGATTCACGCGGCAGAACTGGAAGGGAAGGTCCACAAGGACACCGTGATCGTGGAGCCTACCAGCGGGAATACGGGCATTGCGCTCGCTTTTGTGTGTGCGGCAAAGGGCTACAAGCTGATCCTTACGATGCCGGAAACCATGTCCCTCGAGCGGCGTACGCTGCTCGCTATGCTGGGGGCGCAGCTCGTGCTCACGCCCGGCGCTGAGGGAATGAAGGGCGCCATCGCACGGGCCGAGGAACTCGTGCGCACCACTCCAAACGCGTGGATGCCCCAGCAGTTTAATAATCCGGCCAACCCCGAAATTCACCGGACCACCACCGCGGAGGAAATCTGGGCGGATACGGATGGCAAGGTGGATATTTTTGTCTCCGCCGTTGGAACGGGTGGCAGCATCACGGGCTGTGCGGAGGTGCTCAAGGCGCGCAAACCTTCGCTTCAGGCGATCGCGGTGGAACCGCTGGACTCTCCAGTAATCACCCAGACGATGCACGGTGAACCGGTCAAACCCGGGCCGCATAAGATTCAGGGAACGGGGGCCGGGTTCGTGCCGAATAATCTGCACATTGCGATCCTGGACGAAGTGATCACGGTTTCAAACGACGACGCTTTTGCGATGGCCCGGCGGTTGGCCAAAGAGGAGGGCATCCTCGCCGGGATATCCTCTGGAGCGAACGTGCACGCCGCGATTCAGGTGGCCAAACGTCCTGAAAACAAGGGCAAGCTGATTGTGACGATCGCGTGTTCGACTGGCGAACGCTACCTCTCGACTGCACTGGCGGCAGAAGCGCGCGCCCTCGTGGGCGCGTAGGAACGGCTTTTGTGTCGCAGGACGGTCCTCGATGAAACGGGTGGTTTTATGAAGGCTCGATTTGAGTCCCAGCGTCGCAGTCGGCTGCCCTTATATTGGGCGGCCTGCCTGTTTGTCGTGATCGGGCTAGGGGGTTGCGGCAAGGACAGGGTCCACGTGGTCCGGGTGAGCGTTCCGGACCAGCGGATGGCGGTCTACAAGAAGGGGGTGGAGATCGCGCGGTACACAATTTCGACTTCGAAATTCGGATTGGGCAACCAACCGGGTAGCAATCGGACGCCCCTTGGAAAACTGGAGATCGCCTGCAAGATCGGGGCAGGCGCTCCTGCGGGGATGAAGTTCAAAAGCCGTGAACCCACCGGGGAAATCGTCCCGGTTAACGCCCCGGGGCGGGATCCGATTGTGACGCGGATTCTGTGGTTGCGCGGGTTGGAGGCGGCGAATTCCAACGCGTTTGAACGGATGATCTACATCCACGGAACCCCTGAAGAGGCGCTGCTTGGGACCCCCGCAAGCTACGGGTGCGTGCGGATGCGCTCCGCGGATATCATCGCGCTGTTCGACACCGTTGGGAACGGGGCGAGTGTGCGGATTGATACGGAGCCGCTGCCTGCGGTTGGAAAGTGAGAAGGCCTTCGGGAATCCGGGTTCGACCTGCCCGTGTCCGGCCTGTTGAGGGAATCGTAAGTCCAGCGAGGGTCTGGGGGTGGTCCGGAAGGTGGGCTGCGCTTTGGATGGCGGTCGAGTGCAGGCGGGACTTTATTTGCTGCAGATGGGCTAGCGCGTCGCCTTGACGAGTTCGGCCATGTTTGAAATCGAGCCGTCAGCGAAAAGAAGATTCTGGCCGGCACCGTGGAGGGAGCCACGCTCGATGAACCACGGATGTTTCGGCCACTGGGTAGGACTCTCAGGATTGGTGTCAAAGCTTGTGGGGATATAATCGATCCGCTTTTTATCCAGTGCCTCTTTTTTCCCCTGGAGCTTGATTTGTCTCTCTACCGAGGGGCATCGCCATGTTTTTTCAGAGATGGCGTAGGGAGCCAGAGCCGCAATCCATTTTTCGGCGAAAACCTGCGCCGAATTGGAAAGCGGGGCTGCGTCTGAGTCGCCGGTTTGTTTCTTTTCGGGAGAGATTTGAGGCCAGCACCGATGATCCACCATGTAGGCTTGGGTTCCAAGGCCAAGGCCCTTCAAATGCTCCATGCATTTCAGCGCCTCTGCCCGTTCGCTGAACCCTTTGACCACAGGGAAGATCAGCGTGCCGAGAATCCCAAGAATGACCATCACCGTCGCAATTTCGAGCATTGTAAATCCACCGGAGTGGACTGCAGCCCGGGTTCTGGCCTGCCGTTTGGTAAGCGGCGAGCCGCCTGGGGAGGATGCTTCGGAAAAAACCACGGTGTGTGCTCGGACTGAGATGTGATCGTTCAAATCTTCTGCTCCTTCGCCCCAGATGCCGTGGGAGCCGCTTGGAAAAACCAAGGCAATGGAGTGCAGGAGACGGTTGGTTTCAAACAGAAGAGAGCCGAGGCAGTTCCAGAGGATGCTTCCGCCTAGGTTAGCGATTCCCGTAGGGAGGCTAAGCTCCAGCGCCGGCCGCTCCACCTGTTACACCTGTCTGGTTTACTCCAATCTGAAAGGATTGAGTTGACGGGGGGGTAAACACGGGGAGCGCGCTCACAGCGGTTTCTTCCCGCATGCCTTCGGCTGTCATTGTCAGGAAAATGACGCTGTCAGAGTTCGCAGCCAAGGATACGCCGGTCGCAGATGCCGTGGCAGGCTTGGAAAGCTGAACGGTCTTCCCATCGATCACCTTGACGATGGTCGTGCCGTTTGGGATGCCGGGTCCGCTTACGGCCATGCCTGGCTGAAGTCCCGCTGTGGAGGTCACTGTTACACTGTCGGAATCCTTGACCGTCTTGCCCTCTGTGACGGCAACATTGTGCCGGATCGCGTTGATATCCGTTTGGGCGATCTGTCCAGTTGTACCACTCGTTTGAGACGTGGTCGCACCCACCGTACTTGTCAGGCCTAAATTCCCTTGCTGCGTGGTTGTTATTTGTAAATTTCCCTGCTGCACAACAGTGACTGTTGTATTGGCCTGAGCGGAATCTGATGAATTTGGACCTGACGTTGTAGCTGTGGCAGTAGACGATTTTGTGGTCGCCGAACCAGGAACGGGCTCTAGAGGATCTGGGCCAATCGTGATGTTTTCCTGTATTGACGAACCTGAGGTTGCGGCGTTGCTGGAACTGATATTACCCACACTACTGTTAGCTTTCCCGGAGGTAGACTGAGAACCGGTGCTTAAGGCGTTGCCAGCATTTGTCGCCGCAGTAGCGGAAGTGCCGGCAGTCGTCGTCGAGGAGGCTGCGTTCGTGGCGGCGTTGTTAGTCACTTGAGGGGCGAGAGGCTCGGACCGTGCGAACGTCGCGTCTCCAGACGCCATAATCAGTCCAGATAAGTAGTCGACCGATAAGTCCAGGTTCACCTGACCGCTCAAATTGTAGTCTACCACAGGGGTATACATCGTGTTTTGAATCGCGATCACCGCGTAATGGGAAGCCTGAGCCAAAAGCCGCATCTTTCCAGACTTTGAATCCAGATTTCCAAAGCTTGTCCCTACATACATCAACCCTTTATCAAAAACAACCAAGGCGCCCTTCACCAATCCAGCCACCGGGACGGAAAGCACGAGAATCCCAGTGGTGCTAATCGAGTTTGCACCTGCCACCTCAGTGCCTTGAAGCGAAATTCCGTATGTCCCAGCCAAGGAGGCCTGGCTGTTCCCCAATGAGGATTCGAAGGGTCCCCCTCGGATCGCCCAAGCTTGGGTGACGAGGAAAGGGATGAGGAGCAGGAGGGAGAGTACTCGCTTCATAGTCTTTAAGATTACGCCGCCTAGGTCTGTTGTCAAGGCCGCTCTGGCCGAGTCCGTCAATCGCGTTCAATGGCAGCCGTGTCCCTTCCCTCCTTTCCCGTTCGGCGACGCGGCCCTGCTCGACTTTCCCGCTGCAAAACGGCATCTCCATCTCGTGCAATTGCCATTCAGCCTGTTTTTAGCCCTGCGTTTTCTCAAACCCAAGCGCACTTTCGTTTCGGTGATTACGGTCGTTTCCGTCCTTGGCGTGACCCTCGGGATCGCGGTTTTGATCCTGGTGATCTCGGTGATGACAGGCTTCGACCTTGAGCTGCGGCGCAAGGTGCTGGGTTTCGACCCCCACGTGCTCATCAGCGCCGGGGGAACGCCGCTGGCGGAGTGGCGTGAAATGGGGCCGAAACTCAGCGCCTACAAGGGAGTCAGCGGTTCCGCGCCCTTCGTCCAAGGCCCAGTTTTGCTCTCCACGGCCGAGGGGATCGTACGTTCCGCTCAAATTCGGGGAGTGGACCCCGAGGCGGAGGGTGCACGCCCGGGCGTCCGGGAATCCGTGGTTGCGGGGGAATTTAATCTGGAGGGCGACACCGCCATTTTGGGGCTGGACTTAGCCCGCTCCATGGGCGTCCAAGTGGGCGGTAAAATCACGGTTTATCCGGCTAAAGACTTTGCTCCGATTTTGGCCGCACTCACCGAAGCGGAGGAAGCTTCCAACCCGAAAGCCGCCCTTAAAAAGCTGCGCTCCCTGGTGCTGCCAGCCGAACTGACGGTGAGCGGGATTTTCGCCTCCGGCCGTTACCAAGTCGACTCGGAGATGCTGCTGGTGCCGCTGCATATCGGCCAGGAGCTTTATGGACTTGGGGATGGAGTGCACGGCGTCAGCGTGTGGTTGAACGAGCCCTACACGGCCCCGGCCTATGCGGCAAAGTTCCGCAACAAAACTTTTCCCGACTTACAAACGCTCACTTGGATTGACCTGAACCGCGAGATTTTCGATGCCATCCGTTTGGAGCGGAACACGATGTTTTTCCTGCTGCTGTTCATCGTCATCGTCGCAGCCTTCAGCATTATGAACACGCTGATCACGGTCACCGTGATGAAGACGCGGGAGATTGGGGTGATGAAGGCGCTGGGGGCCACACGCACGCAAATTATCTGGGTGTTTCTGACTCAGGGAATGGTCGTGGGGGCCTTTGGAAACATCACGGGTGTCGGGTTTGGGCTGGCCATCCTGCATTGGCGCAACGAGTTCAAGGACTGGCTGGCGTCCCGGCTGGGCATCGAGATTTTCCCTCCAGGCATCTACCAGTTTCGAGACATCCCAGCGGAGCTCATTCCTTCGGACCTTGCTGTCATTTGTGTGAGCGCCTTCATCATTTGTTCGCTCGCCGCCCTGCTACCCGCTGTGGTCGCCGCCCGTTTGGAACCGGTCAAGGCGCTGCGGCACGACTGAGTGCGCACCGGCGCGCGTCCGAACGGCTTTGCGGGTCCAAACGGCAGCCGGGCCCCTGCCCTGAGCGTTCACCGTGCCATTCCCAACGTCTTTTCGCTCGTGAGGGACGGCACCTCCTCCGTTTCGGTCTCCGCTCTGGTGGCCTTGATCGGCTGGCCCGAGGCGTCGATGATGCGGGCGGTGACAAAAATCGTCAGGTTCTTTTTGATGCGCTGGTCGACGTTTGAGCGGAACAGCCTTCCGACGAGCGGAATATCGCCAAGAACGGGGGTCTTGTCGTTCACTTTCTGCACATCCTCACGGATCAATCCGCCAAGCGCGATGGTCTCCCCGTCGAGCAACGTCACGACGGTCTGGATGCGGCGCACGGAGAAAATCGGCTGGTTGATGGTGTTGTCGGTGAGAACCACCGAGATGGGTGTGGTTCCTGTAAGAGTTGAGCCGGAAGCCGTTGTTTTGATGGGGCTTCCATAATTGATAAAGCCTTCGAACTCGGTCACCTCCGGGTGCAAGTCCAGGTGAATTGCGTAGTTGTCGCCCTTGATGGAAGGGGTCACCCTCAGCTTGACGCCCGTTTCCCTTTTTTCAAATGCACCTGGAGTGGATGGGGTTACGGGAATGCCAGGGAGTTGTCCTCCTCCAGCGCCCGTGGTTGTGGTGGTCCCGACGCTTTGGGGGATTTGCGGCGGAGAAAACTCCGTCGGATACCGGAACTCCCGCACGATGTCGATGGAGGCCTCCTCGTCTTCTGAGGCGGTGATACTTGGGCTGGAGAGAAGGTCGACATCCTTGCGCTGGTTGAGCGCGCGCACCACGAGCTGAAACTGCGGGTCTGTCAGGGCACCGGCGAGCGCGAAAGCCGCTGGGTTGGAGACATTAGGGACCGTCAAGAGGGAGTCGATGGCGTTCAAACTGATGGCCGCGGATCCGAAGCGGTTTCCTCCGGTAACGCGAGCCTGACCGACCGGGGTTCCATCCGGATTTGCAAACGGGAAGCCCGCGGTGTCTACGCCCCCGCCTCCGACGCTGAAAATCTTTTTGTTTCCGGGGATGTTTGAGGGACCCAAAAGCCAGTCAAAGGAGAGCTCTTTAAGGTTGGACTGGCTGAACTCCACAAACTTTGCGCGGATGTCTACTTGCACGGGCGACTGGCCTTCGGAATCCGCCACAATGGAGTCCACTAAATCCAGCATCTCGATGGTGTTGTATACAGTCAGCGTTTTGTTTCTGGGGTTATAGGTGGAGGTTGAACCTTGGACGTCAAAGCGCACGCCCAGCCCGGTCAAAAACTCCTTCGGATCGATGCGCCTTTTGCCGGCCTGTTTGGGAACGGACGCACCTCCTGTTCCAAGAACGCCAGCGCCCAGTCCCGTAGAAGTGAGGTCGTCGACGCGGGCCCCGTTGCTGCTGAACATAAAAGGGGAGACGCTCCAGCTTCGAAGCACGAGGCTGGCGGCGGGGGTGGATTTGGGCACAAGTTCAACACGGTTCTCCTTTACAACCCACTTGGTGTCTGTGGATTCCGTGACGATATCGAGGATTTGTTTCAGGCTGAAACCCGGAATTTTAGGGGTCGTCACAAGCAGGCCGCCCGGACCCTTTTCCGGCAAGGCGGGGGGTGGCAGGTCCAAAATGTTCGTCTTGGATGCGATTGAGGTTACTGGGGTTGAGTTGTTTGGGAAATTGGCGATAATCAGCACGCCCGGCTTTACGTCGTCTTCATCCGCCAGCCGAGAGGCCTTTGTAAGGGAATCCGCCACCTGGGCGATGGGGGCTTCGGTGAACTGGACTTCGGGCAGGATCAACCTTTGGAGCTTCAAGCGAAGTTTCTCCATTTCTGTGGTTTCAACGATGCGACGCTCCACCTGCGTGGAGTGCGGGGTGTTGTAGCGTTTGGCGGGATTGGACCACTCTTTTTGAACGTCCCTTAAGGCCCGGCTGCGGGCCTCATTGTAGCCGCTGTCTGCCGCTGTTTTGATGGCCTGGTTAACCGCCTCTTGGAGCTTCCTTGCGGCGCTGTTGTAGGGATCGATTTCCAAAACCTGGTCCGCGCGTTTGATCGCCAGGTCAAACCTGCCGCATTCCATGAAATCTCTTCCCTCGCGCAAATAGGATTTCACCTTTTCCACGTCTTCGCGGAAATTGCCATTCAGGGCGGTGTTGTAAAAACCGGGAGTGTTGAGCTGGCCCTTTAGTCGCAAGGCGGCTGGGTTCATGGGCTCTATTAAAAGCAGGTTGTCGACGATATCTTCGGCGCTGGCGGTGAGCTGTCCTGGGCCCGAGAGGCGCCGGCCTTCGCTGATACGCACCTCCGCGAGTTTCAGGGATGCATCGGCGAAACCACGCAGCGCGACTTTCCGCTCTTTTGCGAGCAGTGGCGTGGGCGGCAGGGCGTTTAGAGCGCTGCCGTAGCTCTGCAAGGCGCCTTCATATTGCTCGAGCCGATAGAGTTGCTCGCCGCTTTCCAGCTCCTTGAGAGCCTTTAACCGCACTAATTCCCGCCTTTGAACCTCCTTCCTTGTGATCCCCTCAACGGTGCCGGCGCCCCCTTTCCCGGCACTGGCCGAAGGCGTTGGCTCGACGGTGCGGGGCGCGGCAACCAGAGGCCCGTGACACGCAATCAGTGCGCCTGTGATCAGAAAGCGGGCACGGTTTGGTGAAGCCTCCGGGGGACGCAATGGGGAGATCATTGATGGGAAAAAGAGGGAACGTGGTTGTCTGGAAACAGGGATGGGGTTGGGGTGGTTTTTGGGCGGGGTGAAGCGAAGCCAAAAGCTGGGTGCGCTCTCGAGCGGGCCGGGAACGGCGCAATGCGTTCCGCCGCGGCGGGCTACTGATGGGCTAGCTCGCAGGGTGCGGGAATTGGGGTGGCCTGCGTTTTACGATAGGCCTGTAACGACGACTGGCAGGCCGCCAGGCCGAGGAGCGCCGCGATAAAAAAGCGGGAGATATTCAGCATGGTTGCATGCGGATCACGATCCGGACCGGTGTCTGAGTTTGAGGAATTAAAATTCATAACAGCGACCTTAAGAACGTGTTTCGGGGCCTCGCTGGATGTATCGCTCTCAAAGCCGGCGTTGAAAACGCGGGGGGCAGTCCGGTCCAACGCAGGCCTGGCAGCTCACCGAAGCGCTAGGCGGCCTCTGATTTTTTTGAGAGGTGAGCCCGACAAGCTCTACCGAAAGCGCTTAAATCAGGCTTTTCCTGATTGTCGGGGTCGGTGGGTGTGTTAAAAACGCCATCCTTATGGCTACTAAACGATTCCGGTCCGGCGTTCTTTTTGGAGACGAAGTTAAAGCGTTGCTGGACTTCGCCAAAGACAGCGAGTTTGCGCTTCCAGCGATTAATTGCATCGGCACAGACTCCGTGAATGCGGCGCTGGCGGCCGCCCGCGAGGTGAACTCGCCGACGATGATTCAGTTTTCAAACGGAGGCGCCCAGTTTTTCATCGGGAAGGGTGTGAGCAAGGAAGGCCAGTTCGGGCCGATTCAGGGCGCGATCGCCGGGGCCCATTACGTGGACATCGCGGCGAAGGCGTACGGGGTTGCGGTGGTGTTAAATACCGACCATTGCGCCAAAAAGCTGTTGCCCTGGATGGACGGAATGCTTTTGGCAAGCGAGGCGCACTTCGCGCAGACGGGTAAGCCGCTCTACAGCTCCCACATGCTCGATCTTTCCGAAGAACCGTTGCACGAGAACCTCGAAATCTGTTCCCAGTATTTCAAGAGAATGGCGAAGATGGGAATGACTCTGGAAATCGAGCTCGGCGTCACCGGCGGGGAAGAAGACGGCGTTGACAACTCGGGCGTCGAGGAGTCCAAGCTCTACACGCAGCCCGAGGAGGTTGCGCAGGCCTATACCACGCTGAAGGCGATCAGCCCGAATTTCACGATCGCGGCGGCCTTTGGCAACGTTCACGGCGTTTACAAGCCGGGGAATGTGAAACTTAAACCTGCCATATTGAAGCAGTCTCAGGACTATATCACCAAGACGCTCGGCACGGGCCCCAAGCCCGTGAACTTCGTATTCCACGGGGGCTCGGGCTCTTCCCGCGAGGAAATCCGCGAGGCGATCGGCTACGGCGCCATCAAGATGAATCTCGATACCGACATCCAGTGGGCTTTCTGGGACGGGGTTCGTGAGTACGAGGCGAAGAACCACGGCTATTTGCAGGGCCAAATCGGCAACCCGAAGGGCCCGGATGCGCCAAACAAGAAGTTCTACGATCCCCGCATTTGGCTCGGTGCTGCCGAGGATGCAGCCACCAAGCGGCTTGTGAGCGCGTTTGAGGATCTGAACTGCGTGAACCGCAACGCCTGATCCGTGGTCCGGCGGGCTGCCGCCCGGCCCGCAAACCGCTCTCGCAAACCGCCCGCAGCGGCTTTTGCGGGCGGGCGCTTTCGCGGGCCACGCGAGGCGCCTCAGTGCATTTCCACCGCGCAGTTGCCCAAGCCGCCGCGGTAGTAGTTGAACTGCACGTTTGGATGGTCGGCAAGCAGTGACATCGGTGCGGCGGAGTCTGCAATGCCCTTGGAGATCATGAGCGCAGTCAGGCGCTGGCCCAGCGGGTTGTCATGCAAGCCGGCGTGCCAGATGCTGACCTTCTCCGCCAGCCAGGTTTCCTTTGGGCCGACCGTGATCGCGCTTTTTGGGACCATCGTGATGTTGCCGCCGCCGGAGGTGCGCGCGTTCTGGCTCAGCGTGACGGGGTGCAGTTCGACGATCCGCGTGCCGAGGCTGCGATATTCCGCAGGAGTGGGCGGTTCGTTTTGCCATTGGCCCGCGCGTTTGAGCGGATCGTTGAAGGCCCAGTGTTTAATATCGCCTTGGCCTCCCTGCATGACAGCGCAGCGGACGCCGGAGTGCCACGTTTTGACGAACCCGGCGATGTCTGCCTTCGGGAAATGCAGGTGCGCCTCGGGAATGGCGAATTCTTTCTGGATACGGTTAAAACACAGCTCGCGGTCCGCTTTTTCAAAGGAAAGGGGGTGGGTGCTGGGGACCTCCTTTTTTGCGGCTTCGTCGTACCATTCGTCCATGCCCCAGAAATGGGCGTGTTGAAGGCTGAGGCCGAGTTCGTTTACGAGTCGCGCTACGAGGGGGAGTTGTTCGGTGGGTCCAATGGGGCCGCAGATGCCCACCGGATTGTCCGCGGTGGCCTGGCGCCAGGCGTGGATGTATTCGAGGGCCTCGGCGAGGTAAAAATCCTCCAGGGTATCGTAGAACACGACCTTGAATCCGGGGCGGGAGAGTTGTGTGAGATCCCGCTCGGTCAGGCGCGCCGCATCGTTGATGAGCTCGGAGTCGAGGGTGGTGTAGTCCCACCAGTCGGGGGCGATATGGCTGAGTTTGCGCGGCATGGGAACGGAGGTGGTGTTTGGGGTTGGGTTGGAGCCGGGCTAAATGACTAGCGGGGCCTACGTGAAAACACTTAGCCAAGGGACAGGCCCTTTGCAATGCGGCGGCGCATGGGGCGGGTTGGCAGGTTCACATGGGGACCCTATTTTCGAGCGAGCCAAGCGTTTCGCAACCCTGCCCGAGGGACAGACACTTGGCCCCTAAAACCGAAAGCCCTGCAGGGGCGCCCCATGATGACGCCACTATTTGGAATGGACCGGGCGGCTGGAGTGCCCTTACAGGGCGTTTTTTTTGGAACCATTTTCCCATGGCGTTGCCATGGGCTGAAAGTGAATTGCCCCTTGCAGGGGCATCAGATTTGGCTAAAGTCGCCGCCGGTTTGACCTTCCCGCTGCCCTCGTCGAGGCGCGGTTCGCTCCTCCATTGCCTTAGCCAAGGGACAGGCCCTTTGCAATGCGGCGGTGCATGGGGCGGGTTGGCAGGTTCACACGGGGACCCTATTTTCGAGCGAGCCCGGCGTTTCGCAACCCTGCCCTAGGGACAGACACTGTGTGCTGCTCTCGGGGCCCTGTGCGCTGCTGCTGCCCGAGGGACAGACACTGTGCTGCTCTCGGGGCGCACGAGGGACAGACACTGTGCGCTGGGGTGCGGGAGGGCGAGGCGACGCAAGGACGTCTTTTCCGCAAAAGGGGCGAGCGTGTCCCTCGCGCACCGCCCGAGGGTCTACGTGAAAACCCTTAGCCAGGGGACAGGCCCTTTGCAATGCGGCGGCTCATTGGGCGGGTTATGCGTCTAGCAGGCCGCGCACCAACCGCTGCTCCCAGGCGGTTTGCAGATCGGCGAGGCGAGCGCCTTTGCCGCGGTTGGGTGCGTCGGAGAGAAGGCC
>CANJZW010000021.1 GCA_947479475.1 Chthoniobacteraceae bacterium
GACGCTTCCGGAGCAGGCTCCTCCTAAAATCTACAGTCCTGCAAAAAGCTCGAATTGAAAAATCGTGTAGTGCCGACCTTTTTACAATGACTGCTGAAAATGAGGCGGTTAGATGTTTTTTACCCCGCCAGTTCGCGAAGTAGGGCTAACTGTCAGTGGTGGGATTCTGATCCGTGTAAAGCGGGAGGCGACGCCTTTGGGGGGACTGCCTTTACGGTCGGGCTACGAACACGGAGGTGTCTTTTCCTCCGGCTTCTTTCCGATGAAGAAGCTTTTCACGCTGTGGCATCGCTGTTTTCTTTGTCTGGGTGAATCCCTTGCTTCTTTTGAGCACGTCCTTGGGGCTTGGAACGCTCGCGGGTCTGAATCTGTATCTCGTCACGTGTATGACAGGCTTGGCGATCCGCTTTGACCTGCTTCAAGTCTCCGGGAAATTTCAGAATTTTGAGATACTTTCAAATCCTTGGATTATAGGGATTTCTGGCGCGATGTATTTTGTTGAATTCATGGCAGACAAAATTCCCGGGCTGGATTCAGTTTGGGATGCCATTCACACCGGCATTCGGCCGATTGGAGCGATGGCGATTTCCTTGGGGAGCCTTGGTGCCGTTTCAACGGAGTGGTCGATCCTTGCCGCACTGCTGGCAGGAACTGCGAGCGCGACAGCGCACACCGCGAAGATGGGAACGCGCCTCGCCGCAAATGCCTCTCCGGAGCCGATCAGCAACTTGGTTTTGTCTTTGGCGGAAGATGCGACGGTTGCGACCGGAACGATTCTCCTTTTGAAATATCCTTACCTCACAGGCGGTCTTTGCCTTCTGGTCGTCATCGCTCTTTGGATGGTCATTCCAAGGATCTTTCGAAAGGTTGGCGGTGTGTTCAAAGCTCTAAGGAACCGTTTTTTCGGGGCGCCAAAAACAACCGCCTGAGCTTACGCATGGTGCGTGGGACCAGAATCACGATGCCTGACCGAGCCTCCGCTACCCCGCGTTCCGCAGTTTGGTGCGAAGGATGAAGAAATTACAGAGCGCCATCGCCAAAACCGGAGTGGGATGGCCCTTTGGAGCGTCCACGCGACGCCGCGGCGCATCCTCCGTAAACGATGGGGTATTCAGGGAATGGAGCTGAATCCGTGGCCGGCAGAAACAGGCGCTCGAAAAAAGCCAAAATAAAGCTTTGTTTTATCTACACCGATCCTGTAGACATTAAAAGAAGCCGAAAGTTTGCGCCATTGACCAGTCGCCTTTAAGGGCGGCGGGGTTGTGTGCTCTCCCGGTGCCAATGCCCAAAAATATAACCCTTCCTTCTATGCGTTTATCCAAACTTACTCTCGCGTTCCTGGCGCTGAGCGTGTCCTTCGCCTCCGCCGCACGTGATTTGCTCAATGTCTCGTACGACCCCACCCGGGAGCTGTACACGCAGTTCAACCCCGCCTTCATCAAGTATTGGAAGGCGAAAACCGGGGAGAGCGTCTCGATCAAGCAGTCGCACGGGGGATCGGGCAAGCAGGCGCGGGCGGTGATCGACGGGCTCAGGGCCGATGTAGTCACGTTTGCCCTGGCTGGGGACGTGGATGCGCTGCGGGTCAATGGCGGGCTGATCCCGGAGAACTGGGCCAGCCGGTTGCCTGACAATAGCGCTCCCTATACATCCACGATTGTGTTCCTGGTCAGGAAGGGGAATCCAAAGGACGTCAAGGATTGGGGGGATCTCATCAAGCCGAATTTGAAAGTCATTACGCCTAATCCGAAAACGTCCGGTGGCGCCCGCTGGAACTATCTTGCCGCATGGGCCTATGCGGAAAAAGCCTTTGGGAAGGACGAGGGGAGGGTGTTGGACTTCATCACCAAGCTGTACAAGAACGTCCCGGTCCTCGACAGCGGCGCCCGCGGTTCCACCACGACTTTTATTCAGCGGGAAATCGGTGATGTCCTCCTGACTTGGGAGAACGAGGCGTTTCTGGCCCTCAAGGAATTTGGCGCCGACAAATTCCAGATCGTGGCACCCCCGCAGAGCATTCTTGCGGAAGCCTCAGTGGCCGTCGTGGACAAGAATGTGGATGACAAAAAGACCCGCGACCTGGCCGAGGCTTACCTGAAGTATCTCTACACGGAGGAGGGGCAGGATATTGTTGGGAAGAATTTCTACCGGCCCCGCAGCCAGAAGGCATTGGCCAAGTACGGGTCGCAGTTTCCCAAGATCGAATTGGTCACGATTGATGGTGCCTTTGGAGGCTGGACTAAAGCGCAGCGCATCCACTTTGCAGATGGTGGCACGTTCGACCAGATCTACAAACCGTAAACAAAACGCCGGTTAATCTATTCCTCCGCAAGTGATGCAACATTAACCTGAGAGACTTCTGGGTTCCCGGGCGAGTGATTCCGTCAGGCAGGCGGCGGTCCGGGTGCATGGCCGCCTGTCCGAAGGGGGTCGGCCGTCCTTGAGAGAGCTCTTGTCGCCCCTGTACACGCAGGCGCTGCATTCCCACTGCCTGCGAGCGGATGCTGTCTCGGTCTGGGAAAGTGATGGGGAGACGCTTTGGCTGCCTCGCTTCCGGTTCCAGCGCACCCCAGTGGTGAAAGAGCGCCACAAGGTGGGCATTTTTGCAGGCATTCACGGCGATGAACCGGCAGGGATTCTGGGTTTGATGGACTTTATCCGCGAACTGGACGAAACCCCCGAAATTGGACGCCACTTTGAGTTGTTCCTGTACCCTGTGTGCAATCCGGGCGGAACCCTTTCTGGAACGCGTGCATCCAGGTCGGGAAAGGACTTGAATCGAGAGTTTTGGCGGGGTTCTCAGGAAAAAGAGGTGCAATTGTTGGAGCGCGAAATCCTGGCCCGCCAGTTTGACGGGATCATCGCCCTCCACTCTGATGACACCGCTCCTGGATTCTACGGCTTTGCGAGGGGCGATGTCCTTGCCCGTCAGTTGCTGTCACCCGCGCTGTCCGCCGCGGAGCAGGCGCAGCCCCGCGACGTGCGCCCTTTTATTGACGGATTCAAAGCCGTGAACGGAATGATTCACGAGTCCTATGACGGGATCCTCTGCGCCCCACCGCAGCAAATCCCACAGCCTTTTGAGCTCATTTTGGAAAGTCCCGCCCTCGCGCCCCTGGCGGACCAGCGCAACGCCTTCCGCCTCGCTCTGAAGGCTATCCTTCACGAGTACTGCCCCTTTATTGCCTACGGAACGAATCTGTAGAGCGAAACCCTTTGCCTTCGCCGCGGGTGCGGCCGGGGGCAATTTCGACAAGGCGCGGGGAGGTTCAGCGGTGCGATGCACGCCGTGGCTTCTTTCGCGTCTAAAACTAGACCAAAACAGAGTAGTTTAAACTATTGAAACCATTCGATTTTGTTTCTGAAATCCGAATTAAAAGCACACCAAACATGATCAAGCCCATTCAATCTTCTATCGCCCTTCTCGCTGTGGCGTCCGCCGCACTCCCCGGCGGGGCCCAGGCCCAGGACAGCGGTGCCCTGCTGGACGCCCTCGTGCAGGAGGGGATCCTCAAAGAATCCAAAGCCGAGCAGATCCGAGCCAAGCTCGCCGGCGACTCTGCGAAAACATCCGCGGGGAAAATTAAGCTCGATAGCTCTGTGAAGGAGTTAAAATTGTATGGCGACGCTCGGTTCCGTTACCAGTGGGACGAGGTTCGGGCACAGTCTGCCAACGCCTCGACCACGGCCTCTCGCGACCTTCAGAGGGAACGCATCCGCTTGCGCATTGGTGCCGACGCCAAACTCTCGGACGAGTTCACGGCTGGGTTTCAACTTTCGACGGCGCAGACCGCGGATTCCGATAACCAGACCGTGGGGTCCTCGGGTGAGGGGGCTGGATTTGGAAAGTTCCCCATTTACATCAGCAAGGCGTACCTCGGATGGGAGCCCATCAAGGGGCTCGGCGGTGTCCTTGGAAAGCAGGCGAATCCCTTCTACACAAACGATCAGGGATTGGTTTGGGACGCCGACATCAATCCCACGGGTTTCTCCCAAAAACTGGAACTGCACAAGGTGCTAGGCTGGGTCGGGCCGTGGGAGGTGACGCTCAATGCGGGGCAGTTCGTCTATGCGGACAACAACGAGGGATATCTCTCGGGCACGAATGGAACGGACAAGGCGAATGACGCCTTCCTGTTTCAGGGGCAGTTGCTGGTGGCCTTCAAGTTTGATGACAGCACCAAACTGACGTTTGCGCCGGGTTTTCTGACTTACAATGCAGCCTCCACGGCGAATGCCAACGGGGCATTGAACGGAGGGGCCGTCACGACAACCGGCACGGCCGGCACCAAGGGAAAGCCAATAACCGGGGGAACGGCCATTACGGCCGCAAGCTCGTTTACGCCCAGCTATGGAACCGTCAACGGGAGCCCGTTTGCCGCAGCTAATGGAACAAGAGGTCTCCAGTTACTGCTTTTGACGGGAGATTTCACCACGAAGATCGTAGGTCTAAAAACCAAGTTTGTTTGGGATTTTTCCTACAACGCTGATGGAAAAACCCGGGCCTATGATGTGTACGGGCTGAAGGAGAAGGGCGGCAATGCTACGAACACGCGCAGCAGCCAGGATGATCTCGCCTGGTTGCTGGGTGTCGTGGTCGGCGAGAACAAGAAAAAGGGAGACTTCTCGGTCCTCGCGAATTACCGGCAGACAGGTCTGACGGCAGTGGATCCGAACCTCAACGATTCGGATTTCGGCAACAGCAAGCTCAACACCAGGGGCTTCAAGGTCGGCCTCGGATACAACCTCTCCAACGCCGTGGTGCTCAACCTCGCTTACCAGAACGCCTTCAACCTGCGTTCGGAGCTCAACAGCAGCGCACCCGGAGCGACTGGAGTTTGGAGTTCGACGGGTGCGGCGTCCGCGCTCGCCGATCGCAACAACGTTCAGATCATCCAGGCTGACGTGACCGTGAAGTTCTAGCTCAAAAATTTGGTGTGTGTGGCAGTCGGGGGTGCCTTGGGGAGAAGCACTCCCGACTGCTTTCGGTGCGTAGGCCTAAAGAACAAGCATTCGTGCGTCTTGTTGTAAACGCTCTAGGCACAACTCGAGTGCCTCCCTCTGGCGCCCGCGGTGTGAGGCTAAGGTGTCTGCTTCCTGTGCGATCTGCTGAACGAGCGCCTCGTCAAATACATGCCGGTCCCGGGCCATTTCGCGGAGGCCTTGAAGTGCCTCTATACGAGCCGCACCAAAAGCCCATGCACGGAAGTCCCTGGAACCATCGTGCTCCATGTTTTGCTCCACAAGACCACCACGACGTCCTGTAACACTTCTGTAGCGCTGATCCGCGTAGACAGAAGGGTACGCAGATACGATCACAAGGCGGGCTCTTGGACGGCGAACAGGCGTGGAAAAAGTTCCAGTTTCTTGGGATCGAGGGGGTGCATGAGACGACTTTCCCTATCTCTCCAAAAGGGAGGTGCTTTTGCCGGATTATTTTTGCCTGCAGCAAAAAGATCAGAAATAGGGCCCGTCTACATAATAAACTTGTGGCTCTTGAGCCAGAACAGGAGGTCTTGCCTCCATGGGTGATTGGTTCCCATGAGGCCTGTGCCGTGGTCGCCGTGTTGGTAGAGATGGAGTTCGTGCGGCACACCGTGCTGGTGAAGTGCAGTCGCGAACAGCAGACTGTGATCCATCGGCACCAACTTATCCGCATTCGTGTGCCACACGAAACACGGCGGCAGCCCTGGCTGCACCTGTAGCTCGCTCGAAGTCTTTCGGACGAGGGCATCGCCCGGAGAATCGCCGATCAGATTTTTGCGCGAAGTCTCGTGCGGCTTTGTCGTCATGCTGATGACTGGGTAGCAGAGAATGGCCAAATCAGGACGGGCGCTGACTCGAGATGCCGCGCTGGCTTGCGCAACCTCGCCATCTTCTGGATGTGTGAGCAAAGTCGAAACGAGATGGCCACCTGCCGAGAAGCCCATGACACCAATGCGATGCGAATCGACCTTCCACTTCACAGCTTCGCCACGGACTTGACGCATCGCTTCCACGGCATCCTGAAGTTGGGCCGGATAGCGATAACCGGCGCTGCCGAGTCTGTATCGCAAAATAAAAACGGTAATGCCTTGTTCATTGAGCCACAGCGCAAACGGCTCGGCCTGTCCTTCGTAGATGCCGGAATAACTGCCTCCGGGAATGAGCAACATCGCCGCTCCGTTGGCCTTCACTGGCACATACGGGGTGAGCGTGGGTACGTCTTTTTGGGTGGCGCCAAAAGCACCGGGTGCACCAAGAGGCCATAGTGTGATGGGTGGTTCTACCGCTTGAAGAACGGCTATGCCGGCCAGCAGAAGGACTGCAGCGCGAGGGGCGAAGCTCAGAGGAGGGAACGTTGGCATAAGAAAGGCGGGCGGCTACTTCATGAGATACGAGATAAGGTTCTTCACGTTCTCCTCACCGAGGCCCTGCAGCAGGCCTTCAGGCATCAGGCTCTGCGAGAGTTGCTGCAACTTGACGATGTCGCTCCGCTGAACGGTAATTCGCTCAGCGGGCGTTTGCACAGTCATGACCTTGTCCGTTTGTTCGGGAATGACGCCAGTGAGTGTGCGGCCGTCTTTGAGTTCAATGACGCTGATACGGTAGTCGGCTGGGACGACGGCGCTTGGGTCGATGATGTTCTCCAGCAGGTAGCTCAAGTTGTGCCTATCCCCACCGGTGAGGTCAGGTGCGATGGCGCCGCCTTCGCCGTAAAGCTTGTGACAGCCCGCACAAACGGTGCTGAAAAGAAGCTTTCCCTTCACCGGATCGGCCATCGCGAGTGCGGCAGGTGAGAGCACAGACTGCCATTTCGCAAGTTCCTGTTGCTTCGCGATCGGTGTGTCGTGCATTTCGCCCCAGACTTTGGTGAGCTGCTCGTTTAATGCCTCATCGCCAAGGTTGCGAATTTGGCGAGCGTGGAACGGGGTGATGTATTCGCGAGCTTTGGGGTGTTTTTCCACGAATGCGAGCAGTTGCTTAGCCCACGCGGCGCGCGAGGAAAGTGTGGTCACATTGGCGGCCCGCCACTCCTCGCGGGTTGGCCAGTTTTCGAGCAACAGCTTTGGAACATCAGGATCGGCAAACTTTGCGCAACCGAGCCGAGCCACGGTGCCCAGCGTAATGTTACTAACGAGACTACGGATGATCTGGTAGTGCTCCGGCTTTGGGTTGCGCAACAGCGATTCCAGAGCACTATGGCGTGCAACGGCATCGCCTTCGGCATCTTTAATGATGGCGATAAGTTCATTTATGGCGCGCCCGCTGCCGAAGACGGCGGCAAGGTCGCGCACAAGATCTGCCTGCTGGGCGCCGAGGGCTCTAACAAATTCATCCCAGTGTTGCGGTTTAGTGGTCTGGCTAAAGCCTCTGAGTGCCTCACTCAAGCCGCGTACGATGTCCGCGCGGGCGGCGTCGTGTTTGAGGGCGGCTTTAAGGAGGTCATCGATTGGTGCGGGCGCTTTTTCGATCTCTTCGGCAAGCCGGCGCGCGATGAGCCGTCGCACTGTGGGGATCTTTGAGGCAAGGGCAAGCGTTATGGCTTTGTCTGGATACGCGACAACGGCGGGCTCAATGCCATACCAAATCATGAGGGGTTGCTGTCGGTCATTTGCATCTTCGGCGTGCTCTGCCAGCGCGGTTGCGATGGGAAAGCGGGACTCCAAAGGAAGACGTTGCATTCCGCTGGCGAGGTGAAGACGGACGAGACCATCGGGGCTGGAGGCATCCGCGATCTGCGGCTGCGGGCGTTCCTCTTCTATTTGATGTTGGACGCTCGCAATCATCCTAGCCCACCAGTTGTTATCGCGATGCAATGCGGCGGCTTGGTCTAGGCCTGCGGCGGTCATTTTCGAAAGATCAAAGGGCTCCATCTTCTTTGGTTCGCCATAACTGATTTTGTAAATGCGGCCGCTGGTGCGATGCACACCGTCGTTGTCGTGGCACTCGCCAGCATCGCTCCAATCAATGACAAACAGGCTGCCATCGGGCCCGGTGCTAAGATCGAGGCCGCGGAACCAGGTATCTTTGCACTTCATAAAATCCGCGCCATGTTTGCCGACGAAGCCGCAGCCTTCGCGCTCTAGACTGTCCATGTTAATACGCTGGCCGTGCAGGTTGGCGGTAAAAAGCTTGCCTTGGTATTCTTTCGGCCACGCCCCTCCGTTGTAAATATCGCAGCCGACGTGAGCGTGACCGCCGCCCATTGCGCTTGTTTTGTTGCTTACCTCATTCTTTTTGCGGATGGCGTCCCATTTTTCTGTGCCGATATCGAAGTGATAATGATCGGCGGTTTGTTTGATTGTCTCATAGACGTGCGGGTTCAGGTGCGAGCCGAACATGCGATCGTTGTAGGCTCCGGGGATGCCGTGCCAGAGGTGGTTTATGACGGTGTTTATCCAAAATAGCTCGCCGTTTGCGTCCCAATCCATACCCCAAGAGTTGGTGCCGCCATGGCAAATCACTTCGACGGTGTGCCGTTTGGGGTGGTAGCGGAAAATGCCGCAGTTCATGCGGGTGCGATCTTTGTCTGCTGTACCAGGCACGCCGATGGCACTGGTTTCCAAGATGCCTTGACGACCGTAGAGCCACCCGTCGGGTCCCCAGCGCAGACCGTTGACAATGTTGTGGCCAATGGTCTTGAAGTTGAACCCATCGAGTAGCACTTCGGGGGGGCCATCGGGCACGTCGTCGCTGTTTCTGTCGGGGATGAAGATGAGGTTAGGCGCGCACAAGGCATACACGCCACCGTCGCCGATTTCGATGCTAGTAAGGCGGGTTCCTTGATCCCAAAACACCGTGCGCTTGTCGAAATGGCCGTTGTTATGCGTGTCCTCAAAGATCAAAATACGGTCGCGCAGCTCTGTGTTCCATCGCGTTGGATTTTCCGCCAGGGTATAACACTCGGCGATCCAAAGGCGCCCGCGCGCGTCCCAAGCCATGGCGATGGGTTGCTGGACATCCGGTTCGGCTGCAAAGACCTGGCACTTGAAGCCGGGCGGCAGCTCCATTGTGCGAGCCGCTTCCTCTGCAGGCATTGGACCGCCGGGAGTTTTCTCCGTGTTGAATGGCACGGGGAATGGTGGCGGCAGGGCCGAAGCGCTTAACGGAAAGAAGAGCGCGAGGGAGAGAAGGGTGAATTTAATCATGAATGCCTGAGGCTGTTGAAGAGTGAGGCGTGGGGGAACGCTTATTAGCAAGGAAGGCTTGGGACCGAACCTCGGTGGCGGAAGGTTTGCGCCGCAAGGCAAACCGTGCCTCCACATGCCCTTTGAGAGGCCGGAGCTGCATTGGCCTGCTTTTTTTAGATTTGAATTCCCGACCGGTGCGGTGCGGAGTTTTGCAAACAGGCGAAGGAACTGATCGAGCTGGGGGTGTGGAGCGGGTGATGCATGGGGGGAGCTTCCATTTAACTGCAACGGCTTTCTTTTTTCGCCAAAAATTCTTCGTGAATCTATAGGGCGGAGTGTTTTAGTGAATTCCGGTCGGCGTTGCCTTCCCTCCTCTCTGCTTGTCGCGCTAGTCTTGGTGTTAGAGCGTGGAAGCGATTGTTTTTTGGGCTTCTGTCTCAGAAGACTTTAGTCAGGATGAAGGTTCTGCGAATCGAGGGCCGGCACCGTGTCCGCCGCTCCCGAAGAAGCCCACCCCATTATGAGATTCCGGTTCTTTGTTTTTGCAACGGCATTTGTGCTTGCCGCCTTGCCTCCCCTCCATGCTGCAAGCAAGGGGCCTGTTTCTACGCCTTGGGGAGAGTGGGTGGAATCTGATTTTCCGTTTTTCTCCTCCATTCTGGATGCCCGCCGGGCCGGGCGAAAACAACCTGACGCCTCGCGGAGTTGTGCTGCCGTTGGGGATGGATTGCTGGGCCTGTTTCGACACGGATCTATTGCGAGTTTCCGCAGTCTGGCGAGGCAAAGGAGTCACCGACAAGGCGTTGGCGCCGGGCTCCTATCACGATGCGGGCCGCAAGACTCTCGGAGGCCAATTTCCCGCGCCGCAACCCGATGGCAAGCTGTGGTTTGGTAATGGCATTTATCCGGGTTGGCAGAAGGGCGGGCGCATGTCGCAGGAAGATCCACGCGAACCAGCGCCAACGGTTACGGAGGTCGGTCGCGGCCCTTTGCCGGAGGCTATGGGGAGGTTCCGCTCCATCCGTTTGGTGGGCAAGGGAGCGGTGTTGGAGTACTCTGCCGCTGGTTCTGCGGTTCGCGAGTGGTGGACTGTTTCTGAGTACGATAACCGCCCTGTGGTTGAGCGGCATTTGAGTGTAGATGCCTCCACGGAGCCTCTTCTTCTGGTACTCGGTGCGAAATCCAACGGGCCTTCGCAGGAAATTGCCACTGGGGTGACCCTGACGCTCCCCGCAGGGAAAGATTTTGCCAAGATGCTCCCAGATGAAAATTTTTGGATCGTGCAGGTCGCCGCGCATACCGGCACCGTTGATTTTTGTATTGCGCTGTGCGATGAGCACGAGGCGCCTGCAATAGTGCCTCGTGTTATTCCAACTGCCGTTTCCCAGGCGCGGTGGCCTCAGGAGGTGCAGTTTAATATTAAATTGTCGGCCGAAAAGAATGCCTACGTTGTCGACCATATTTCCCTGCCCGAAGACAACCCGTGGCGGCGCGGGGTGCGCATCAGTGACATCCAGTTTTTCGCGGATGGTACGGGGGCGGGAGTGACTGTGGACGGCGATGTTTGGCTGATTCGTGGTCTGAGTGAGGCGGGAGGGTTGGTCCGCTGGCGGCGGTTTGCCTCCGGTTTGCATGAACCCATGTCGCTGGCGATCCGCGACGGGCAGATTTTCGTATTCGATCGAAACGGCATCTGGAAATTGGTGGATACCAACGGTGATGGAGAGGCGGATGTGCACGAGCTTTTTTCAAACGTCTTTGCACAGACGGGAGACATGCGGGAGTTTCCCAGCACGCTGCGGCTTGCGCCCGGCGGTGAGTTTGTGATTGCGAAGGGAGGGCAGGAGGCAACCACTCTTGGGAAGCATAACGGGAGTGTCCTTCGCATCTCCGCTGACGGTCGACGCGCGACGGTCTTGGGGTATGGGTTTCGGCAGCCAAACCTGGGCGTGAACGTGCGCACGGGGTTGGTTACTGCCAGCGATCAGGAGGGAAATTACGTGCCCACCACGCCGCTTTATATTGTGCGGGACGGCCAGTTTTATGGCTTCCTCAGTGACAAGCGTCCTCGGGAACAGTACCCGGCGCCAATTGCTGAGCCTCTGACTTGGATTCCACATTCGGTGGATTCTTCAGCGCTCTCCCAAGTCTGGCTGTTGGATGCGAAGATGGGCCCTCTCAATGACGAGCTAATCCATATCGGATTCAACAAGCCTGAGATTTTTCGTGTGCTGATGAACACTCGGGGATCCAAGCCTCAGGCGGCCGTGGTGAGCATCACGAGTACATTCGATTTCCCGCCCTTAAATGGGTCGGTCAACCCCGCGGACGGCCAGTTGTATCTAGCTGGATTCCAGGTGTTAGGATGGGGTAATACGATCGACACCCTCGCAGGTTTGGGTCGGGTTCGCTACACGGGGCAGCCCTGTTTGATTCCTCGCGAAGTCGTTCCGACGGAGCAGGGCGTTTTGCTGAGGTTTGATTCTGCATTGGACCCGGTTCGGGCGAAGGATCCGGCGAGTT
The DNA here is from genome assembly GCA_947479475.1 of Chthoniobacteraceae bacterium. Lineage (GTDB taxonomy): Bacteria > Verrucomicrobiota > Verrucomicrobiia > Chthoniobacterales > Chthoniobacteraceae > Chth-196. Next base: position 11,637 of record CANJZW010000021.1, read on the forward strand.
ACTCGCTGGCGACTTGGGGATACAAACGTGCCTACACGTATGGCTCGGCGCAGTACAAGGCTGACGGTGCGACGGGAATTGACTGGCTAACACCCAGCAGTGCTTACGTGTCCAAGGATGGGCGTTCGGTGTTTGTGGGGGTACCTGGGATGAAGACGGCGATGCAGATGCGCATCGGATGGTCTCTTGTGAGCGATACGGGGGCGCGGATGGAGGACAACGCCTACACCACGCCTTATGAGTTGGCAAAGTTTGATCCCCAGCGCGAGGGCTTCGACGCTTTAACCGTGGATCTCACCCCGAGGGCAGCAACGCAACAGACGGCCGGTCCCGTGACAGTGGAGGAAGGTCGCCGCTTGTCGCAGGTGCTTGGCTGCGTGGCGTGTCATTCCACCGGTGACCAGGATCTCTTTCATATAGGGCCTAAATGGAAGGGCCTGTTTGGGAGCGAGCGTTCTTATGTTTTGCCGGATAAAAAGAAGGGCAAAACCATTGCGGACGAAGCATACCTCCGTGAGTCGATTCTCGATCCCCATGCCAAAACCATCTCCGGATTTGAGCGCGGTGAATATGCCATGCCCAGTTATGCGGGTGTGGTTACGGAGTCACAGCTGGAAGCCCTCATTCTTTATCTCAAATCTCTCAAGTAATTCTTATCCTACGGTAACTATGGCATTTATACGAAATTTGTTCTTTGGCGGGCTTGCGCTGTTTGTCTCCGCCGCCACGCTGCAGGCTGCATCCCTTGTGTTTTTAATTGGAGAGGATGAATACAAAACATGGGAGACGCTTCCCGCGTTTGCCAAAACAGATCTCGAACCACTAGGGCACAAGGTCACCATCATTCATGCGGATTCGGTCGATAAAAACCATTTTCCCGGAATTGTGGAGGCGCTTCGTGGAGCGGATGCGCTGATGGTGAGCGTGCGCAGGAGGACTCCGCACAAGGAGGAGCTGGAGGCTCTTCAGCGTTTTGTGGCGGAGGGGAAGCCGGTTGTGGGAATCCGCACGGCGAGTCACGCGTTTGCCTTGCTTCCGAAGGCGACGCTTTCTGATCCAGCGCTGGCGATCTGGCAGGAGTTCGACTCGGCGATCCTGGGTGGTAATTACGCAGGGCATCATCGCGGCGAAGACAAGACGAGTATCGGCGTGGCCCCGGGTGCGGAAAAGCATGCGATCCTTACTAAACTGAGCCTTAGTGGATTAGTGGGTAACGGGACCCTGTATAAAAACAGTCCCCTAGCGGGCGATTCAACACCGCTGTTGATCGGTTCGATCCCAAACCAACCCGCCGAACCGGTGGCCTGGACGCATCTAGCCGGGCCTCGGAAGGCGCGGGTTTTTTACACCTCGCTAGGGCATCCGGATGACTTCAAGAATGCCGAATTCCGCCGGCTGCTGCGCAACGGATTCGCGTGGGCACTCGCGAAGTGATCCGGGTTTTGAAAAAAGCCATTGCGTCCAGATATTTGGGCGTTGAACAGGCACTCCATTCGCACCGGCTCTTGCTGCGTTCGTTGTGTCCCGGACGGTGATTGATTTTAAAAGTGTCTCCAGTTTTGAGGCGTAAGAAAGGTACGACTGGCAGCGGAGTGAATCATAGGTTGCAGCGATGGCTGTCGCTTTAACCTCCAAGCCGAATAAGACGACTTTGCCGCGGCTAAGCCCCAATCAATGGGCTGACAGCTCCAGTTCGGTCCATGCATCGGTGCGGTCCTTGGTCTGCTTGCGGACCGCCATGACGAGATCAAGTGAAACGGGGTCCGCTTCATGATCCCATTCGCGACGGATATACGTGAGTACGGCCGCGATCTGCCCGTCGCTAAGGAAACCGGCGGCGGGCATGTCGTAGCTATAGCTGTTACCCTTCACTTTGATGGGGCCGCGCAGGCCGTGCATGACGACCTTTACGATGCGCTCAGGGTTGCCGTTGACCCACTCGGAATCGGCCAGCGGCGGTGCGAGGCCATCGAGACCCTTGCCTGTCGGTTGGTGGCATGCGGCACAAAGACCGAGAAAGGTCTGCTTACCGGAATCGAACATGGCCTGCTGTTCGTCAGTGAGCGACTTCACAACGGAGACGACAACGCCGGGCTTATCTGGCCAGACGACCGTGTTCTTGAACCAGGCGAGGGTTTTGATCATTGCTGGGTCCTTGCTATGGGCGAGCGCGACGAGAGAGGCGGGCTCGGCTGCGAGTTTCACCGGGCGCTTGGCGGTAACGGTTGGGTGCGCGGCCAGCGAGCCGAGCAAGGTGAGTTGTTGTGACTTGAGAGGGAGCGCGGCGATGATCGCCAGAGCCTTCTCGACCTGCTCGGACTTGTGCGTGGAAAACACGCAGCGGAGGAGCGCCGCGTGCAAGGCAGGGGCATGGTCGGCTGGTCTCTTCATGAGCGCTTCAAAGAGAGTGATTTCGCGTCCTTCAAGCCCACTCACGAAGGCGTCTTGGATGAAGGCGACATCGCCCGCGCGGGTGACAAGTGTGGAGCCGGCGAGGTCCGCCGCGTTGGACTTGGCCTCGCCAAGTGACAGCGCAAGCTGCTGCTGCACCTCCGGCGTGGACTCGGAGGCAGCCATTTTGGTCCAGCGGGCAACAATCGCGTCGCGACTGGCTGAAGTCATGAGTGCCTCGGAAACGCGGACGGCTGTGGCGCGGACGCGGGGATCGGTGTGGGCCATGCAGGCCAGCACGGCCTCTGGCTTCACAACACCGCGGCCTTCGAGGGTCCAGAGCGCATGCACGCGGCCCATAGGCGAGGCCGAGACTTCGGCAGCGGCCACGAGTGCGTCATCGAGCGTGTCGTCGTGAGCTGCCTCGACAAGCAGGCGTTGCGCCGTTTCGCGGCGCCAGGAGTTGCCGCTGGAAAGTTCGGCGACGAGTTCGGCCGGGGACATCGCAGAGAGCTTTTTGGCTGAAGCGTCCGGCGCACTCTCTGGGGCGATGCGCCAGATGCGGCCGAGCGCGACGGGCTTTTCGAGGCCGCGCTTCACGATCTGTTCGCGCAGGTAGGTGGTCAGCGAGATGCGGTGCTGGATAACACCGCGGTAGAGGTCGATAACGTAGAGAGCACCGTCGGGCCCGGTTAGCAAGTTGACCGGCCGGAAGCGTTCGTCGGTCGAAGCTAGGAACTCTGTCTGGTCGTAATACGGCGTGGCCCCGAGGGCGCCGCCTTCGGACTTAAGCACGTTGCGTTTGACGAGGTTTCCGGCGGGTTCGCACACGAACGCATTGCCATAGGCGTCTGGGGGAAACAGATCTGCGCGGTAGATCCACGGGGCGCAGGCTGCGGTGAATTCCTTGAGCTTAAAATCGCGGAGCATCTCGGGGCGGTAGCCGCGATTGATGCCGGGACTGACGCGAATCGGCCAGACGAATTGCTGATTCGCGACCTTCCAGTTGAGTCCTGTAGTGCGAGCGAGGTTCGGGTTGCGATTGAGATAGGAAGAAGGGATCACGTCGGCACGGAGTTGGTCGCTGTTGCTGTTATGATAGAGGTGGCCGAAGTCATCCTGGCTCAGTCCCCACTGGCCGCGGAAGTTGCTGAGGCCGCGCACCCAGCGGCCGTCCTTGAACTTGAAGCGCGCGGAGTAGGCGCCTACGTAAAGCCAGTTGTCGTGACCCCAGAGCAGCGCATTGGGCGCGCGCTCAGGATTCGCGAGTTGCGGCCGGGCGGGGTCAACGCGCACGCCGAAGTCTGTCGCGACTTCAATTTTTTCGTCGGCCTTTCCGTCGCCGTCCGTATCGCGGCAGAACCAGAGATGGGGTGGCGCTCCGACGAGCGCCCCGTCCCGGTAGAGGGCAATGGCGCGGGGCATGACGATCTTGTCGAGGAATACTGTGGACGTTTCAAATACTCCGTCGCCGTCTTTGTCCTCGAGCACGATGACGCGCCCGAGGGCTTGGTCTTCCGTTGTGCCGTCGAGGTCGGGCATGTAGCCTTGCATTTCCACCACCCAGAGACGGCCGTCGGGGCCAAACTGTGCCGCTACAGGATCTCTTACTTGCGGGTCGCTCGCGGCGAGGGAGATGCGGTAGCCCTTCGCGACCTGAAACGTCTTGAGTTGCTCCTGAGGCGTGAGGGCTGGTGCTGGGGGAATCTCTTTGTCTGGCACTAGCGGGATCTGAGGTTCGCCAGCCTTGTCGCCAATCTGTGCGAAAGCGGGGGCCCCCAGGCAAAGGGCGGCGAGGATGAGGAGACGTGGGGGCATGCGCATAAAAGTATTGGAGTGCGTGGCGAATAGGAGCGCGGCACGGCGCTCGTTTCAGGAAAACTGCCGAGGTGCGCAGAGGGTAACCTGAAGCGTTCTATAAACAACAAAAGCTGGCAGGTGATAGACAGTGGCGCCGCAACGTGGGAATCAGTCAGAACTGCCAGTGATGATTCAAGACGCGTTGCTTTTGTTCGCGGTGAACGGGCAGAAATTCGCGGCTGAATTTCCTACACGTTTCGAGACCGTGGCTTTCGTTTTTTTAGCGGTTTGACAATCAGAATCCTGATTGCGGCAGAGGGGAGACGGCCACTCGCCGCCCGCCATTTTCAGGAAGGCAGCGCTTTGGTGGTGGCTCCTTGGCCTAGCGGGATGCAGGCCTTTAGTTTTGGGTGGCAATGGGTGGCGGTTAAGCCTCCAGAGACGGGTAGTCGGTATATCCCTTGGGCCCCGATGTGTAGAAAGTGGATGGATCCGCTTCGTTGAGGGGTGCTCCCAATTGCAGTCGTTTTGGCAAATCAGGATTGGCTAGGAAGGGGACGCCAAAGGCGACGGCATCCGCCCAACCTTCGCTTAGAGCCTGGTTGGCTGTTTCGAGCGTAAAGCCGCCGTTTGTAATGACCCGCCCGGTGTAATGTGGGCGGAGCTCCCGCGGTCCGACGCCATCGGTGGCGCCGTGTGCGAGATCCTGTGCGGAGATGCGCGTGATATGAGCGAAGGCGAGGTTGAGGGCGCTGAGTTTTTCAAGGAGGTATCCGAATGTATGCAGAGGGTTGGAATCATGCATATCGTTAAAAACGCCGCCCGGTGAGAGGCGAATGCCGACGCGATCCGAGCCCCAAACATCCACGACGGCCTTGGTGACGTCCAGGGTGAGACGGGCTCGGTTTTCCACATTTCCTCCGTAGGAATCGGTGCGATGGTTTGTCCCGTCCCGCAAAAACTGGTCGAGAAGATAGCCATTGGCGTTGTGGAGCTCCACGCCGTCAAAGCCAGCTGATTTAGCGGCCTGTGCGCCGTGCGCGTATTCCGCGATGATCGCGGGAATTTCGCTGAGTTCGAGCGCGCGGGGCGTCACGTAATCGGCCATCTCCGTGCCTGTGAAGAGTTGGCCCTTGGGTTTGATTGCCGAAGGGGCGACGGGGAGAGCGCCTTGTGGCTGGAAGATGGGATGCGAGATGCGACCAACGTGCCAGAGTTGGAGGAAGATCCTGCCGCCGGCGGCATGCACTGCAGAGGTCACCTTGCGCCAACCAGCGATGTGGGCGTCGTTGTAAATCCCGGGAGTGTTAGGATATCCATAGCCGCGCGGGGAAACGGTCGTGGCTTCCGCAATCAAAAGGCCGCCTGAGGCCCGTTGGCGGTAGTATTCGGCATTGAGATCGTCCGGAATGTTTCCTGGTTGAGCCCGGCAACGGGTGAGGGGCGCAAGGTAGATGCGGTTTGGAGTCAGAACGCCGCCAAGTTGGAGAGGTGTAAAAAGATTAGGAGTCATGGTGTGAATAGGTCGGCGGGGTGCGGACTGCGACCCTTTAAAGAGCCGTGTTTGAAGCTAAGGGTGGAGCGGCATCAAACAAAGCTTTCGAAATTATTTTTAAGCCTCTGTAGATCTCTGGCAGGACGCTTGAGGTGTACGGGTGCGCCGTCGCGCGTAAGCGAGGAAAGAATTCGTCGAGGTCCGGAGGGGCAGTGTTTGGCGTTGCTCAACGGCCCTTGGAACGCGCAGGTGCGGGGCGTGTTGCTGCCTTGCGTTTTGTCTTCAAGGTCGCCGGGCCGCGGCCTCGGAAGGTTAATTCTGCGATGCCGCTTTTGTCCAAGGCGCCAAGGCCGGCCGCCACCATGCGTTGGAATTGTGCGAGGGTCGCCTCTGCCAGAGGGAGGCGAAGTTTCTGGGTTTTAGCGAGAGTTAGCGGGATGGCACTGTCTTTTGCCGCGTGGGCCCCGCTGAAGAAGCAGGAGTGGTCCCTGTTGACCATGTCCTCGCCGTCCGTGACGAGAACGCGGCTGGCGGCCCCGGTTTGGGAAAAGACCTCGCGCAGCATCGTGAGGTCGAGGCCCAGCGCTTCTCCAAGGGCGAGACCCTCGGCGAGGCCGGCCGTGTTGATGTTCATCACCATGTTCACAAGGGCTTTGACCTGCGCGGCGCGACCTGTCCCGCCGATGAGCCGGAGCAATTTTCCATGATCGGAGAGGGCTTCAAGAACGGGGCGGACTTTGAGAAAAACGCGCTTCTCTCCCCCGCACATGAGGTAAAGGGTTCCGGTGCGTGCCTGAGTGATCGAGGAGGCCATGCAGGCCTCCAGGCTGGCGGCTCCGGCGCTTTCGCACAGTTTTGCCACTTTTTCGTGGGTGGCGGGAGCGACGGTGGCGCAGTTTATAAAAGTCCGGCCCTGAGCGGCTTTTAGAAGGTTGTCTTTTCGGTTGCTGAAGATTTGGAGCTGGGCTTTGTCGTCGGTAACGACGGTGAGAATCGTTTGCGCCAGACGCGAAACCTCAGCGAGGGAGGTGCAGACACGGGCCCCCAGTTCGCCTGCAAGCGCCTGGGCTGCATCGGCATTTGGATCAAAAACAGCCGTAATGCGGAAGCCGGTTTCGCTAAGGTGGCGGGCCATGTTTGCCCCCATGCGGCCGACGCCGACGAATCCTAAATCTTTAGATGTTAAGCGCATAAAATTTTAAAATGGGTGGTGTATTGCGTCGCCGTGTTTTGTTTTGGAAGAAGATGAAGGCTGTGGCTGAGGGAGGCGCTGAAACTGGATGAGTTGATGTATACGGAATTGGGACAAAGTTCCAGAGCTGGAATCCCGGCACGCGAAAGGCGGGCGTTGGTTTCGTTGACTTGCCGAGGGGAGCGCACTAACGTCCTCTTCATGCAGCCGTTACCCCCCCACGGATTATCGCGTCGCCAGGCCATTCAGGCGGGTGCCATCGGTTTGCTTGGCCTTGGCATGAACCATCTTTCGGCGTTGGAGGCTCTGGGTATTCCCTCTGCCGCGAGCGGCCTTCCGCGGAGTGCTGGGCGAGCCAAGTCTGTGGTGTACCTTTTTTTATCCGGCGGTCTGGCTCAGCATGAAAGCTTCGATATGAAGCCAGACGCGCCTTTGGAATTCAGGGGTGAATTTAAACCGATTTCGACGAGCGCCGATGGCATCCAGATTTGCGAACATCTTCCGATGCTGGCAAAACGCGCCCACAAGTACGCGCTTGTGCGCTCATTGACGCATCCGAGCAACGATCATTCTGGAGCACATCACATCATGCTGACTGGGCGCAGCGAAATACCCCTGGGTTTTGATCCCGCCAAACCAAAGGGTTCAGACTGGCCTAGCATGGTTTCACTTGCGGGAAGCCTGCTTCCGGCCAGAAATAATCTGCCTCCGGCTCTGGTGCTTCCCGATAAACTGCAGCATCGCGAGGGTCGTTTTATTCCGGGACAGTTCGCAGGTCAGTTGGGAAAACAAAGCGACCCGTGGTTTTTGGAAATGGCTCCCTACCATCCCCAGCATTACGGCGCTTTTCCCGAGTATTTGTTTCACCACGAAAAGGGCGCGCTAGTGGACCGGTCGGTTCTGTTTCAGGCGCCTCATCTTGCTCTCCCGCAGGGAATCACGCGCGACCGTCTTCTGGACCGCGTGGCGCTTCGCCAGACGCTCGAGGGGCAGACACGGCTGTTGAACCAGAGCATTGAAGACACCACTTTTGACCGCTACCGGGAGGCGGCCGTCTCGCTTATTACCAACGGCTCTGTGCGTGACGCGTTTGACTTGAGCCTTGTGGCGCCTGAGGTGATGGAGCGTTACGGCAACAACAGCTTTGGGTGGTCGTTGATCATGGCCAGGCGTCTTTTGGAAACCGGAGTGCGGTTGATTCAGGTCAACCTCGGAAACAATGAGTCTTGGGACACCCATCAGGCGCTGTTTCCCAACCTCAAAGACTTTTTGCTCCCGCCCATGGACCGTGCAGTCAGCGCGTTTTTTGACGATCTTGAAGCCAGCGGTCTGATGTCCGAAACGCTGGTCGTCATGGGAAGCGAGTTTGGACGGACGCCGAAAATCACAACACTGCCCGGGGCTAAACTTCCGGGGCGCGATCACTGGGGGGCATCGCAAACAGTGCTACTGGCTGGGGGAGGAGTCCGCGGAGGCACGGTAATTGGCGCGACGGACAAGAAGGGGGGGTATCCGATCAGCGAACCGCAAAAGCCAGAAAACTTGGCGGCGACGATTTATCAGGCGCTTGGGATTCCGCACACGATGGAGTGGCACGATCCGCTGCAGCGCCCGCATTCGCTTTACCAAGGGCAGCCGATTCCTGGCCTGACTTAGCCGGGTTGGGGGAGGGTCCGTTGACAGTGGACTTGGATGCTGTGCCGCTGATTGGAGCGAGGACGACCGAGTCGTTTAATCGGGCGCGCGAGATTCACGGTGTCTTTTAATGCGTTCGAAATGAAACGCATAGACCGCCCTCCGGGAGATGGGTTTAGCCGGAGGGCGGGACTTAACAAGCGGCTATGCTTTAGTGTTGCGGGTGGCCGTTTGTTTGGGCTTTTCCTTTTTAGGTTTCTTGACTTCCTTTTTTTGACTGTTGTTTCCCTTTGCCATAAAGACTCCGTTTATTGACGGTTCGGCGGGTTGCGTCGAGTCTAATCGGGTTCAGATACACTCCATCAAATGACAGACTTTCAATCGGCCGATCCATTACACGGCGTCACGCTCGAGAAAATCCTCACCGCATTGGTAGAACGCCATGGGTGGGAGGAGCTCGGGTTTCAAATCGACATCCGGTGTTTCAACATGAACCCCAGCATCAAATCGAGCTTAACGTTTTTGAGAAAAACGCCCTGGGCGCGGAAGAAGGTGGAGAACCTTTACCTTTGGACGTGCGTCGAAAAAGAGTAGGAAAAGGGTCTTCCTTTGCTCGGGAAATGAGTTCCTGTTAGGCTCCGAGGGATGAACACCCCAGCCGCCGCCGAATCCCCTGCAAGGGCCCTTTACGTCATGATTGGCGGTTTTTTGGGAGCGGGTAAAACTACTGCGGTGGCCGCGCTCGCGCAGCGCCTCAGCTTGAAGGGAAGGCGTGTCGGCCTGATTACGAACGATCAGGGGCAGGAGTTGGTGGATACGGCGATGCTTCGTTCCAAGGGGTTTGCGACGGAGGAAATTCCCGGGGGCTGTTTTTGCTGCCGGTTTAATTCGCTGGTGGACGCGGCTGACCGGCTTTCGGAGGCCACTCGGCCGGACGTTTTTATAGCTGAACCCGTTGGCAGCTGCACCGACCTGGTGGCGACGGTAACGTATCCGCTGAGACGCATGTACGGGGATCTCTTTCGAATTGCGCCGCTGAGCGTGCTTCTGGATCCGGTTCGTGCGCTTCGGGTTTTCGGCCTTCAGGCTGGAGGGAGTTTTTCGCAGAAGGTGATTTACATCTATAAGAAGCAGTTGGAGGAGGCGGATTTCATTGTTGTCAGCAAGAGCGAATTGCTGGATCTCGAGCAGCGGGAGGCGCTTAAAAAAGCGATAGCCTCGGAGTTTCCAAAGGCGGAAGTGCTTTTCGCTTCGGTGCGCACTGGCGACGGTCTGGAAGAATGGTTTTCGAAGTTGGAGTCGAGCGAGCAGGTGGAGCGCCGCACGATGGATGTCGACTACGCGGTGTATGCTGAAGGGGAGGCGCTTCTGGGATGGCTCAACGCCACTGTGGCTTGCGGGCCGGAGTTGGAGTTTGATGCCAACGCGTTTTTACGTGCCTTCGCGGCTGAGATCCAGAGCCGGCTCCAGGCGGGAGGCACCGAAATTGCGCACCTGAAAATGACTTTCAGCCCCGACGCAGGGTTGGGCGATATCGCCGTTGTGAACTTGGTGCGGAGCGACTTTGTGCCGGAACTAGCGATTCGCCTTGAACAGCCCGCGAGCAGCGGTCAGGTGATTGTGAATCTCCGCGCCGAGGCGGATCCGGAGATGCTTGCCAGAGCGCTTCGAGAGTCGCTTCCTGTCGCAGCTCAAGCGGTTGCGGGGCTCCAGGCGCACCTGGAGCACCTTGAGTTTTTTCGTCCGGGCAAACCCGTTCCGACGCACCGGGTGGAATCGCAGGGGTAGGAGGTTGAACCCGGGAGGCCCGGGATCTATGCTTACCCCTTGCCCATCAGTTCAGGAATGGGGCGGCCGTTTTGCACGATGTGCGTGGGACGGCCGTTCAAATCGTTGATGAACTCTTTGCTGCTATCGATGCCGAGGTGGTGGTAGATGGTGGCCAGAAAGTCATCGGGTCCGCAGGCGCGTTCGATGACGTCTTCGCCGCGTTTATCCGTGGCGCCGATGACGCCGCCGGTCTGGATGCCTCCGCCCGCCCAGATGTTGCTGAAAGCGCGGGGCCAGTGGTCGCGGCCGGGTTGGGAAGTGCCGGCGGGAGCGCTGCCGTCGCCGACTCCGGTGCTGGGGCTGTATTCGATTTTGGGAGTCCGGCCGAATTCGCCGGTGACGACGACAAGCACGCGTTTGTCGAGGCCGCGCGCGTAGATATCTTCGATGAGGGCGGAGACGGCCTGATCGTAGTCTGCCGCGCGGAAGCGCAGAGCGTCGAAGACGTTGTGGTTGACGGCATGGTCGTCCCAGTTGTTAACGCGCCCGCACTGTGGGCCGCTCAGGCTGCTGGTGATGATTTCCACACCTGCTTCCACCAGGCGTCGAGCGAGTAGCAGTTGTTGACCCCAGCGGTGCCGGCCGTAGCGATCGCGGGTTTGCGGGTCTTCCTTGCTTAAGTCGAAGGCGTCCCGCGCTTGGGGGTTTGTGAGGAGCGCGACGGCTTGGGATTCAAATTGGTCGAGGGCGCCGAGTTCGCCGAGGGTGTCGAAGGTGCGCTCCATGGTGTCGAGGCTCTTGCGGAGCATGACGCGGTCGCCGAGGCGGACGGCTTCGGATTTGTCCGAGAGCCCGATGTTGGGTACTTCAAAATCCGGGCGGTTAGGGTCCCCGGAGATCGAGAAGGGGGCATAGGCGGCGCCCACGTAGGCGGGGCCGCCGTATTCGATCACGGGGTTGACTCCGATGTAGTTGGGGAGAGGGTTGGAGCGGCCGCCGTCGCGCGCGCGGATGTAGGCGGAGACGGACATCCAGTCGGGATAACGCGGTTTGGGTTTGTCGCGGGTATCGGGGTCCCCTGAGAGCAATTGCATCGAACCGGCGGGATGCCCTCCTGCCTTTTGGTTCATGGAGCGCAAAATCGTAAACTTGTCCGCGATTCTGGCCTGAAGAGGCAGCAGTTCGGTGATGCGCGTTCCGGGCACCTTGGTCGCGATCGTTTTAAAGGGGCCGCGGTATTCGCTCCCGATGTCCGGCTTGGGGTCGTACGTGTCCAAGTGCGAACAGCCGCCGGGCTGCCAGACCATGATGACCGCCGTGCGTAGCGCCTGCCCCTTTCCGGGGGCCGCCGCCGCTGCGGCTTGGGCGCGCATTTTTAGCAACCCCGGCAACCCGAGACTCGCAAAGCCTGAAAGTCCAACACGCATGAAGCTGCGCCGGTTGAGTGGTCCGGGGCAGGGAAGAATCGAGTGAGGAAGGTGAGCGTTAGACATGGGGGTGGGGCTTTGGCCGAGAACTAGGGGAGAAACACTTGAACGAATTCAATGTTTCAGAGAACTCTGCGAAATATAGCTGTAAATGAATAACCCTGAATTGAAAACACCCTTAGATTGGGTCGCTTTTTTGAAGGGAGATTTTGAAATGCGGCTCTCGGGGGTCAGGGGGAAGTGAACTGGGTTAATTCATCGCCCGTGGTCCCGTTCCAAAGCCTGAGGACGCTGTCTTCCCCGCCGCCGATGAGCAGGGGAGAGGTTTTTGCTCCGGCTGCAGCTTGCACGAAGTCTGGAAGTTTGGCCATGGACCGCACCTCCGTCCCGTCTTCGTTGACGATGCGCACCTGATTGTCTGCCGCGGACGTCACGAGTTTGCTTGAGGCGCCGAGGAATTGAACGCCTGTGACTTCTTTGGTCCAGCCGATGATTTTCTTGGCGCGTTCGCCCGAACCCATGTCCCAGGTGTTGACGATGCCGTCGGCCCCGGCGGTGGCGAGTATTCTGCCATCGGCGCGGAACGCCACGCCCATGACGTGGTGTGTGTGGGCTTCAAGAAGGTAGCGCTGTTTGCCTGTCGCCACTTCTGTGATCCGCGCGAGACGGTCGGCGCCTCCTGAGGCGAGCCAGAGTCCGTCCGGGGAGAAGTCGAGGGCCAGGACGGTATCGTTGTGTTTGTCTTTCCAGCTTTGGAGGAGCTTTCCGGATTCCGTCTCCCAGAGGTGGACATCGCCGGAGCGAGAAGATTCTCCGCCGCCGGTGGCCAGCATACGGCCGTCCGGACTGAAGCGGACGGTGCAGACGCGGTCCAAAAACGGGGAGGCGGCGGCGGTTCCGCCCAGTGTGCGTTCGAGTTTCCAGCGGTCAGGGGCGGCTGTTTTGGCGAGGCGTCCATCGGAGCCCAGGGTGAGGAACTCGGATTCCAGCCCGGGAACGATGCAGGCGAAAGTCATGGGGGCGCCAAAGGTGAGGGCTCCCAAGGGCGAGCCCGAGGCGGTGGACCAAACGTGTTCCCGGCCGTCGTTGTAAATGGCGGCAACCGACAGGTTGTTTTTGGAAAAAGCCACTGCCAAAGGTTGGATCTCGGGTTTTGACTTAGTGGCTTTGAGGATATCCAGGGCGGCCTGGGCTACTGATTGAACTTTTTTTGAGGCCTCTTGGTCCGACTCTGATTTTGCGCGGTTGACGGTGTTGAGTTCCTTAGACGCTGCGATGTTTTGGAGCTGTTCCTCGCCGTCTTTGATATGGTTTTCAGCGGAAATCACGGCCGACACCGCCGAGTTGGCTGCCGCGACGGCGGTGGCGAGCTTGGTGGTGGTGTCTTTCTTTTTGGCCAGCGCGGCCGCATCCGGTTTGCCATCTGGTGCGGCAGCGACAGCCGCGGAGGCTTCATCCGCGGCTTTCTCTGCCGCCTCGCGGGCTTGTTGAGCTGGTAAGGCCGCCTTTTTTTTGTCGGGGAGTTCCTTTTTGGCCGTGGCGATGGCTTCCTGCGCTTTTTTGACTTGGATGTCGAAGAGCTTGTTTTGCGCATCAATGCGGGCCGTCAACGTCGCATGGTAGGCAGCGTCCAGAGCTGCGCGTGCCACATCCCATTCGAGCGTGGCGAGGGACTGGTCGTTTTCCAGACTCCCGCGCAATTCGAGACCGGGCTTGCCCGAGGCAAAGGAAAAGAGGCGGATGGCGGAGTCGCCACAAGCCACTGCCAACAAAGCGCCGTCCCCAGACACGGAGCAGGCGAGCGGGTTGGCGACCTTGATTTCGCGGAGCACCTTGGCTTCCGGGAGCGACCAGACACGGACTCCGTCCCCGACACAGAAGACGATGCTCTTTCCATCGGGCGTCCACGCCAGCGCGCGGACGCCCGCGAGGGAACCGGATTCAGGGCGCTTTTGGCCGTCGCCAAGCGACCAGAGACTCCACGCGCCGTCCGCGGTACAAACGGCGCACGTGGTTCCATCCGGCGAAATGCTCAGCGCTTTCACGCCCGTTTTGGGAGCCTCAGGCAGTGCCTTGATGAGATCACCGTTGGCGGCATTCAGCAGGCGCAGGCCTTCCGTGGTGTCCCAAACCAGAAGTCGGCTCCCCTCCGGGGACAAAACTCCGGTGGCGCCTTGCGGCAGGGCGGGGATTTTCTGGAAAAGGGGGGATTCCTGTTCCCTGCGCCAGATTTTCACCTCCCGAAATCCACCCGAAGCGAGCCTGTTGCCATCCGGGCTGAAGTGAAGGGAGTGGACGAGCTCCTCGTGAGCCGCGCCGGATTTGAGGCCCGGATCCTTGAGCTGGGAGAGAAGCTGCCGCGTGGCCAGGTCGTAGAGAAACAGCTCGCCGCCGCGCCCGCAGGCGGCGAAGCGGGCGTCGGCCGTCATTGCAACGCTGTAGATGGGATGGACTCCCTTTGGCAGGGCATGCAGGGCGATGGTTTCGACGCGTTTTACAGAAGATTTTGCGCCCTGATTGATCCAGGCGCTCAGAAGGGAGAGTTGAGCGGGGGTGAGGTCCACCGCGCCCGATTTGTTGTCCTTGGGGGGCATCGTCGAATCGCCTTGATGCGCCGCACTCTGGAGCATCAGGCTGTCCGCGGCTTTTCCGGGAATGAGGCCGGGGCCCGATTCGCCCCCCTTTTTGATGAATTCCGGTGTCTCGAGATTGAGCTTTGCCTTGGTGGTTGTCTTATTATGGCAGGGGATGCAGTTGGGCTGGAGGAAAGGATGGATGTCCTTGAAGAAATCAAGGTCGACGGCGGCGGCTTTTTGGGAGGGGGCGAGAATGAGAGCGGCCCATAGGGAAAGGGTTCCCAGAATCGGAAATAGGGAGGGAAAGGGGGTTCGCAGGCGCGAGTGTGGGGAGGGGAAAGCCATGGCTAATGAAGTCTACCCACTGGGACGGGCTGCCTTTGCTCTTTTGTGGAGGAGCGTGGATTTGCAGGGGGGCCGCGGGATGGGAACTCAACGGGGTCTAGTGAGCCGTGATGGGCGGCGTGGATTCTGCGCTACTCATTGGGGGTTAGGGGTGATAGAGAAGTGGCTGGCTTTTTAGACCCCTTTTGAAATGAAATTTTTCCGCCTGAATCTAGTTGTAGTCGTCCTTAGCACTTCGATTTTTCTGGGACACAGGGTGTGTAATGCGGCGGAGGCGCCGCTTGTTGCTGCGCAAGAGTTGCACGCACGACAGGGGATGGGCAATTTCCTGGCAAAAACGGCGAAGCCTGGAGCGGAACTCAAGGTGGGCTATCTGGGAGGGTCCATCACAGCCCAAGCGGGATGGAGGGTGAAATCGCTGGCGCTGCTAAGGAAGACCTTCCCAGAGGTGAAATTTACTGAAATCAACGCAGCGCTTGGGGGGACGGGTTCGGATTTGGGTGTGTTTCGCGTGCAACCAGAGGTCCTTGATCTCAAACCCGACCTCCTTTTTGTGGAGTTCGCGGTCAATGACGGAGGGACGGCGCCGGAGCAAATCATTCGGAGCATGGAGGGGATTGTCCGCAAGACCTGGAGCGCGCTGCCTGAATGCGACATTTGTTTTGTATACACAGTGACCGAAGCCCTTGTGGGCCCGATGCTCGAGGGGAACTTTCCGCGCGCGGCAAGCACGATGGAAATTGTGGCGGATCACTACGGCATTCCGACGATCCACATGGGGATGGAGGTGGCGCGACTGGCCAAAGAGGGGACGCTCCTTTGGAAAGCAAAGCTGCCGGTTTCCGCCGAGGAAAAAGCGGCGCTGGAGGGCAAATTTGTGTTTGCGCCCGACAGCGTGCACCCGCACGTGGACACGGGACACGAGCTGTATTTGCAGGCGATTGAAAGGTCGTTGCCCGGGGTGCGCGCGGCCTCAAAGCCGCCTCAACCTCACGCGCTGGGGGCGCCTCTTGTGGTCGATAATTACGAGACGGCCCGCATGTTGCCGGCGGCCGAAGCCACTTTGTCGGCTGGGTTTAAGGCGCTGGAGCCCAAGGATCCTCTGGCGGCCCGTTTTGTGAGGGTCAAGACTTGGCTGGCGGCCCGGAAGGGAGGCGAGACGCTCAGTTTCAAATTCCGAGGCACCCGTGCTGCAATTTATCACGTGGTTGGCCCTGATGTCGGTCAGGTTATCGTCACCCTGGATGACAAACCACCCCGGACAGTCCCGCTATTTGATGCGTACTGCACCTACCAGCGGCTGAGCACCCTTGTCATTGGAAGCGACCTGCCGGAAGGGGTGCATACGGTGAAAATCGAGCTTAGTGCGGAACTCCCCGACAAGGAGGCCATTCTCTCCAAGCGCAATGAGAAGATGGACCATCCGGAAAGGTTTAGCGGCGGCGCGTTTTATCCGGGTGCGCTTTTGTTGGCGGGCGAGTTGGTGAAGTAGTCTGAACTTCGTGTATTCACTTCAAAACGAAGACGCCCAGGTTTCGTTTTTTCCTGCTTGAGACCAGAGGGCTAATTTAGAAAGAAAACACCAATGTGCGCATCCTTTGAAGCAAATGGAAAACAGTGGAGACCTGGGCGCATCATCGGAGTGTGGAGCGAAGGGCTGGCGCAGCGGGCCGTTTGGAGCGGGTTTGCCAGGAGTGAAATTCTCTCGTGGTGGATGGATAAGGGCTTCGTCCCTGTGGACGTTCCGGCGGTGCGTTTTGCGGAACGTTCCCGCCGAGAGGGCCGCTTGGTTTGGGGCGACATGCCGCCCGGACTTGTCATTCGAGGGCTCTGGGACGCGACGGGATCCATCCCTCAGGTTTTGATCGTCACCCGGCAGGCAACTTCCGGGGAGGAGGAAAGCTTCGGACACGAGAGAATGCCGATGCTCGTGCCCCCTCTTTTTTCAGCGGAACTCCTGCCCGAAGCTTTGGAGCCGGAGCCCGTCAGCCGGGATCGTCAAATGGAGCTTTTCTGAGAGCGGAACAGTGGCGGGATCCTCTTTGCGCCCACGGTCAGTGGGCGTGAGAGGGTTCTTCGGGCTGTGTTCCGGAAAGAAAAGCGAGGGCCTTATCGTAGCTGCAGCGCTCCAAATAATGTTTGAGCCGAGGATGGACGGGCAGGGGGAGCTGTTGTGCAACCGCTACAATCCGTTCCGAGACGCGCCTCAAAGCGTCCAAGTGGCCGGCCGCATCGCGCTCGTACCAGGCCCGGTCCGCGATGACAGAAAGGCGTTCCTCCAAGGCGGACGCCAGGAGCGCCGTTGGTGAGGATGCGGACGCCAGGAGCGCCGTTGGTGAGGATGCGGACGCCAGGAGCGCCGTTGGTGAGGATGCGGACGCCAGGAGCGCCGTTGGTGAGGCGGGTTCGCTCACCTGGCTTTCCTCAGGGAGGAGGCGATCGACGTGGACTCCGCTTTCAGTTGGCGCTCCGCTTCCAGCCAGTCGGCGTCGTGGTCGCCCGGATGACCGTTTGATTGCCGGTTTTCGGCAAGGAAATAGGCCCGGACGGCGATCATTTCATACGTCACGGCTTGGGTCAGTGCTTGGTTTACGGCTGGGTTTTCATGGAAACCTTGCGGCTCGGCGTCCACAGGGGAAGCTTTGGAGGCTGGTTTGACGGCGCGTTTTCTAGGTATTTTGGCCGTGCCTGAATCGACGGCTTTTTTCGTGGCTTTTGGCGCTGCACCCTCCGGGTTTGGAGCTTTGGGAGCTTTGGCGGCGGGATCAGAATCCCTAGAAACCTTGGCAGCTTTGGCAGCTTTGGCGGAGGCTCCGGGAACCGTGGACGATCCACCGGCAGTTTCTAATTCAGCGGTCTGCTGTTTTTGGTTCGGCATAACAACGGGCACTTGAAGGTTATTTCTGACCAGGGGCGACCTAGGGCATCGTGGGGCGAACGCTGTGCAAGTTAAGCCAAGAAAGCTAGATCGTCCATTGAAAGTAAGTTGGATGTCAAAAACAGCCGGCAATTCCAAAGTTTAGCGTTTCCCGGCGGAGAGCAGGTCGAGGCAAAACGCCATCGATTCTTTCCAAGGGAGCGCCTTGAGGGCGGGTTCCTTCCTGAACCAGGTCTCCTGCCTGCGGGCATACTGGCGCGTGGCAAACACGATGCGCTCCACGGCCGTCTCTCTGCAGGAGTTTCCCTCAAGGACCTCGGCCACCTCGCGCAGGCCGATCGCCTGTTTGGCATTAATCCCCATCTTGGGCAATGCGAGGCGAACCTCCTCCTCGACGCCGTTTTGAAAAAGCTGGCCGGCTCGAGCTTCGATTTTGCGGTGTAACTCCCCCCTTTCCACACTCAGCCAGACCCCCACCGTGGGGCGCTTCGTGGGCGCGGGCTCGCGGAAGCTTGTGAAGGGACGTCCGGTGAGGAGGCACACCTCAAGCGCCCGGATCACACGGCGCGGATTTTGCAGATCCACCGTTTGAGCGGCGGTTGCGTCGAGGTTGATTAATTGGCGGCACAATTCCTGGAGCGAGCGCGATTCAAGGTCCAGGCGCAGGGCGGGATCCGGGCTGGGCAGCCCTTCGGAGAGGCCGTAGAGCACAGCCCTAATGTACAGGCCCGTGCCGCCGACCAGGATGGGGAGGCGCCCTGCCGCCCAGCTTTGGGCGATGCGCTCGCGGGCGATCTTGAGGTAGCGCGCGGCGTCGAAGAGTTCGGCCGGGTCGAATTCACCCACGAGCTGGTGGGGGGCGAGGGCCAGTTCTTGCGGCGTTGGTTGTGCGGTGAGCAGGGGCAGGCCGCGGTAGAGTTGAAAGGCGTCGGCGTTGATGATTTCCGCGCCTGTCTTTTGCGCTAACTCAAGGGCGAGAGAGGACTTTCCGGAGGCCGTCGGCCCGCCGATGACCAGGGCGGGAGCGGATTCTTTCGGGTCCATGATGTGGTTTGCAAGGTGTCGGGCGCCCTAGCCCAAACCGAGTCTGCGGAACGTCATTAGTACCCAGAGCGCCACCACCGCCAGAATCAGGATGCCGCCAAACACGAGGAGGGGCATCACAGAGGGGGACCTTTCCCTGGCCGCCACGGAGTCCTCGGAAAGGGGCGGGATGTGGGCGTTTTTGATGTATTGGTATTCCTTGGTATGGAGGGCGTTGTGTCCCTCCATGGAGCGCGTTTCCGCAGAGACGTCCACCCCAAGGTGTTTGCCGTACATCGCCAGAAACCCACGGCAATACGCCATGCTCGGAAAGAGGGAGTAGTCGTCGGACTCGAGAGCTGCCAGTTTGTCTGGCCGGATACAAGTCGACTCGGCCACATTCTCCAGCGAGAGGCCCCGGTCCAGGCGCGCTTTACGAAGTTTTGCTCCAATGCTTTCAGCCATGAAATTGGTAAATACCCGAATACGGTTCAGCGGGATGTTGTGAGTACGCAGGGATGATAACCGCTAAAACCTGCCCTAAATCCGGTCGGTATCCACTAAGATTTCGCGGGGTTTGATGCCCTCTCCTGGACCGACGTAGCCACGGGATTCAAGGATATCAAGGATTCGCGCCGCGCGTGTGTAGCCGAGTCGCAAACGGCGCTGGAAGAGGGAGGTACTGGCTTTTTTCTCCTGCCGGATGACTTCCAGGCACTTTTCCACCAATTCTTCGTCCTCGTCACTGACGTCTTCTTCGCCGTCCTCACTCTCTGACTCGAGACGTTTGTGGATGGAATTTTCGAAAGCAGGGCTGCTTTGGGCGGAGGCAAAATCCACGAGTCTCTTGACCTCGTCGTCGGTGACCAGCACCCCTTGGGCGCGGATCATGCGTGAGGTGCCGGGCGGGCGGTAAAGCATGTCGCCCTGCCCGAGCAGTTTTTCAGCGCCGTTTTCATCCAAAATCACGCGCGAATCCAGTGCAGAAGCTACTTGGAAGGCGATCCGGCAGGGGACGTTTGCCTTGATCACCCCGGTGATGACGTCGGCGCGGGGGGTTTGGGTGGCGATGATCATGTGAATCCCGGCGGCGCGCGCCTTTTGGGTGATTCGTGCGATGGCGCTTTCCACATCCGCGGGGGCGGTCTGCATCAAGTCTGCAAGTTCGTCCACGATGATCACGATGAAGGGCATCCGGTCCGGGATCTGGAGTTCCTTGTCGCGGGGAACCTTGATGGTGGTCATTCGGGTGATGCGCTCCTCGGAGGAAAGCTCCTCTACGGGAGGCTCCGGTTCGGTCTCGGGGGCGTGCTGGGATTCGAGAGGCTCGGCAGGCTCGGCGTTGAGCGGTTGCCCCAAGTCTTCGAGGTGTTCGAGGTGTTCGGAGGGCTCCAGGATGGCGGCCGGGCCATCCTCGGGGGCGCGGGCGGCCTGGAACTCGACTTTGGGATTCCCTTGCGCATCGAAGAGTTCGGGCTGAAGTCGTTTGCGTTCGTCGTCGAGTTCCTTTTGGGACTTCGGTTTGGGGCGGTCGTTGAAGCCGGCGATGTTGCGCACCCCCGTTTTGGCAAAAATCGCGTAGCGTTTTTCCATCTCATCCACAGCCCAGCGCAGGGCGAGCAGCACCTTTTTTGGATCGGTCACCACGGGCACGACCAGGTGAGGGAGGGTGTTGTACATCTGCATTTCGACCACCTTTGGGTCGATCATAATGAAGCGCAGTTCCTGAGGGGTGAATTTGTATAAAATCGAGGCAATGATGGCGTTAATACAGACACTTTTGCCTGAACCCGTCGTGCCTGCGACCAGCCCATGGGGCATGCCGGCGAGGTCGCCAATGATGGTTTTGCCGTAAACGTCTTTGCCCAGAGCGATGGGGATTTTTGCTTTGCTGATGGAGAATTCGTCGCTTTCGAAGAGTTCCCTGAGGGTGACTTTTTGCTTTTTGGAGTTCGCGATTTCAATCCCCACTGTGTCTTTGCCCGGAATGGGGGCTAGGATATTGATGCGTTCCGCGCGGGTTGCCCGGGCGATGTCTCGTTCGAGCGCGAGGATGCGGTCCACGCGCACTCCTTTGGCGGGGTAGACTTCGTAGCGAGTGATGGTGGGGCCCCGGGTGATGTCGCCGGCGGAGACCTCGATGCCAAACTGAAGCAGGGTGTCGATGACCACGTCTTGAAGCGCCCGAAGTTCGGCGGGATCCGCCGCCTCGCGGCTCGCCAGATCCACAGGATCTAGCAGGTCGATGGACGGCAGTTCATACCCGTCGCAGTCGAGCGCCGCGAGCATGGTATGATCCTTTTCTTTCTTGGGCTCCCTCAGGCGGGGAAGCGGGGGCGCCGTACTGTCGATGATTTTTGGGGCCGGACGCTCTGGCTCTGTTGCGGGGACGGGAGGCTCGGGAATGAGGGTTTCTGCGGGAGCCGTTGATTTGAGAACGACTTCTGGAAGCGCTTCCTCAACGGGGTCCACCCGGGGTGACAATTCCTCCTTTGGGGGTTGGGTGCGCGTTTTCCTGCGTTCGTTCACTGGAGCGGCTGCGGGTTCGACGGTTGCGGCGCGCGCGGCGCGGTCAGCCGACATTTCCAGTTCAGCCTGCTGCAGCGCGCGTGCTTCCTCCCTGTCGGCGCGCCACTGGAGGAAAGCGTCTTTGGCCTTGGCTGGCAGCAAACACAAGATTTGGAGCACCTCCAGAGGCTGGATGCCGGTCATGTAGAGGAGGCTAACGATGTAAACAGAGATTAATACGACGCTGGCGCCAATGACGCCGAATAACTCGCGAAATACCGTCTCTCCCACAAACCGTCCCAGCCAGCCGCCTTCCCCCGGCAGATTGAGCCGGTGCGCGTCGATTAGCGGAAGGTTGAACAGTTGGGCGAGGCAGGCCCCGGAGCCCACAAAAGCCAGGCTCCAAAGGGCGCGCTTCCCAATCCGGGTTCCGGACAGGATGAGTTTTGCCGACCCATATCCCAGCAGCAGGGCACAGAGTAGATAGGCGGCACTTCCCAGAAGGAAATAGGCGCACATCGCCAAAATGGCGCCGATGGAACCCAGAAAGTTAAGGCTGTGCGCGGAAGCTTGCTGGGGCGTAGGCGAATGGAACGGAAGCCAACTGGGCAGGTCCTGAGGGGTGTAGGAGATCAGCGAAAGAAACAGGACCAATCCGGCCGCGAGAAGGAGGAGCCCTTTGAACTCGTGGGAGGCGGCGTGTGGCGTCTGCTCTTCAGTGCTGGCTTGGGGTATTTCCTTCAGGCGTGCCATGAGGTTGGGGGTCAGGGGGGAACTGGGAAATCTGAGTGAAGGGGCCTTCCTATTAATTACTCGGGAAGCGCAAGGCGTGGTGCGTCGCCCCACAAATGCTCGAGGGCGTATTGCGGGCGCTTGGCCTCGTGGAAAATGTGCACAATGACGTCGCCAAAGTCCGCCACAATCCACTGGCTAAAGGGCAGGCCGTCCACGTGGAGTGAACGGACGCCGTGTTCGTCGCGCAGGACGTTTTGAATCTCTTCAACAATCGCTTTGAGCTGGGGCTCCGAATTTCCGGAACAGATGACATAAAAATCGGTGAAGGTCGAAATCCCGCGCAGATCAAGAGCGACGATGGCCTCTGCCTTTTTGTTTTTTGCGGCTTCAGAGATTAGGCGTGCCAGTGTTTCACTGGAAGGGCGCGTGTTAGGATTTGGCAGGCTTGTGGGGCTGGTAAATGGCATGGGCGTAAATAAAGGCTCGAACGGACTCAGGCACAAGGTATCGGATGGAGAGCCCTGCGGCAATGCGTTGTCGGATTTCTGTCGAAGAGAGATCAACCCGGCGGCTCAAATGGTGCCTCCCGGGAGGCGTTGAATCGCCGCCTTCCTCTGTGGCGCGCCCAAAACAGACAAATTCCACGAGTTGATTCAGCCGCTCGATTTTGTGCCAAGTGTGCAGTTTTTGAAGATTGTCTTCGCCCAGCAGCAGAAAAAGGCGCGCTTCCGGCCAGCGTGCCTGCATGAATTCAGCCGTGTCCACCGTATAGCTCGGCCCCTCGCGATAGAGTTCCAGCGCATCCACAGTCAGGCGTTCCTCCCCGGCAACCGCCGCTTCCAGCATCCGAAGGCGTTGCATTCCGTCCGCCTTCGGGGCGGCGTGGAGCTTGTGCGGGTTGATTCCAGCGGGGATAAAAACCAGAAGGTCCAAATCGAGCTGCTCCAAGGCGTCCTGTGCAAGCAGGAGGTGGCCGTGGTGAACGGGGTCAAAGCTGCCGCCAAAAAGAGCAATTCGCATGGGGTGCGGGTTGGGAGAGGAAAAAAGCGCCGAAGTTTCCCTCGAAGGGTTAGGGGAACGGGTCGGAAATCTTCAGCGTGGAATACGCCGGCCGTGGTTTGGACCCCAGGGATAAGCCCCGGAGACCACCCCAGACGCTTTCCTTAGTAAAACAGGTAAGCCTTGCGTTCTTCGCGGAATTTCTCGACCCCCGGCTTCCACCCCTGCGCTATCTTTTGTACAGAGGTTCCCTTTCGCAACTGGTCGCGGATGGTGTTGCTTCCATAAACCTTCCAGAAAATATCCAGTTTGTCCGCCGAAGACTTGGCGAACAGGTCTGGTTTGGAAGCACGGTTGGTTTCCACCAGCAGCGCCAGCGCCAGCACGCAGAGATCTCCCTTGGCTTTGGGATCGATGGCGAGTCGGCACCCGCTAAACCCGCCTGCCGTGTACGGGCGCACCTGAACACCGTCTAACCCGAGGCCTTTGATGGTGCTGGTGAAGGCGTCGGGGTTCACCCCCTTGCCCGCGCAAATCTCAAAGGGATTTGGGCCGTCCACGCCGGTTTCCAGCCCCGCGAGCGAGCCCACGATGCCCGTGGCTACGTAGTAGGCGGGGGAATCCGCTCGCGGAATGTTGGGGGAGGTCTGCACCCAGCGTAGCCCTGTGTCCCTCCACACCATGGGGCGCTCCCAACCCTGCATTTTAACCACGGTGAGCTTGCACTGTGCCGCCATCCACTTGCGTTCGTTCAGCATGCGGGCTAGTTCGCCGCAGGTCATCCCGTGGACGTAGGGCACCGGCAGCTGCCCCACGAACGAAATCCACTGAGGTTCCACCGGCGGGCCCTCCACCCGCGTCCCGCCCAGGGGATTGGGCCGGTCCAGCACCATGAATTCCATCCCGCACTCTCCGGCGGCCTCCATGCAGCGCGCCATCGTTGAAACGTAGGTATACGAACGAACGCCGATGTCCTGCATGTCGTAAATGAGCACATCAATCCCTCGGAGCATGTCCGGGGTGGGTTTGCGCGTGGGGCCGTAGAGCGAGTGGGCCGTCACTCCGGTGACGGGGTCTTTGCGGTTGGCGACGTATTTGCCCGCCAGTTCCTTGCCGTCCAGCCCGTGTTCCGGCGTGAAAAGCGCCACCAGTTTGACCCCCGAGGCCTTGGCGAGAATCTCCCGCGTGCGGCGGCCCGCCGAGTTAACTCCGGTCTGGTTGGTGATCAGCCCCACTCTTTTCCCCTTGAGTGAATCGAACCCGCGGCTTTCCAACCGGTCAATCCCCAGCTCCAGCGCGTACGCGGGCTGAGCGATCAGCAGTATGGGCAGGATCGGCAGGGGAAGCAATGCAAGCAAGGAGGGGAACCGTGCCGCTAGAAACGATTGGAACGATTGGAACGATTGGAACGATTGGAATGAGAGTGAAAAAAAGGATGAAAAAAACGAGCGCAGCATAAACGGCAGGCGGTAGGCGATAATCGACAGGAGGCTTGGGAAAGATGGAAAAAGAATCAGCGCGCCGCCCCTCCACTCTACCATGGATTGACGGCGCGTGCGAATTTCTCTCAAGCCTCAGGCGCTATTTCAACGCCGCCTTGGTGCCGGCGCCTTTGCTGAGCTGCACAAAATCCCCCAAAATATTGAGACCCTCCGCCTTCACTGGATCGTAGCGGATGGGAGGACTCTTGAAGACGGTTTCTTCCCCGTTTTCATTCAGCGGTTCCTTGGGGGCCTCCTCTTCAGCGTCCCCCTCCTTGGCCGGCTTGGGTTCCACAAAAGTGACCTGGGCCAGTTCCGCCTTGGCGACATTGTCCAGCGTGATGCGGAATGCCTTGGGCTCCTCGCCTTTGACACGGGCTGCGCGCTCCCCCTCGCGTTTCTTGGTCCGTGCCTTGTCCTTCTCAATCTCTTCCCTGCGGACCTGCTCGTTTGTGGAAAGTTTGTTCTCCTCGACGTACTTGCGGATCCTTGTCAAATCCTCCTGCACGTAGGCGAACTCTGGGTTTTTAGGGACTCGCTCCATCGCCTTCTGGCGGAGCTCCTCGATAAAAATCGGGTTGGTCCACTTGTCGTAGGCCAGGGGCTTGATGGTGTCGTAGGCGAGCGGGTCCTTCAGGGCGGATTCGCCCATTTCCGGTTGATCGGAGATGGAAGGCAGGGTGATGTCGCTCTCGACTCCGTGCAACTGGGTGGAGCCGCCTGCGATGCGGTAGAACTTTTGGATGGTGAGCTTCACCGCCCCCGCCTGGCCTCCGTTAGCGAGCGCGGGCACCGCCTTGCTCAGTTCGATCATCTGTTGAACGGTCCCCTTGCCAAACGTTTTGCTGTCACCCACCACGACGGCCCGCCCGTAATCCTGCATGGCGGCGGCGAAAATCTCGCTCGCCGAGGCGCTCTGGCGGTTGACTAGCACCACCATGGGCCCGTCGTAGGCGATGGTCGGATCCGTATCCCGGTTGACGGTGACGTCCCCGTTCCAGCTTTTGACCTGCACCACAGGCCCGTCCTTGATGAAGAGGCCGCTCAAATTGATCGCCTCCTCCAAAGACCCGCCTCCGTCGCGCCTGAAATCCATCACGAGCCCCTCGATCCCCTCTTTCTTGAGCCGGTTAAGCAACAGGAGCACGTCGCGCGTCGTGCTTTTTGCGTTTGGATTCCCGTTCTGGCTGAAGTCCCGGTAAAAAGACGGCAGGTCGATGAACCCCAGTTTCATGGAGCTTCCATCCGGCCGAATCCATTCGATGAGTTCGCCGTGGGCGTCCCCCTCCTTGAGCTTGATTTCGTCCCGCTTAATTTCCACCACGTTGCGTTCCGAGCCGTTGGTGGCCCCGACTGGAATGAGCTGGAGGCGAACTAGGGTGTCCTTGTCCCCCCGGATCATGCCGACAACCTTGTCCAGCTTCATATCCACGCAGTCGACAAACTCCCCCTCGCCCTGGGCCACGGCCACGATGCGATCCCCTGCTTTCATCTTGCCCACCCTGCTCGCCGGGCCCCCTGGAATAAGCTGGTCCACTTTGGTGTACCCATCTTCGGAGCGCAGCCTGGCGCCAATGCCGAACAGTGAAAGGCGCATGCTGATGTTGAACTGTTCCTGGTCGCTTTTGCTCATGTAGTCCGAGTGCGGATCGTACGTGCGGGCCAGGGAGAGGAGGAACAGTTTCACCACGTCCTCGCTGCTCTGCTCGCGGATGTCGCGTAGGTACTGGTCGTAGCGTTTGCCCACGACGGTGACGGGGTCCTTTGGGGACTTGTTGAGCCTTTCCTGAATGAGCTCCGAGGTGATGCGGTCCTTCCACAGCGTCTGTGTGGCTTCGCCTGCGGCGGGCCAGGGCAGCTTCTGCCGGTTGAGGTCGATTGCGTGGTTGGAATCAAAGTTCAGCTCGCTGGCGAGGATCTCCTTTGCAAAGGCAACCCGTTCCTCGACGCGCGTGCGGAAAAGCGCGTGGATTTCCTGGGCCGCCTTGGTCCGGCCAAAAATAATCTCGCTGTCGAGAGACTCGGCCCATTGTTCGGTGAAGCCATTGACATCCTCCTGTGAAAAAAACAGATGGTTGTAATCCAGCGTCTCTAAAAAGTTCCGCAGCAGCTTCCGGGAGATGTCCTTGTTGAGGCGCTGCTTGGAAAAATGCACTTGTTCCAGAAGGCTGGCTACCGCGATGGTGACTTGGGTTGGATCCGGCTCTTTTTCCGCCCTTAGTGAAACCTGAGGAAAAAGGAGGGTCGCAAGGGACAGGGCGACGGGGGCTAGAAAAGTGGGGGACATTCTCATCGGTTTTCTGGGGAAGCAGGCGTGGATTGGGACACCCGTCTGACACACGATACCATGACGAGTTCAAAAATTACAGCGAAGTGTCACGCGAGGGTCTATTCATTGAGTTTCCTTCCCAAAGAAGAGGACGTGATCTTGTCCATTTTAGCAGGGGTGCTCTGCGATTTCTTTAGGTAGACTAACCCCCTCCCATGTCCCGCGCTTCGTTTTCCCCCATGAACCCGCCGGCCGGAGTCGTCTGGCGGCTGCTCCTTGCCACAGCCGCCTGGGGGCTGAGTTTTCCGACGGCTAAAGCGGTGATGCTGGCCCAGGCGGCCTTCATTCCGGGCCGCGAGGAATGGTTTCATTCGGCCCTCATTCTTTTCGTCAGGATGACGCTTGCGACACTCATCATGCTCATCATTTACGGCAGGGAGTGCGCCAAAATGGGGCGCAATGAGGTGCGGCAGGGCATCGAGTTGGGGCTTTTCGGGGGGGTCGGCATGCTTTTGCAGACCGACGCTCAGCACGTGATTTCAGCCAGCCTCTCGGCTTTTTTTACGCAGTTCACCTGTGTTTTCGTCCCGTTGGCCATTGCCGTGCGCTCTCGGATCTGGCCTACGCCCTGGGTGGTTTCAGCCAGCGTCATGGTGCTGGGGGGCTGCGCGATTCTCAGCGGGGTTTCGGCTGGCGGCGTCTCCTTTGGGAGGGGGGAATGGGAAACGATCGCCGCCGCCGGCCTGTTCACGGCGCAGATTCTCGTCCTCGGGAGGGAGCGCTACCGCGACAACGAGATGCGCAGCGCGGCGACGGTGATGTTTGCCGTCAAGGCGATTGTCCTCGCGCCCGTCATCCTCGCTGGCGGGGGGCAGGCTGCGGGGGGCGGGGAATCCGTTTTGTTGCAGGTAGCGCACGCCTTTGCCAGCGGGCCGGTGCTTCTGATGACTGGCCTGCTGACGGTGTTTTCCACGGTTTACAGTTACGCCACCATGGTGCGCTGGCAGCCATGGGTGTCGCCGGTTCAGGCGGGGCTGATTTATGCTACGGAACCGATTTTCGCGACCCTCTGGGCGCTGTTTTTGCCGGGGTGGTTTTCGAGCCTGGGGGGCTTTTCCTACACCAACGAGGTTTTGGGCGGCCCGTTTTTCTGGGGGGCTTCGCTTATTTTGGGAGCCAATTTACTTTTGTTGGGAAAAAGGCGGCCAGCGGACGGAGTGGTGGCCTGACCCTGGGCGGGCGCCGTGCTCCGGCTGGGGGGCGGTTTGGGTTTTCCCTGTAATCCGGCGGAAGGGGTCGAAGTTGCGGAGTGTTTACCCTTGTGCCCTTGGTATGATTAGGGGATTGATTCGAGAATTGGGCTGGATTGAGTCTGCGGAATAGATACCCGCAAAGATGTCGGCGCGCTTCTCTGTGGAGGGTTGGAAAAGAATTCGAGATGATCGGAGACTTATTCAAGGCGGAGGGTTGCTGCGAATGTCAAACGTGCTACATTAACCAAACGGTGCAGACCGCGCCGTGTTTCTAACTCTGGAAGTAAAGATTTATGTCAGACTCCGAATCCCGTAACGGCCCTCAGGGGCAGCGCCCCGGCAATGGTGGAAACAATGGGGGAGACCAGCCTTTCAACTGGCGGGCCCTGTTGCTGTTGGCGATGGCCACGGCGCTGATCGGCGGGGCTTTCGTGTACCGCACGCCCACCGCGAGCATCAAGGAAAGGCCCTATTCCGAGTTTCACGCCGCCGTAGCCAACCACTGGGTGGACGCTTCCAGGCCGCTGGAGCTCATCAGCGAGGCGGGAAGCATCAACGACCACGTTCAGGGATGGGCCCGCTTTTCCGAGGGAGGCGCTCCGGAACATTTCCGCACCCAGGTCAACCTTCAGTACAACACCGATCTGCGCGAGTACCTGCGGGAGCACGGGTTGGAGGCCAACCCAAGGGCCGAGACGAACGTGATGGCGTCCACGTTGATGGGCTTTCTGCCGGTGGCGATGTTCCTGTTGGTGTTGTACTTCCTATTCCGCCAGCAGATCCGCAGCGCGGGCCGGGGGGCGCTTAACTTCGGCAAGTCCAAGGCGCGGGTGATGAGCCGGGAGAAGAACAAGGTGACTTTCAAGGATGTGGCTGGTGTGGAGGAGGCCAAGGAGGAGGTGCAGGAAATCGTCGAGTTTCTGCGGGATCCCAAGCGTTTCCAGAAGCTGGGCGGCCGCATTCCCAAGGGTGTTTTGATGGTGGGTTCGCCCGGGACGGGTAAGACGCTTCTGGCCCGGGCCATTGCGGGGGAGGCGGACGTGCCGTTTTTCTCCATCTCAGGATCCGACTTTGTGGAAATGTTTGTCGGCGTCGGTGCAAGCCGCGTGCGCGACATGTTTGAACAGGGCAAGAAAAGTGCACCCTGCCTGATTTTTATTGATGAAATCGACGCGGTGGGCCGCCACCGCGGGCACGGCCTCGGTGGCGGACACGACGAGCGCGAGCAGACCCTGAACGCCCTTCTGGTGGAGATGGACGGTTTTGACACGCAGGAGGGGGTGATCATCATTGCCGCCACCAATCGTCCGGACGTGCTGGATCCCGCGCTGCTGCGGCCGGGCCGTTTTGACCGGCAGATCACGGTTTCGCTGCCCGATGTGAACGGGCGGGAGGAGATCCTGCGGGTGCACGCCAAGAAGGTGAAGCTGGCCGAGGATGTGGATTTGGCGATTATTGCGCGGGGCACCCCTGGTTACTCGGGGGCGGAGCTGGCCAACGTGATGAACGAGGCGGCGCTGCTTGCGGCGCGGCGCGGACTGAAGGGAATCACCAAGCAGGAATTGGAAGAGGCGCGGGACAAGGTGCGCTGGGGCAAGGAGCGCCGCTCGCTTGCCATGAGCGACAAGGAGAAGGAAAACACGGCCTACCATGAGGCGGGGCACGCCCTGCTCGGCTTGTTGCTCAAGCACACGGATCCGCTCCACAAGGTGACGATCATTCCGCGCGGACCGTCGCTGGGGTCGACGATGTACCTCCCTCTGGAGGATAAATATACGCAGCGCAAGAACGAGCTTCTTGACCGTCTGGTGATGATCATGGGCGGGCGTGTTGCCGAGGAGATTGTGTTCGGAGACGTGACCAACGGGGCCCGGGGCGACATCAACCAGGCCACCGATATTGCGCGCCGGATGGTGTGCGAATGGGGGATGAGCGAGAAGATGGGGATGGTGGAGTATGGCGAACATCAGGAGCATGTGTTCCTTGGGCGCGACATTTCCCGCAACCGCAACTATTCGGAGGCGACCGCGCAGGAGATCGATCATGAGGTGCACGGCCTGTGCGCAACGGCCTACGATAAGGCGAAGGAGTTGCTGGTGGCCCACCGTCAGACGTTGGAAACCATTGCCAAGGCGTTGCTCGAGTACGAGACTCTGGACGGCGCTCACATTCGGGAGATTATGAACACGGGCAGCATTCAAAACCCGCCCGTGGCACCGCGTCCGCCCAACCAACCGCCGCCGCTCAAGCCGAAGGCGGACGTTGCGGCACCTGTGACGGATCTTCCTCCGGGGCTTTCCGGAGCACCCGCCTAGGGTTTCGGGGCTGGTCCCGGGCTTTCCTCGCACCGCTCCCTGCACTCCCCGCAAAGTGAAGGGGTGTGTTCTGGGGGGTGTTCCGGGTGGGAGCTGGGGTTCCGGCCTTCGCCGTCTAACGGTTAGAATGTATGTTTCCCCCCGAAGCGATGGAAGTCCCGGCAGAACCGAAGCCTTTAGGCAGGATCCGGCGTTGGATTCAGGCTGGGGGCGGTTTTTTTGCTTTTAGTCTGATTGTGCACGGGGTGCTGCTTTTGGGAGCAGCGGTTTGGGTGGTGCAGACGGTTCAGGCGAAGCGCAAACTCAATTTTAGCGCTGCCCCTCCCTCTTCAGGAGAAGGGAGCCGGCAGTTGGAATACCGCGTCCAAGCTGCCAAACGTACGGCGTCGATGACGCCTCCTCCCTCTGCAACGCGGATTGTTTCCTCGGCGACCAATGTGAAGGTGGCGTTGCCGGAGGTGGCCTTGCCTGCGGCTTCTTCGGTTGCGATCCCCAGCCGGATTGGGGGCATGGCGGGTAATCCGTCTGCGTTTAAGCCAGTGGCGGTAGCGGCGGCGGGGCCGGCTCCAAGTGGGGCAATGGCAGCGTTGCCTGCGGGTGTGACGTCGTTTGGTTTTAAGAAGGCGGCGGCGCCTGGGATGACGGGGATGACCGGGGCGTTGTATTACATGCGGAGAGATAACATTGGGAAGGAGATCCCGGAGAACCCGGACCGATCGGATTATCTGGGGCGGGTTGAACGTTTGCTTGGGAACAAGGGGAAATTAAACGAATCGGAAGCCCAGAAGTATTTGCAGTTCCGGCAGCAACTGGTTTCTCCGACGATTTTGTTTTCCGCGATTGGTGGGGAATCCGCTCCAAAGGCATTCGGAGTCGATCAGGTGCCCGGCACCCAACAGAGTTGGGTGGCTGTATATCGGGCGCACGTCTATGCCGAGGCACCGGGGCGCCGGTACCGTTTTGTGGGCGGAGGCAATGAGGTGCTTGTCGTGAGGGTGAATGGGGCGCTGGTTTTGGACGGTTGCTATACAGGGCTGCCCTGGAAAAACGGCAAAAACCCGACGGGCGGGCACAAAAGCACGGCGAAGCTTTCCCAGCTGTGGAGTGACGTTCGTCCTGTGGGGGACTATTTCGCGGTTCCAGCGGCCGGGGTGGATCTGGAAGTGATTATTGGCGAGGGTTGGGGTGGAGCCTTCGGGGCTGATTTGTGCGTGGAGGAGGAAGGGAAAACTTACTCGGGCGACGTTCGGCCCATTTTCAAAATTGAGGGGTACCAGAAAATGTTACCGCAATTGCAGGCGATCGTGAACTCCCCGGAAGGAACTAGAGCGCTGACGCTGGAAGGACCGACGTTCAGGGTGACTCGGTAGTGCTACGGGGGGTAAAACCTTTTGAAGGCGGGGTCCGATCTCCGTGTTTAAGGCAATGGATGTCCATCTGTGGCCGGGGTACGCGCTGGCAGGGGCTTCTTTTGCTTTTGCGCGAGAGCGTGGCTGCGGAGGGGGCGTTCTTTTTGATCAATCTTCCCATTCGACCAGGAATCCCGCGACGGACGCGTTTTCAGGGCTGAGCGCACAAAAATTGGGGGTGCCGGGGAGTCTCGGGAAATCGGCAAAGACAAGCACGGTGGCCGGATTGCCGAAGTCGTCGAGCTGGGCGGGTTCGGTCGGCCGGCCCCAGTGGGTGAAGGCCCAAGGCTCGCCGGTCACCCAGCGGAAGGTGCCGCGGGGTTTGTCGGCTTGGGCGCCAAGCCAGCAGGCCTGGCCTTCCGAAAGCTTTTTGTTCAAAATCCCGCGGGTCGCATTGTATTCATCATTGCTCGTGATTGTGGCAAGGTGGCCTCCCAGTTCTTCGGCGATGGCCTTGGCTTGCAGCCAGGAAAAGCGACCGGGCATGTAGAAGTACCAGTGTCCATTGTGCGGTTCGGCCCCCGGAAAACGCGCTGCCATGTGCGGAAATTTGCTGGGCCGCAACTTCCCGCCGGGCTCCGCTTGGCGAAGTTGTTTTTCGAGGTCCACCATTTTCCAAAAATCCCGAGCACTTTGATTTTTGCCAACCAACTGGCCCTCTCCGTTGTACCGGACATCGTAGCTGATGGAGGCCAGATTTTTAAGATTCCGCAGCGGGTCCATGTTGCGGGCGCGGATGGGCAGGGACAGGGTTCGGAGGGTTGGGATCTGGGCGATTGGTGCCAGGGAGCTCAGCCATTCACAGTGGGCGAGAATGAGAGTCTGCAGTTTGGAGCCGGCGAGCGGCGACAAATCGGTGACCATCGTGGTATCCAGATTCAGGAAAATCAGACTGGAAAGGTTCTTCAAAGGTGCCAGGGAAGTGAGGGGCGTCCGGTTCATGTCCAGGGTTTCCAGGGGCATGCCCGCCAATGGAGCAAGGTCTGAAACCAGAGTGTCCGCAAGGCGCAAATTTTGGATCGGAAGTCCCTTGAGGGCAGAGATATCCTTGAGCAATTTGTTTCCTTGCGCCTGGAGGGAGCGGAGGTTTTTTTGGCCCTTCAGGAATTGGAGGTCCTTCAAAACGGGTTGGGCTAAAGAACTGATATCCACGGTCTCCAAGGGCGATTCAGACAGCGCTTCAAGGTTGCCTGCGGAGCAGGCGAAAAGGCGTAGGTTTTTGAGGGCGGTTCCGGCCAAAACGGCCAGATCGGGAATGTGCGAACCCCGGCCCAGCTCGAGGGATTTCAGTGGCATGCCAGCTAAGGGGGCGAAATCCTGGGTCGCCACCTGGTGGGGCCCGAAGGCGTACTGTGTGAACTCTTCTAGGGCGAGGCCTTCCAGGCCAGATAAGTCTCTGATCCGGAAAGAGACGGTGAGTTTTTTGAGAGGCAGGCCGCGCAGGGGCGACAAGTCCGTGATCTCGGATTGATGATCCAAAGAAAGGGATTTGAGGGGCGGGTTGCCAAGAGAGGAGAGGTCCTTGAGGGAAGGCGTATTTTGAATCACCAAGCCGCTGAGAGGGATTCCCCGCAAAAACCTCAGGTCATCGACTTTGTCATTTCTAAGAATGAGGCTCAGCTGGCCGTCCGTGGTCAACGCTTGGGAAGGATGCTGGATGCCGGCCTTTCGCATGGCGGCGCGCAGGGCCTCCAGATTGCCTTCGGCAGCGGCGTTGGAGTCCCGGGTGAGAAAGAGGGCTTCGGCCAGCCGGTTTTGGCTGCGCATGGCTGCCGCGAGTTTGTTGAGCGAGGGGTTGCTTAATCTTTCGCCCCCTTTTTGTTCGGGCAAAAACTGGTCGCAAAGCAGAAGGTTAGTTTTTGCCTCGGTGTTGTCGGGATGCTCTTCGAGAAGCTTGTAGAAAATCTTGCGGGCGGAATCCAGGCGCTGCAGGGTCTGTAAAATTTTCCCCTCCAAGAGCCTGTATTCGAGGGTGTGGGGATCCAGTTCGATGGCGTAGGCGATGTTTGTGAGCGCCTCCTGAAGTGCGGTGGGTTCGTATGCGGCATTTTCCACTAGCGCTTTGGCGTTACTGGCGAAGGTGGGGGCTGTTTCGCGGAGGCGTGCGATCGATTGCTGGGCCGTCTTTTCGCTGGAGATGATTTTCCCCATGAAACTCGCAGTGAGGGCGACAATGAGCAGGGCGGCGAGGCTGGCGGTTTTGTGTCGCTTCATGGCGAGCAAGACCTTGCGCAGCAGGCCGGCATTTTCAGCACTGGTGGCGAACCCGTGCTGATAGGCCTCAATGTCCGAAATCAGAGCCTCGACGGTTTCATACCGGTGTTCACGCTCGCGGGCCAGGGCCTTCATGGTCACGGCCTGGAGCGCCTCGGGGATGCCCTTTTCCATGGCGGAAGGGGGCGGCTGCAGGGCAGCGGGCCCAGCGGACCGACTGCTGCGGCTTGTCATTGCAGTGATGTCGCCCTTTTTGACCTTGGTTAAAATTTCCTCCAAGTCCCCCCCTTCCACGGGCGGCCGCAAGGTGAGGATGGCGTATAGGATCCCCCCCAGCGCATAAATATCCGAGCGGAAGTCGAGCTCGGCGGTAAAGCCCGCCGCCTGTTCCGGGGACATGTACTGAGGCGTGCCAAGGACCTCGCCTTCCATGGTGAGACCCATATCGGTAGTGATCCTCTGGGCGGTCGCGACGGCGGGCAGGGTCTCAGCCTCGCCCAGAGGTTTGGCGAGTCCCCAATCCATGACCAGCACTTCGCCGTATTCCCCCACCATGATGTTCTCGGGCTTCAAATCCCGGTGCAGGATTTGCTTTGAGTGCGCAAACGCCATGGCATCCAGAATTTTTCGGAAGACCGTCAGCAGCCTGTCCCGGCTGTAGGCCTTTTCGGTAGGCGCATCGTTTTCGCACAGGGCGTTCATCACGGCCTGCAGAGTGCGGCCCTTCACCAGCTTCATGCTGTAAAACGGCCGATCCAGCTCGTCTACCCCGATGGCATAAATCGGCACGATGTTCGGGTGCGCCAGATGGGCGAGAATTTTGGCCTCCTTGCTGAAACGCAAGTCTTCCCCTCCAACACTGACGCTGCTCACCTTCACGGCCACCTGCCGCTTCAAAAGAGGATCTGTCCCCTCGTAAATCTGGCCCATCCCGCCCCTCGCGATTTCCCTTCGCAGGGCGTATTCCATATGGACTGGAGCATTGCCCATCTCGCCTTGAAGGGGCGCCTCCGGAGGGTCTGGCGGGGCAGAGGCCTCGTTCTGGTCGCCCGCCGTCTCTCCTGGCTCAAAGGGGTGTTCCGCATCCTCCGAGGCGGAAGGAGCTTCGGCCGCCGACTCCAAAAGAATGACGGTTTCTCCAACCTGGACACGCGCGGGAAAAGCCACTTCAACGCGGCCGCTGATTGCGTAGCCGTTCACGGTCGTGCCACCCACACTTCCCAAGTCTTCAATGAGGAGCTGCTCCCCTCCGAGCTGGATTTCCGCATGCATGGGCGCTACTCCCGCGACCTGAAGAAAAATTCCGCAGGCGGGATCTGTGCCAACCAGGAAAGTGCCGGCTGGAAGAGAGAACTCTCCGATGACTTCCCCAGCGTGGTGCACCGTTAGATTCCATTCATTCATGCAATTTATCTGACAGGATTATAGGCAATCGCTGGCTAGATCAAGTTTTGCGATGTGCAATCATTGCTGTATCAATGAGAATGTTACGGTTCAGTTAGATGCAATGGTCACAGGCAGCGCCGCAAAAACACGCCTGCGGGAATCGCCGGGAGCATGATCCGCCAGTTCCGGTGGCCCAACAACGTGCGGGATCCTCTTCTCCCCAGCCGCCTCCTGAAGCTGATGCGTCAACTTTACCTCCTGCGCTTCCAACGTGGGCTCATTGCCAAGATGGGGCGAAAAGCGAAGGAACTCCAAAGACACAGCAACTCCGTGAAACTTTGCAGGCGCTTGCCGATCGTGACCACTGCGTTTTTGCCGCGTCCGACCTGGCTGCCGCGGTTCCTGGGTGCGGACAATTGGCCGTTCTACTTTCGCGGGCGGCCAAGGCTGGGATTCTTCGGCGTGTATGCAAGGGCGTTTATCTTTATCCGGTCCGGGATTATCCGTCGGGACACTTGGTTTTCCATGCGGCCGCCCGCCTCAGAGCCGGGGAATTTAACTACATCAGTCTGGAGACGGCATTAAGCGATGCCGGCGTCATTCCGCAGGTGCCAATAAACTGGGTCACGCTGATGACCTCGGGGCGCAGTCATGTCGTCGACTGCGGCGACTTTGGGCATATTGAATTCGTCCACACGGCCCAGAGGCCGGAGGAAATCAGCGCTGAACTCACCTACGATCTCGACCGACACCTTTGGAGAGCTTCGGTGGGGCAGGCGCTCCGGGATATGCGAGCCACGCGTCGCAGCATGGAACTTGTGGACGAGGAGGTGCTTCATGAACTTATTTGACCAGCTTGTGGGCGAGGCGCTGCGTTCAAGGGCCGACCTCACCACGCTGCGACCGGTTGTCGAAAAGGAACTGCTTCATCATGACGTCCTGCGGGAAATGAGCGGGGCAGGACTGCTCTCCACCCTTACTTTTATTGGCGGCACTTGCTTGCGTGTCTGCTACGGATCCCCGCGACTCAGCGAAGATCTGGGTTTTACCGGCGGCAGTACTTTCAAAAAGGAGGATCTTTCCGCGCTTGGTTTTGTACTCACTGAACGCCTGCAAACCCGCTATGGGCTATCTGTTCGCATCAGCGAGCCGGGGAAAACCGGCGGCAATGTCTCCACTTGGAAGCTCACCATTGAGACCCGTGCCGGACAACGGCATCTGCCTGCGCAACGCATCCATCTCGATATTTGCGCCATCCCCAGCCATGCCCCCCGCCCGATGATGCTGCGCAATCTCTACGGCATCGACCTCGGAACTTCGGGACTCATCCTGCAAGCCCAGAGCCGCGAGGAGATTCTCGCCGACAAAATGCTCGCCCTGGCCTTTCGCGAGAACCGCATCAAAAACAGAGACCTATGGGATATTGCGTGGCTTGTCCAACTAGGCGTGGAGCTTCCTGCGCACCTCATCCCGTTGAAAATCCGCGATCATCAGCGCGAGACGGGTGAGTTTGTGTCCCTGCTGAGAGGGCGCTCCGCCGCCCTGAGGCAGGACCCTCAGTTACGCGAAGATTTTTTGAAGGAAATGCGCCGCTTCCTCCCTGCCGCAACGGTTCGGGACACACTTGAAAATCCAGCCTGGTGGACCTACCTCACACAATTAGTCGAAGAACAAGTGAGGCTTGCACTGGCTCAATGCTGAGCCACGGCGCCGAAATCAACGCCATTTATTTCGCTTCGTTGTCGCAAGATTCCTCGTGTTTCCAGTCAGCACGCGGCGGTGCGCCATGGCTTCGACAAGGATCTCGCGGGCATGCGTCTCGCTTTTGGTGTCGCCTGCTGCGCGCACGAGGTGTCGAGGAGGGGAGCTGAGCGCTGGCAGAGGGGGCGATGTCGCACCGGTGTCATGGATGAAAAAACTGGATACCAAGTGCACACCAGGACAGCCCGGGCGAAACTGAATTTGGCGACGTGAAATCATGCGCGCCCCAAAACCGCAGCGCGTCTCTTACGGATTGAACTGGATTGC
Organism: Chthoniobacteraceae bacterium; assembly: GCA_947479475.1. Lineage (GTDB taxonomy): Bacteria > Verrucomicrobiota > Verrucomicrobiia > Chthoniobacterales > Chthoniobacteraceae > Chth-196. Next base: position 48,766 of record CANJZW010000021.1, read on the forward strand.
CGTGGTCACCATCGCCCCGCGTTCGTCCGTGATGCTCACAAACCAAGTGTTCGCTTCAAGCGGCGGCTTCGGCGCGGTCACGAAACCCTCCCCAACGCGGGCCGGTAGCGTGATCCACTCGCGCTTTGAACGCAGGCCGGCATCGGCGGTGTAGTGCAACTCGGCACTGCGCAACGGCACCACACTTTTGAAAGGCACCACGACGCTGTTTTCCTCCACCTTCAAAGCGCCGGGGACGGGCAATGGTTTTTCTTGTCGGCACTTGGAGTCGATAAACAATCCAATCTCCTGAGGGGCCCAGCCAGGTTGATGGCCATGCGACATTTTCACTTGAATGCGCATCTGCTTTTCCCCCCGCACTTGGAGAAAGGTCTTCATGTAACTATCCAGGGGATAATGAACGTCGTTGGTTCCGTTCACAAAAAAAACAGGCACACGGCAACGGGGCAGAAGACTGGACGGATCGTATTCGCGCACCCAGTTCGCGCGAAGATCGCCGAGTTTGTCCACGGAAGGCTTTTGAACGGATTCACCCTCATGGAGAAAACCGCATCCATAGACGGGAACGGCGGCCTTGAATCGGTCGTCGAGGGAAGCCACAAGGCAGGTCGTATAACCACCCCAGCTGATGCCTGTTACGGCGGTGCGTTCCGGATCCACCTCGGGAAAGGAGCGAATCAGCGTATGGGCGCGCATCACAGAAGCGGCGGCGTGAAACGGCCAGTGGTCGCTCACCTCGCTTCCGATGCTGTCGAACTTCTCCTGATGTCCTTGATTCGGTCCCCCATTGGGCAGGCGCACAATCGACTTTGGGGTGCGCCCTGCCAAAAGAGGCGCGCCGGTCTTTGGGTCGCTTTCCAGGTCGGGGGGCCGGGAGCCGGATAGATCCATCGCGATGGCCGCATATCCGCGCTTTGCCCAAAGATAAACCCACTCTGCAAAAGCGGTGCCCCCGCCCCCATGAATCAGTACCACCGCCGGGAACCTTTGGCCGTCCTTGGCCTCGCCAATGGTTTTTGGGGAAGCGTAGACCCCGAAGACCTGGGTGGCCTGGCCTCGGTAGTTTTCGCCCGCATAAAGCAGCGAATGCACCGTTCCTTCGCTTTTGAGCCAGTGTATCTCCGGCACCTTGTTTTTGAGGACATCGAGATTCCAAGGCCCTACTTGCTCGCCGAAAACGGCGGCGCTCAAAGATAAAAAAATAAAAAGCAGCACTTTCATGATTTTCAAGGATTCGAAATTTCCAATCGTTCGAAGTATCCGGCAAACAGGAACTGCTGCAGAAGAAGCTCAAAACGAGGGCCTCCCTTCTTCGGCCATCCGTGTGCGAAATCAAGTTGTAATGTCAGGAGTGAATGTGAATGGCAGATTCCGTTCCGGTTATGATGCGACGTTAAACCATCCATTCACTACCGTTCTGGAATCTAGGGGAATAGTACCTTTCAAGCCCAACCCGGGAACGTGGCAGGGAACGCCTGGGGAGCATTCACTCCAGTCCTCGATATTATTTGTCCTAGTACTATGCCTGTTCACGGGTTGTGATTAGAGAACCGCTTCACCCTAGATGCTATGCTTACGATTCCTAGTTCCCATGGTAGTTCATTCTGCGACGGCTTGACCCGGAGGGACTTTCTACGGATCGGGGGGCTCTCACTAGGGGGTGCGTCCCTGCCGCAAATTACTCGTGCGGAAGCGCTTTCATCAAAAGCAAAAGGGGGAGGTGCGCACAAGGCCGTCATCATGATTTTCCTCCCCGGCGGCCCGCCGCATCAGGACATGTTTGACCTTAAAATGGACGCCCCCTCGGAAATTCGTGGCGAGTTTAAGCCGATCGGCACCAACGTGGCTGGGATTCAAATCAGTGAACAGCTCCCGCAGTTGGCCAAGATGATGGATCGATGCACCATTATCCGTTCAATGGCGGACTGCGACAACCGCCATGATGCCTTTCAGTGCATGACCGGTCGGCCATTTTTGAACCAGCCTCCCGGGGGGTGGCCATCCTTCGGTTCGACGGTTTCCAAAATACAGGGGTGCCTGGAACCTGCGGTTCCCGCTTCCATAGGGCTGGCGCCGAAAATGGGACACATGCCTTGGGCAAATTCAGGCGGACCCGGCTTTTTGGGCGCGGCTCAGGAACCATTCCAGCCTAATAAGGGAGGCGCAGCGCAGGACATGACCCTGAATGGCATCACACTCGAGCGCCTTTCTGACCGGCGTGCCCTGCTCACGAGTTTCGACCAGTTTCGTCGGGATGTGGATGCGAGTGGAACGATGGGAGGGCTGGATACCTTTAACCAGCAGGCTTTCAACGTGCTCACTTCAAGCAAATTGCTGGAGGCGCTCGACATTTCACGCGAGGATCCCCGGATCGCCGCCCTCTACGGCAAGGGCGATTCAAAAAACCGAGACGATGGCGGTCCCAAACTCATGGAGCACTTTCTGGCTGCCCGTCGTTTGGTCGAAGCCGGCGCACGCTGCGTGACGGTGGCTTTTAGCCGCTGGGATCATCACAGCAAAAATTACGAAGCCCTTCGCCAGGATTTGCCACTGCTTGATCAAGGCATCACAGCGCTTCTGACGGATCTGCGTGAGCGCGGGCTCGAGCAGGATGTATCGGTTGTGGTCTGGGGCGAATTCGGGCGCACGCCGACCATCAATGCCGCTGGCGGGCGTGACCACTGGCCCCGGGTATCCTGTGCGCTGCTCGCAGGGGGCGGGATGAGACACGGGCAAGTAATCGGCTCCACAGACCGACTCGGAGGCGAGGCGGCATCACGACCGGTGAAGTTCGGAGAGGTTTTTGCAACGCTCTATCACAATCTGGGAATTGACACCTCTTTAGCCACCCTCAGCGACCTCTCCGGTCGGCCCCAATATCTTGTCGAACCAGGCTGCAATCCGTTGCCGGAATTGATCTAAGGTGAGGCCAATCCAGACTTTGGGCGCCTCATAATTCCTTGCCCCATCGTAGCGTATCTCACAGCGCGCTGGAAAAGGGGCACGCCAATGAAAGATTTTCAATGGCTCGCGCCCTCAACAAAATCTGGCGGAGATGATGCCGTTTGACGGGCCAACTGGCGAAGACGACGATAAGACTTGCTCCCGTTTTGCAGGAACAATGGAAGGACTCAACGGCGAGTTTTAAGCCGTAAAACGCCAAGAGCGTGGCTTTCGTTCAACAACAAACCGTGTTGCCAGGCCCTGCTTCACTGCAGGGTAGGCTCTCCATTTTTACAGCCCGCTGGAAGTAGCGAAGAATCAAGATAGTTGGGCGCAGATTCGGCTATTTTCCGAGCTCGGAAAGGTAGCGAATCAGGTCGGCTACTTGTTGGACGGTGAGGGTAGCGGTAAGACCGTCCGGCATGACGGTGCCGCCAGTCTTGATGGATTGAGTGTCGGTCCGGGCCACTGTCTTGATTGCGCCGGTATTCATGTCGCGGAGGCCTATCGCTTCAGCGGTCTCGGTTTGTTTGAAGCCAGTGATGACGGAGCCGTCCTTCATAGTAAGGGTGGCGGCCTCATAGCCTTCCTTCACATTCAGCGCCGGCCAGATTACTTCGGTGACGATCATGTCCACGGGAAGGCCGCGTGAGATGCTGCTGAGGTCGGGGCCAATCTTACTTTGCGGTGCGCCCGGGATGTGGCAGGCGATGCAGCCGGCTTGCTCATAGACTTTCCGCCCTTCGGCGGCGCGGCCAATCGTCGCTGCGTCGCTGACGATCTTGGCAATGGTTTCCTTGCGGTAAACCGGCAACGAGGCGTTGATGCCGGCAAGTTTCATGAGTTGGGGCGAGATCGTTCGGTCGCTGCGTCCTAGAATGTTCATCGCTTGGAGGGCAATTTTCGCTCCGCCTACGGAGATGGCTTCCGGCTTTTGCACGGCGCGCTCCAGTGCGTCGCGGCCCTCGGTGCGGTTGAGGAGGTGGGCGAGCAGGGGCGCGGCTTCCTGCGGCAACTTGAGACTGGCGATGCGGGCGAGAATGTTCTGCGCAGCTTCATCCGGACTGATGCTGATCAGCGCGCCGAGCGCCTCCGGTTGATTCTGCTCGAAAGCAAGAGGGCGGATGCGATTTAAAAAGGCCGCCACTTTCCACAAGCCGGCGAGGCGCACACCTTGGACACGCAGCGCGGGATGAGCGGAGTCGAAAAGCGGCGCGAGAAGCTTCTCTGCCGCCTCGGGCCGCGTGGAACGAAGCGCGGAGAGCACACTGGCATCGCTGCCAGCGCGCTCGAATAAAAAGGGGACATCGCTTGCAGTAGCAATTGCCGCGAAGGCGTTCAACCAGAGCTTCTGCCGCGCAGGATCGCTTCCGTGTTTTACTACCTGGTCGCGCATGATCTTCCCAGCGGTTGCATCGGCGGTCGGCCGCTGATCATCGGAGAATTCGCGGGAGAGCAGGTCACGCACATTGTTTTCAACCCAGCCGTTTTGCAGGGCAAAGATGAGATGCTCATCCCGATCAAAGCTGAGTTTGCCCGAGGCGATTGGCTCGGACCAGAGTGGATTGGTGGCGTGGAGTGTCTTGGTCAGCGCGTGGCGATGGTAGCCGTTGAAATCTTTGTCCAGCGCACGCGCAGCGATGACGACGGCGCGAGGGTCGTTCACGTAGCTAGCCGCTACGATGGCTTCGAGGCGGACGAGCGCGTCGTTGTCCCCGATTTGTGCTTCGAGAAGCTTCAAGGCGTCGGGCAGCTGATTATCACGCACCCAGGTGCCAATCACTCGCGTGGCGTAGGCGCGAATGCGGGCGTCGACGGAGCGCAGCAACTCGGCGAGCAAGGCGGGACGCGGGGTTTCGTGCGCCTCGTAAAGTGAGAGCGCGAGCAGGCGGCGGTAGTCATTGCCCTGCTGCTTCGGCAGCCATTCATCGAGCGCAGCGATGACTTGCTGCGTATCGCGTTCGAGGAGCAGTCGCTTTGATTGATACCAAGCCCAGCGCTCCTTCGAGTCGAGTTGTTCGAGCAGTTCCGGCACGCTCGCAGCGGCGAGGTTTGTGGGCGTGACCTTCGGGCCGCCTTTCCACGAGACCCGCCAGATCCGGCCATGCTCCTTGTCGCGATCGGGATGCCGGTAACTGGCTTGGTAGTGGCCGATGATGGGATTATACCAATCTAGGACATACATCGCTCCGTCCGGCCCCATGCGTACCTCGATGGGGCGGAAGACGGTGCTGCGCGACTTGATGATGCTCGGTAGTTGTGTGGACTTGAACATTCCGTTCTCCAGCTTCAGCTCATGCTGCTCCAGCACGTTGGCGTAGTAGCCGCCAATGATCATGCGGCCCTGCATTTCCGACGGGAAATGACTGCTGTGTAGGAACTCCTGGCCCACCTGTTTAATCGGCGCTTGGAAAAGATTCATCGCCTGGGCATTCACCGCGAGCGACGAGCGCACGAGGCCCGGCGTGGTGAACCAACTGCCGACATTTGCGCCGCTCTTGTGGAATGGCTGACCGAACTCGCTTGTCACCACGCCCCAGCAGTTCGCGCCGGCGGAGGAAAACTGGAAGAAGGGATCAAGATGCCCGGTGCGCGGACGCCAGCGCCACACGCCGGAGCGGTTGAGCGTCTCGACGCCACCCGGCGTCTCCACGCGGGAGTAGATGTGGTGTCCCTGCGTGAACCACAGTTCCCCGCCGAAGCCCCAGTTTAGCCCGTTAAGATTCTGGTGGGAATCGCCCGTGCCGAAGCCTCCGAGCACGATGCGCTGGGTGTCCGCACGGCCATCGCCATCGGTGTCGCGTAGATGCAGAAGCTCCGTGCCCTGCGCGACGTAGAGGCCACCATCGCCAAGCTCGATGCCGGTTGGCATGAAGAGGCCCTCGGCGAACTTCGTGAACTTATCCGCTCTACCGCTACCCTTCGAGTCCTCGCACACCATCACAAAATCGTTTGCCTTTTCGCCCGGCTTGATCTGCGGATAGCTCGGTGCGCACGCCACCCAGAGCCGGCCGCGCTCGTCCCAGCGCATCTGGATTGGCTTCACGAGACCGTCCGCTTCTGAGGCGAAGAGACTCACTTCAAAGCCATCGAGGATTTCAAACTGCGCCTTCTCCTCGTCGGGCGACAACGGCTTAGCGCTCGAGGCTTCCACGGGAATCGAAGAACGCACGCCAATGGCCGACACCGGCTTGCCCACGATCGCGGCCCAGATGTTTTCGTCGGCCTGTTTCAGAAGGGGCAGGAAGTCGTCCATCTCCTGCGGAAAGATGCGCTGGTTGCTATTGCGCCAGTCCTTCGAGTAAGGCACGCCGCTGCGGTCACCGGCGAGGAAGGCCCAGTTCATTGGCCGCCAGTAGTTGAACCACAGCCGCTCCATCTCCAGCACCTCGCGGCGCACGGCTTCGTTATCCACGGGTGCAATACCGAGCCCTTCCGCGATGTGACGCGCGATGTGGCGGTGCCCCACGGCGCTCAGTTGGTAGCCATTTTCCGTGAGAGCGCCTACATTTTCGCCCTCCTTTTCGATCTCGATAAACTTCAGCTTCAACTTCGCCGCGAGATCGCGAATGGCCTTCGTATAAGCTGCTAGAATTTTATTTTGCGCCGCAAGCTTGCCCTCAAACCCAATCGGCGCGACCAGCGCGACACGACGCCCATCCTCGGCAAACTCCGCGATCAGTTTTTCATACGCCGCGAGGAACTGCGGTAACCTCGCCACGCCACCCAGCGATTCCATCTGCCCAAATTGTGCGAGGACCACGGTCGCGCCAGCGTCGCGGAGCTGCTGCCGCCACTCTCGCTGCTGCCGCCAACTGTTCGCGAAACTCGCCGCGCCCGCGTCGCGCCATTGCTCAAAGACTGTGTCGCCCTCCCACCCGAAGTTACGCACCCTGATTTGTCCTGTGGGCTTTGCGGCGATGAGGTGCGTTTGCAAATAGCCGTTGAAACGCGTGCGCTCCAGGTTCGAGCCGCCGGTGAGGGCGATGACGTCGTGGTCCTGAACGTTGGTTGCGCTCTTCAGCTCCGTCGCGGGCAGTTCGTTGATCGTAAAGTCCTTGTAACTAACCACCGAGGTCGCGCCGCCGTGAATCTGCACCGCAATGATGCCGCTCGTATCAATGCCGGGATCGGTCTCGGTGAAGTCCACTGTCTGTACGCCATTGAGCCAGATTTGAATGCGTGGTCCCTCCGCTCGGATGCGGTAGTCGTTCCACTCACCGAGTGGCTTGCGTGCTTTCTCCAGAACCTCCTTTGAGGGCCGCGCGAGCACCTTTCCGCGACGGCTCTCGTCGTAGAGTGCCCCGTCGTAACCCGCGCCGAGGTCCGCCTGATAGCCGGACACCTCATGCGAGCCTGGGATGCGTTTCGTGCGAAACTGCACACCGCCATTCACAAATCCCTTCGTACCCTCCAGCTTCCATTTTAGCGTCAGCTCGAGATTCGCGAACTGCTTCGTTGTCGCGAGAAAATCATTTTTCCCTTGCGGCTTCTCTAGCGACCCCGCGACGAGCGCTCCATTCTCAATGCGCCACGTGTTCGTCGTATCGCCCTCCCAACCGTTGAAAGTCGCCCCATCAAAAAGCGCAGTTGGTGCGACCAAACCCCTGCTCACGTTTGGTTTGGGGGCGTCGGCCGCGTGCATCGCGGCTGCTGGCAGAAGAAGTGCTAGGAGTAGGAGGCCAAATTTTATTTTCATAGAGGGAGAACGGCGGAGGGCTGAGGAGGAACCGGCAAAGTATAAGCACGCTTACTTCGTCAGAAACATCTCGTTCTGCACGATTGCGTCGATGAGGGAGCGCAGGCCATAGTTGATTGGTTTGGTTTGCTCAAGAATGAGGGCGATTGCGCGGCGGTCGGAGTAGTGGGGCTCGGAGCCCGTGGCATACATGAGGAGCTGGCGGACCATGTTTGCGGCGAGGGCTTCGGGATTCCTCAGGACAAGAGATTGGAAGTCGGTGAGGGTTTGAAAGGGCTCGCCAGTCGGGAGCTGGCCGGAGGCGTCCACGGGCTGATGGAGACGCACCTTCGGGACAAAGCCGGAGGCGAACTGGAAATCGATCAGTGTGGTGCCGTCGCTCAGCGAGCGGTAGCGGTCGCGGAAGCCGCCGATCACGTCGAAACTCTCCAGGGCGAAACCGGGCGGGTCCAACTTCGCATGGCAACCGGCGCAGCGCGTGTCGGCGCGATGCTTCTCCAGTTTCTCGCGAATGGTCGTCGCACCGCGCGTATCGGGATCAATTGCGGGCACGCCAGCGGGAGGTGGCGGAATGGGGTTGCCGAGGAGGCGTTCGTTGATCCACGCGCCGCGCGTGACGGGAGAGGTGGAGGTGCCGTTGGCAGTGACTTTCAGCACGGCAGCCTGCGTGAGGAAGGCACCTCGCGGACTTCCCTGCGGCAAGCGAACGCGGCGGAGGTCACAGCCTGTAACGCCAGCGATGCCGTAGTGCTCGGCGAGGCTCTGGTTAAGCATCGCGAACTCGGATTTTACGAGGTGAGTGATGCTGTGGTTTTTCGTGATCAGCTCGCGGAGGAAGGCGCGGGTTTCCCCGATCATACTGTGTTTCAGATGCTCGCGAGCTTCCGGGTAGAGCTTGGTGTCGGGCTGCGTGGCGTCGATCTTCCGAAGGTCGAGCCATTGGTCGGTGAAGTCAGCGATGAAGCGATCCGAGCGTGGATCAGCAAGGAGGCGATCTGTCTGCTTCTTGAGGTTTTCAGGAAGATGCAGGCGGCCTTCGTTGGCGAGCACGAGGAGCTCAGCGTCGGGGATGCTGTTCCAAAACCAAAGCGAGAGGCGTTCGGCGAGGGCGTGATCGCTGAGGCGGATGCGCGGCGCGCTATTCTCTGGCAAGTCTGTGTCGCCGATGAAAAGGAAGTCCGGGGAGCAGAGCGCGGCCTTGCAGGCCTCCTTCATCGCGTCCTCGAAACACGCGTGGCCCCTCATCTCCCGTGTGACGATCTGAACATAGTCCTGCACTTCATCGGCAGCCACCGCACGACGAAAGGCACGCGGAAGAAACTGGGAGAGCAGCCGGGTCGCGTCCTCCTCCGGACGCTCGGTGAATACGCTCTCTAACGGCTGCTCTTTTTCCTCCTTGGGGAGTTCGCTGTTGCTGGGGCGGGTTCCACCGTTGCGTGAGCGCTGCCGCACCGGCTCGCGCTTCGGCGCAATGACGCCGCTATCTTTGGTAAGCGGGCGGATGGGGAGCTCGCCAAAGATGGCGCTGTGGCTGCGGGGCGGCCATTGATCGAAGATCGGGCCTTCCACCTCGAACCAGTCAAGCGCGATGCCTGGGCCGGAATGGACAGCAGACGAGCCTGGCGACTGCGAGGCCCAGCGTCCGGATTTTTTCTCGTAACCGGTGGGTGTGCCCATCTCAAAGAGCAATTCCTCGTTCACATCAAACCAACCAGAGTATTCGTGGACGCGGCTTTCCAATGCGGGAACGTCGAACATGCCCAGCCGCCGCGAGGGCGAATGTACGAAGCGCGGGCCATCCGACGGAAGCCAGACGGAGAGCATGAAGGACTCGTTGCGATGCGGCGGGTCCACCCTGCCGCGATCCCACCAGAAGCCCCACGCGGAAGTGCGGATGCGATACCTTCCTGCGTAAACTGGCGAGAACTGCATGGTCAGGCTGAACGTGCGCTCGATGGGACCGGTGAAGTAGCCGATGGCGCCCTGGTAGTCGCGGAGCGTGGTTCCGAGCGACTCGTTGCGCCCTTTCACGTCCGCCGAGCCCTTCGCGCCCCAGAGATCTTGGTCGGGCGCGGGGAGCGGCAGCAAGGAATCAAAGTGCTTGTCCTTTAGCAGCACCGCGTCACCCCTCGCGACCCAGTTCCAGTTCTCCGATCCGCTGGTTCCACCAAAGCGCTTACTCATCACCGGTGGCGGTGTGCTGCGCGTGGCTATGGCGCTCGTGAGGGCGAGGTCCGCCGCGTCCATGAACTGGCTGAGATGCACGTTCGAGAGGTCTAGCGCCTGGCCGATCTTATCGTAGCCATGGCGCCGCTCGTCCTCGGGCAGCATTGCTTTAATGCGTATTCCGGGCAGATGCAGAAGGTCGCGGAGGGCGTTCTCATATTCCTGCGCGGTGAGTCTGCGATAAAGCGCGCGGCCTGTCTTCGCGATGCGCGCTGCATCTGCCTTGTGCAAACGGTCATCGAGCAGCGTCAGCGCATCGGCGTTTTCCTTTGCGGAAGGACGTTCGCGGCGCGACTTCGGCGGCATTTCACCGGCGGC
>CANJZW010000022.1 GCA_947479475.1 Chthoniobacteraceae bacterium
CAAGAAGGACGAGCCCAAGAAGGACGAGCCCAAGAAGGACGAGCCCAAGAAGGACGAGCCCAAGAAGGACGAACCCAAGAAGGACGAACCCAAGAAGGACGAGCCCAAGAAGGACGCGCCCAAGAAGGAAGAACCCAAGAAGGACGAGCCTAAGAAGGACGAGCCTAAGAAGGACGAGCCTAAGAAGGACGAACCCAAGAAGGACGAGTCCAAGAAGGACGAGCCCAAGAAGGACGAGCCCAAGAAGGTTTAGTGAGCGTTTTTTAAAGCTGCCTAGTTGATTTTTTAGCGCAACTTTAGGGCATTAAGGCAGGCATGAAGGGGCTCAAAATCCTTTCGTGCCTGCCTCTTTTTTGTGCGAGGATATCGGCCGATGTCAGACTCTGAGCCCACCCCGGGGAGCCTCCCCAAGGGCGCGAAACCCGATCTCCGCCCAAAATTGCGTGATCTGCCCCACAAGCCGGGCGTGTATTTGATGCGCGACCGCTTCAACCGGATCATTTATGTGGGCAAGGCGCGTGATCTAAAACGGCGTGTTTCTCAATACTTTACACCGTCGCGGAAAATGACGGCCGACCTTAAAACGAGGGCGTTGCTGGAGGCGATATGGGATCTGGAGTGGCACACCGTGGCGAGTGAACCGGAGGCTCTTTTGTTGGAAGGCCGTCTGATTAAAGACTACCGCCCCCGGTACAATGTTTCCTTCCGCGACGACAAACGCTTCCTTTTGGTAAAAGTTGATCCGCGAGAAGATTGGCCGCGTTTCCGGTTGACGCGTCTGCGCAACGAAGATGGGTCGCGTTATTTTGGACCCTTTGCGCACTCCGGTGCCCTGCGGCAAACGCTCGCTTTTTTACGCAAGAAGTTTGGTGTTTTGACTTTTGGCCGTGGGAATCCAACCGAACGGGAGCTTCGGAGCTCGACCTATCAGGTGCCGCAAAAACTCTCGGATCTTTCGGCGGAACAATACAAGGAGAGGGTGGAATTGGCGGCGGGGTTTATGGAGGGCCGCTCGAAGGAGTTGCTTGCGGAGCTCGAGGGGGAGATGCACAAGGCGGCGGCTGCGCTGGAATTTGAGAAGGCTGCGGAGCTGCGCAACATGCTGCAGGACCTGCGCAAGACGACGGCTCCCGTGAAGAAGTTCACCCGGCTCTCGTTGCCGGGCACGGTGCAACCGGTGGACGACATGACCGGGCTGCAGGAGGCTCTCGGGCTGCACCGACCGCCACGGCACATGGAGTGTTTTGACATCTCCAACATCTCCTCCACTCATATTGTCGCGTCCATGGTGTGTTTTCGAGACGGCGTGCCTGACCGGCAGAGTTATCGAAAGTTCAGGATCACGACCACCAAAGGGCAGAATGATTTTGCGAGTATGGCGGAGGTCGTGCGCCGCCGTTACGCGCGCGTGCTGCGTGAGGGCGCATCCTCGGCGCGTGTGAAGGAGGAGGCGGAGGCTGGGGACGGGTATGTTGTGGATTATTCGGAAACGCAGGAACCCCAGGAGGACGCCGCCCGGCGCTCGGGAACCCGTCTCCCGGACCTAATCATCGTGGATGGCGGCAAGGGCCAGTTGTCGTCTGCACGTGGGGAATTGCAGCGGTTGGGTCTGAGCGGTGTGCCCATTATTGGTTTGGCCAAGGAGTTTGAGGAGATCCACCGTCCGGATCAATCTCAACCGCTGGCTCTTCCTAAGACGAGCGGCGCGCTGAGGCTTTTGCAGAGGATCCGGGACGAGGCGCACCGGTTCGCCAATGGATACCACCAACTGCTCCTTAAGCGCCGTGTTTCCGAGAGCGTGCTGGACGACTGCCCCGGGGTGTCGCGCCTTCGAAAACAGCAGTTGCTCAAACAGTTCGGTTCTGTGGCGCGGCTCCGCAAGGCGACTTTGGAGGAGATTGCCGCGGTGCCCGGGGTGGGCGTGCGTCTTGCGCAGCAGGTGGTTGATTTTTTAAGTAAAAGCCGCTGAGGGCGTTGCGCTGCGGTGGTGCCCCGGTCAGTCTTGGTATCCGTGGGGATGGGCTAAGTGCCAGTTCCAGGCGCTTTCAATAATGGGTTGGATCGCTTGGAAGCGGGGGCTCCAGCCCAGTTCTGCGTGGATTTTCTCCGAGGAGGCGATGAGGCGGGCTGGATCCCCGGGGCGGCGGGGTTGTTCCAAGACGCGAATCGGGCGCCCGGTGACTTTTTCGCATGCGGCGATGACTTCCCGCACGCTGGTTCCACCGCCTGTGCCGAGGTTGTATTTGGCGGATTCTGAACGGCCAAGAGCCAGCATATGGGCCTGTGCGAGGTCCAGGATGTGGATGTAATCCCGGATGCAGGTGCCGTCTGGAGTGGGATAATCGGTGCCGAAAATGGAGACATCCTCTTTTTGGCCGAGGGCGACCTTGAGGATATTCGGAATGAGATGGGTTTCGATGCGGTGATCCTCGCCGAACTGTGCGCTGGCACCGGCGGCGTTGAAATACCTGAGGGCCACGTATTTGACCCCGTGTATTTCGTCAAACCAACGGAGCATCTGCTCAAACATCAACTTTGATTCGCCGTAGGGATTGATGGGGCGCTGTGGGAGGGTTTCATCGATGGGGACGCGGTCGGGGGTCCCGAAGGTGGCGCAGGTGGAGGAGAAGACGATTTTTTTCACGTCGCAGGCCACCATGGCTTCGAGGAGATGAAGGCCGCCTGTCACGTTATTGCGGAAGTACTTGACGGGGTTTGTCATAGACTCGCCAACGAGCGCGTTCGCGGCGAAGTGCATGACGGCCTCCGCTTTGGACTGGGCGAGGGCGGCGGTGACGGTGGCAGGGTGGTCCAAATCTCCGTGGACAAAATGCGCTCTGGGGTCAAGCGCCGCCTTGTGGCCCTCAGTGAGGTTGTCGAAAACCGTGACCTTGTGTCCTGCGTTGAGGAGCTCCTCCACGCAAATACTTCCAATGTAGCCGGCGCCGCCTGTGACAAAAATGTTCATAACCATGGATAAACCAAGGCCTATAATTCGTCAGAGGCGAGGGGAAGCGCAATGTGGAAAAAGGGTTCGGGAGGGGAGGAAATGCGAATTGTTTGAAATCAGGGCTCGCGGGAAGGGGCCTCTCTTTGTAAAGAGGGTATCTTTAACGCCATGAATTTTCGAACCATCTCACGCACTGTTCTACTCGTAGCCCTCGCTGTCTCCACAACTTCCTGCGCCTCGTGGAAGAAGAAAAAGAAGGGCGGCATGGGCGGAAGTGATTCTGATTTCGTTCAGGGGACGCCTATTGGTGGTGCTGGAAGTGAATCAGCGGCCGGCGGCGGGCTGGGTTCTCCGCTTCCGGAACGTTCTGAGGGAGGTGCTTTTATGTCGGGTTCTGTGGACCGCCGGCGCTTCGCCCCCATTCAGTTTGGGTTTGACAGCTACGCCGTCAGCGCAGCCGAGCAGAGCAAGGTGCGCGCCGTAGCCGCCTCCATGAAGGGGTCTTCGGAGTCTTTGATTATCGCAGGGTTCACCGATGAGCGGGGGACGCCCGAATACAATCGCGGCTTGGGCGAGCGTCGTGCGCAGGCGGTGCGTCAGTCCTTGATCAGCACTGGGTTGTCCGCTGGCAAGATTCAGACGGTGAGTTTCGGCTCTGAAATGCCTGCCGCGCAGGGCTCCAATGAAGGCGCCTGGGCTAAGAACCGCCGCGCAGAATTTGGCGTGACGAAGTAACCTGACTTCATCTCTATCAGTTTTTAAGGGGTTCGGGCTGAAAGGCTCGCGCCCCTTTTTTCGGCCATTCTCAGTTTGTGGGGCCGTCTGGCACGTCTCACGCTACACAGTCGGACGGCTTCCCGACCCTGTGCCGTCCCACCCCGTTACGGGCAGGGAGGGAGGCCGCCTTTTGAGGAAGCGTCCGAGCGAGGCGCGGTCCGAGCCGGCCCTCCCTGTTTATTGCCGGCTCCGATTTAAACGACGATGTTCACGAGTTTGCCCGGGACGACGACGATTTTCCGGATGGTTTTCCCGGCGGTCCACTCTTGAGCGCGCGGGCTCGCGAGGGCGGCGGCTTCGATTTCCTGGCTGGTGGCAATACGCAGGACGGTGAGCTTGTCGCGGACCTTCCCGTTGATTTGCACGACGAGTTCCAGTTCGTCCTCAATCAGGGCGGCGGGATCGTATTCCGGCCAAACTTGGTCGGCGACGGTTCCTTCTGCGCCGCTCAGAAACCACAATTCTTCGGTGATGTGAGGTGCCAGCGGATTGAGGAGTTTGAGCAGGGTGCGTATCGCTGAGATGGGGCGTTGGGCGGCGCCTGTGAACGCGTTTACGAAGATCATCATCTGCGAGATGGCGGTATTGAAGGAGAGCGACTCAATGTCCTCCGACACTTTTTTGATCGTGGCATGGAGCACTTTGAGCTGAGGTTTCTCTAGAGGAACCTCCACAAGCGCTGCAGAGCGAACCCATTCCCCAGCCTGATTTTCCTCCATGACGAGGCGCCACACGCGGGCGAGGAAGCGCGAAACGCCTTCGACCCCGGAAGTGCTCCACGGTTTCATCTGCTCCAAGGGCCCCATAAACATTTCGTAGCAGCGAAAGGCATCGGCGCCGAACTCGCTGATAATCTCGTCCGGATTCACGACGTTGCCCCGGCTTTTAGACATCTTTTGCCCGTCTTCTCCGAGGATAATCCCCTGGTTGACAAGTTTTTGAAAAGGTTCGGGTGTCGAGAGGTGCCCCAGGTCAAAGAGCACCTTGTGCCAGAACCGGGCATAAAGCAGGTGGAGCACTGCGTGCTCGGTCCCGCCCACGTACAAATCGACGCCGCCGGGGTTGGCGGAGTCCGCTCCCATCCAGTAGCGCTCGGCTTCCTTGCTGATGAAGCGTTCGGGGTTCTTCGGGTCGCAGTATCGCAGGTAGTACCAGCAGGATCCTGCCCATTGAGGCATGGTGTTGGTTTCGCGCCGGGCCGTCTCGGAGTAGCGAACCCAGTCGAGCGCCTTGGAGAGGGGCGGTTCCGGGGTGCCTGTGGGCTTGAAGTCCTCCATGATTGGGGGCGTCAGCGGGAGTTCACTCTCGGGGATGGCGTTGTGGCGGCCGTTTTCCCAGATGATGGGGAAAGGTTCCCCCCAGTAACGCTGGCGGGAGAACAGCCAGTCGCGCAGCTTGTATTGCACGGTGCCTTTGCCTTTGCCGTGGAGTTCGAGCCACCGGTTAATTTCCTGTTTGGCTTCTTGGGTTGGAAGACCGCTCAGAAAATCTGAATGGACTGCCGTGCCGTGCCCGGTGAACCCTTGCCATGGCTCTTCGCCGGGGGGCTGGACGACCTGGCGGATGGGGAGGTTGAATTTGAGTGCGAATTCGTGATCCCTGGCATCGTGGGCGGGAACAGCCATGATGGCGCCCGTGCCATAGCCGGTGAGGACATAGTCGGCAATCCAAACTGGCAGTCGTTCGCCGTTGACGGGGTTGATGGCGAATGCGCCGGTGGAAACCCCCGACTTGTCCTTGGCAAGGTCGGTGCGTTCGAGGTCGCTTTTGGAGCGGCAAGACTCTTGGTAGGCACGGACTGCCTCGCGCTGTGACTCTGCGGTGATTTCTTCCACCAGGGCGTGTTCTGGCGCCAGGACGAGGTAGGTCGCACCGAAGAGGGTGTCAGGCCGGGTCGTGAAGACGCGCACGGGTTGGGCGGTGTCTTCGATGGAGAAGATGACCTCTGCGCCTTCGGAGCGGCCGATCCAATTTCGCTGCAAGAGTTTGATGGAATCCGGCCAGTCGAGCCCGTCGAGTTCGGCGATAAGCCTGTCTGCAAAGCTTGTGATCCGGAGCATCCACTGGCGCATGGGGCGGCGTTCGACGGGGTGCCCTCCGACTTCGCTTTTGCCTTCAATGACTTCCTCGTTGGCCAGCACGGTTCCCAGTTCGGGGCACCAGTTCACGGGCACTTCCGCAACGTAAGCAAGGCGCACCAGATCGGGGTCGGCGCCGCGATAGGTGGAAACGGGTTCGGCCTTTTTTGTGGCTGGGTTAAACCAGGAATGGTAGAGCTGCAAAAAGATCCACTGAGTCCATTTGAAATAGCCTGGGTCGGTTGTGTTAACCTCTCTGTGCCAGTCGTAGGCAAACCCAATGCGCTTGAGCTGGGCGCGGAAATTGTCGATGTTGTGGGCGGTGGTGACGGCGGGGTGCTGGCCTGTTTTGATCGCGTACTGTTCGGCGGGCAGGCCGAAGGCGTCCCATCCCATGGGGTGCAGGACGTTGAACCCGCGCATGCGCTTATAGCGAGCGAGGATGTCTGTGGCGGTGTAGCCCTCCGGATGGCCTACGTGCAGGCCGGTTCCGCTCGGGTAGGGGAACATATCCAGGACATAATACTTGGGTTTGGCCGGATCGAAGCCGGGATCGCCCGGGTTGGGGGCGTGGAAGGTGGACTGGGAATCCCAGTGGTGCTGCCATTTGGCCTCGAGGCGATCGAAAGGGTAGGGCTTGCGGCGGTCAGTGCTCATCAGTTTGAAAAAAGGGGTCTAACAGTATCTGGGCCTCGGACGATCTTCTAGCCTGAGTTTTTCGAGATTCAATCGCTTGGGAGGCAAGTGTTGCGTTCTCCACGCTTTGAACGGCATGAATGAAGCGTCATTTGTGATTTTTCTTCATTTCCCGTTTTCTTAAGGACAGCCTTCAGTTTAGAGCGTGCTTGAATAGGTTAGCTGTATCGCAGATTGTCTCTTTTCTTAGCAGCCCATAACTTTAAGGATGAAGAACGCAATTATTGTTTCAAAAGACGCTCACTGGCGGACGGTCATGGAAGGGACACTGCTGGGGCGGGGCTGGCAAGTGGCTGCTGTAGAAGCGCTTATTCCAGGAGACCTGCCCGACCCCGACCATGTGGACGCAATCATGGTGGACGCCGCTTCCATCGACGCGAACACGGTTTCCGCATGGTTGAATGCCGAGGGGCACAAGCTTTCCATCCCCTTGATCATGGCACCGGACCTTTCCCATGCGGAGGGGCTGGCTTATGAATTGGAGTCTGAAGGGGCCCCCGAAAACGCAGCGAGCCCCAACATCATCCGCTTTTGGGGTGTGCGCGGCTCGATTCCCACGCCCGGTGCCGACACCGCTTATTACGGGGGGAACACCTCGTGTGTGGAACTTTCCTTGGACGGCGAGCTCATCATTTTGGACGCCGGCAGCGGCATTCGCACCCTTGGAATGAACCTGATGGGCAGGGCGGCGGCCGCCAAAAAGCCACTGGAAATGACGCTGCTCATCAGCCACACGCATTGGGACCACATCCAGGGACTTCCTTTTTTTGTTCCGGCGTATATTCCGACCAACAAGTTGCATGTGCTTGGATACTCGGCGGTCCGGCACCATTTGGCAGAGGTTTTGGCGATGCAGATGGAGCCCACCTATTTTCCGGTTTCGATGAACGA
This sequence comes from Chthoniobacteraceae bacterium, assembly GCA_947479475.1. GTDB lineage: Bacteria > Verrucomicrobiota > Verrucomicrobiia > Chthoniobacterales > Chthoniobacteraceae > Chth-196. The sequence goes on from CANJZW010000022.1 coordinate 7,393, forward strand.
CATGCCTTCGCACCCGGATGTGCACGAGGTGGACGATCACTTTTCAATCGGGGCTGTCAAAGCGGTTGCCTTTTTTACCAATCATCCGGGCCGTTGTGCCGGTTTCCGCTTTGAAACGAGTGCGGGTTCGGTGGCATACGTTTCCGACAACGAAATTAACCACGATGGCCAGGCCACGCATTTGCCCCGTGAGACGGCGGAGCACCTCATGCAGCGGATGGTGGATACCCTTCATGGAGTGCGAGTGCTCATTCACGACGCGCAGTACACGAGGGCCGAGTACCACAGCAAAGTGGGCTGGGGTCATTCCGCTTTCGAGGACGCGGTGGAGATGGCTGGGGCGGCTGGGGTGGAACGCTTGGTGCTTTTCCATCACGATCCGATGCGTTCCGACGCGGATATCAACCGGATTTTGCGCGAAGCACGCGCTCTTTCGGCCAAGCACGGGTGGAGTATGCGCATTGACGCCGCCCGGGAAGGGATGGAAATCCATCTGTAAACGCGGCTTTTGCCCCGGGCATTTCTTAGCCCTCCCGCCGGGTGCGTTTGCACCGAGGGGTGGCGCGTTTGCCAGGCATCAGCTTCACTGAGTTTCAGGGATGAAGATCCTCGACCGCTACGTTTCAAAGCAGCTGGGACTGACGACACTCATTGCCGTTTCGGTCCTCAGCGTCGTACTGGTACTGGGCAATGTTTTCAAACAGATCTTCGAGCTGCTCATCAACAAAAACGCGCCTTACGAGTTTTTGCTGACGTTTGTGGAATACATTATTCCGTTTTCATTAATCTTCACTCTGCCGTGGGGTTTTTTGACCGCCGTGCTGCTTGTGTTCGGGCGGATGTCGGCCGAGCACGAATTGACTGCGCTGCGCGCAAACGGGGTGAGCATTACGCGGATTTGTGTTTCTGTTTTTGCTCTGGCGGGCGCCTGCGTGGCCATATGCCTCTGGATTAACCTAGAGGTCGCCCCGAAGGCGCAGGCCCGTTTCAAACTGGCCCTCTATGAACTGGCGATGCACCGACCGCTCTCGATGTTCGATAGCGACCGCGTCATCGATGCCTTCCCAGGCCTGAAAATCTACATTGAGCGCAACGACGGAGAACAGTTGCACAACCTGCTTGTGTACGAGTTGGGCAGCGATTCTGAGCCGCAAAAAGTGATCTTCGCCCGCCGTGGAAAGATCCACACCGACGCAGCCAATCACCGTCTTTTGCTCGACCTTTTTGATGCCAGATACGAGCAACGGGATGCAGGCGCTCCCCAGGCGTTCGGACGGATTCGCCAGGGGATCACGATGCAGCAAACGACGCTGCCTATCTCGTTGCAGGATTTATACGACCGCAACCAGAAGCGGCGTCCCCTCAGCAGTCTGTCCCTTGCGGAGTTGCAGAGCGCCCTTCAGGAAGGGCACGCGGCGGAACCCGGCAGCCCGCCGTATACGGCGTCCGAGTCTTCTGAGATCCGGATGGAGCTCAATAAACGCTTTTCGCTTTCTCTTGCCTCGCTCGCCCTTGGGCTGATGGCGGTGCCGCTGGCCGTGACCGCCCAGCGCCGGGAGACCGCGGCGGGCTTCCTTTTCAGCCTGCTTTTGGCCTTTGTTTACTTTTTCATGATCATCATGACCGGTTGGGTAAAGGGGCGCCCGGAGCTGCATCCCGAATTGTTGGTGTGGGTGCCCAACCTCTTGTTTTTCTGTTTTGGGGGCGGGATGTTCAGGCGTCTCGCCAGCCGCTAAAGCCCGTCCAAAGCCGGTTTAGCGCTGCACCCGAGGCCTGCGTGGGGCGGTTGTCAGCCCATAAAAGCCTCGCCGACAGCATCGGCGAGCATTCTGCCGCGACGCGTAAGGCGCAGGCGGGAGCCGCTTTTTTCAAGCAGGCCGATGTCCACCAGGTGCTCTTTTTCCCCAGCCCAAGGGGAAAGCAGGGACTCCTCCACTCCGGTGTCCATGCGTAATCCAAACGCGATTTTTTCCTTGAGCAGAGTGGCCGCGGCGAGGCTTTCTCGCGAAAAGACTGGGGAGTTGCCTGCCTCTACCTTGCGCACATATTCCGCTGTGTCGCAGACGTTTTGAAGGCGCTCACCGCCAAGCGTCGAGAATGCGCTCGGACCAAGCCCCAGGTATTCGCGCCCTTCCCAGCACGCGATGTTGTGGCGCGACTCGCACCCGGGGCGTGCGTGGTTCGAAATCTCGTATTGGCGGTAGCCGGCCTCGCCGAGCCGGTCCATGGTGAGTTCAAAGAGGCGGGCGTCGTGACCTTCGTCCTGGGTGAACTGTCCGTTGGTGAGTTTCCGGAAGTATTCCGTGTCCTCCTCGTAGGTGAGGCAGTAGGCGGAAATATGGGAGGGCTCCAGTGCGATGGTGGTTTGAAGGTCCGACTCCCATTGTTCCTGGGTTTGGCCTGGGACTGAAAACATCAGGTCGATGTTTATTGCCTCAAATGCGGCTGCCTTGAGTGTTTCGACCGTCGTGCGGGCCTGCGCGCTGGAGTGCATGCGGCCGAGGGTCTTGAGGGTGGCGTCGTTCCAGGACTGGACCCCGAGGCTGATTCGGTTGACCCCCGCGTCTTTGAGCAGGCGGGCTTTTTCGGGGCGCACGGTGGCTGGGTTGGCCTCCACGGTCCATTCTTCCAGACGATGCAGTGGCAGCCGATCGCGGATTCCCGAGAGGAGGTATTCGAGTTGGTCGGCCAGAAGGGAAGTCGGGGTGCCGCCCCCAAAATAAAGGGTGCGGGGGAGGATTTCACGGGTTTGGGCCTGCACCTCCAGATCCTTGAGAAGCGCATCCAGGAAGGCCCGATTTTTGTTTTTCGAGCCTTCCTCCACGTAAAAGCAGCAGTAAGGACACAGCTTCGGGCAGAACGGGATATGGATGTAAAGGTGCTCGATGGGTGACATTGGGCTTTGTAAGAAAAGAAACGCAGAAGAGGCCGGGTCGGTCGGTACAACATCGCACGGCATCGCGTACAATCCAATGCCTCATGGAGTTCAGCCGTCCTCGTGCCTGTGCAAAATACTGGGTTTTGTATTTTGAAGCGGCTTGTGGGTGCTCCATGCCCGAACCAATAGTGGGTTTATGACGCTTAACGTAGCCGTATTCGACTCGCACCGGTTCGACCGGGATTTTTTAACGGAGGCCGCCGCCCGTTCACGGGCTGATGGGGGGCCATTCACTAGGCTGCACTCCGGGGTGCATTCCCAAAGCAGGGCGTTGGAGTTTCGTTTTTTGGAGACGCGCCTTGGATTGGAGACTGCGGCTCTGGCGGCGGGGTGCGAGGCGGTGTGCGTTTTTGTCAACGATTGCGTGGATGCCGCTGTTCTGGAACAGCTCGCTGCGCTTGGGGTGCGAATGGTGGCGTTGCGCTGCGCTGGTTATAACAACGTGGATCTTGCCGCCGCCCGACGACTGAAAATCGCCGTGGCGCGCGTTCCGGAATATTCTCCCCACGCTGTCGCCGAACATGCCGTGGCTCTGATTCTGGCTCTGAACCGTAAACTGGTGCGTGCGGCGGCCCGCATCCGCGAGGGCAACTTCCTGCTGGATGGCCTGGTCGGGTTTGACTTGTACCAAAAAACCGTAGGTGTCGTAGGCACCGGCAGGATCGGGGCCGTTTTTGCCAGGATCATGCACGGCTTCGGGTGCCGGATTTTGGCTTTGGACCCAAAGCCGGATGCGTCGCTCGTGGCGGAAACTGGGGCGGAGTATTGCTCGCTCCGAGAGTTGCTCTCCCGCTCGGACATCGTTTCCCTGCATCTGCCGCTGGTGGAAACGAGCCGTCATCTGCTGAATGCGGAGTCCTTATCTTGGATGAAACGCGGCGCGATGCTGATTAATACGGGCCGTGGCGCGCTTGTGGAGACAGAGGCGTTGATTGACGGGGTCAAAAGCGGGCACATCGGGGCCGCTGGGTTGGACGTCTACGAGGAGGAGGAGGGCGTGTTTTTCGAGGACCACTCCGGGGAAGTCCTTCAAGACGCTAACCTGGCCTGGCTTTTGATGTGCCCCAATGTGTTGGTCACCGCGCATCAAGCGTTTCTGACGCGGGAGGCCCTGCACCAGCTGGCCGCGGTGACGGTGAGCAGCCTTTTGGCGCTCGATAGAGGGGAGATGCCCCTAGACTCCGCCGTCGATGGGCGCTGCTGGTTGGTGGGGCGGTTTGCCTCGCCACATTGACCCCTCAATCTTTCGGTGGAATCGAGGGGCTGGATGGGGGAGCACTTCAAGAAATTGCGTCGCAGAGTTCCTCCGCGAGGGCTTCGGCGTCTATCTCGTAAGCATCTTCAAAAAACAACTGGTTGAGGGCGGCCCTGACTTCAGGCCTGACCGGTTCCGTGCCTTCGGAGCACTTAGAGTTGGGAGACGGTTGGTGTTCGTTGAGAACGAGCTGAAGAGCCTTCTCAACAGCTTCGAATTGAAGGGGGGTAATGGACATATTCTGGGGGGAGAATTGAATTAACGATTCCTTTACATCAGAGAAGGGAGGTGGTGTCCTGTCGTCAAAATTACTACACGGCTTTTTCAGTTGTTTTGTGCAACGCTCCACGGTGTCTCTAATGAGGCAGAAAGGCGCGGGGTGGGCGTCGTGGCGGGAGGGGGGCAGGCCTGATTTCCTTTGTTTGAGGGGGTGTTTTCGCCCTTCAGCGCGGGGAATATTGGGTGACGGTGAAAAGGCGTTGTTTTTTCTTTCGGGAAGCTCACTTGCCAAGCATTCTTTCGAGGCATGCAGCTCTCGGAACTACAGGAAATATACGCGACCCCCTTTTTTGAACTCATTAGCCGAGCACGGGGGGTGTATCTTGAACATTGGACGGGCAATGAAGTGCAGTTGTGTACTTTGCTATCCATTAAAACGGGCGGATGTTCCGAGGACTGTGGGTACTGTGCGCAAAGTTCGAGATACAGCACCGGCGTAAAAGCCGAGCGTCTCATGAGCACGGAGGACGTCATGGAGGTGGCGCGGCGCGCGCATGAAAACGGATCCACGCGTTTTTGCATGGGGGCCGCTTGGAAGGGGGTGCGCGAAGGAGATCCCCGTTTTGAGCAGGTTTTGGGAACTATCCGTGAGGTTAGCAAGCTCGGGATGGAGGTTTGCGTGACCCTGGGGCAGTTGTCAGAGCCTGAGGCGCGCCAACTGAAGGCGGCGGGCGTGAAGGCGTATAACCACAATATCGACACTTCCCCGGAACATTACGAAAAGGTCGTGAGCACCCATACTTTCGACGACCGCCTCAATACGATCCGGGCCGTGCAGTCGGCAGGCATGGATGTATGTTGCGGCGGGATCATTGGCATGGGGGAGACGGAGTTGGACCGCCTCAAGATGCTCGAGGTTCTGACGAACTTCGACCCATCTCCTGAGAGCGTGCCGATCAATTGTTTGATGCCGATGCCGGGCACTCCGCTGGAGCAGCAGGCGCCGGTGGATATTTTTGAACTGGTGCGTTTGATTGCAACCACGCGGATTGCGCTGCCAAAAGCGAAGGTCCGGTTGAGTGCGGGGCGCACACGCATGAGCCGTGAGGGCCAGGCGCTTGCGTTTTTCGCGGGGGCGAATTCGATTTTTTACGGTGACAAACTTCTCACGGCACAGAACCCTGGTGTGGACGCAGACCGGGACCTGTTCAGGGAACTGGATCTCGTGCCTCAGAAGCCCGAGTGTGCGCCTGCAGCCTGCGGTTGCTAGTGGTTTTACAGGTTTCGCAGGCTAGTTGAAAAGATGGGTATTTAGGCGATCTCAATGTAGTCCTTTCGAGATGAGACGGATCTTGTGGCTGTTGGTTGTGTCGTTCTCGTCTTCGGCGCTTTGGGCTGAAGAATTTGACGTGCTCATTTACGGGGCAACCCCAGCGGGTATTGCGGCTGCGTTAGCGGCTGGGCGCGATGGGGAGCGCGTGTTGTTGGTGGACCCGGCGGATCATCCGGGAGGCATGCTTACTAACGGGCTTTCGCACTCGGACTTCAGGACCTTTGAGGCCTTGAACGGATCCTTTCTCGAGTTTACACGCAGGGTCGAAGGAGAATATCGAAAAATTTACGGGGAGGATTCCCCCCAGGCCAGGCAGTCGTTCCGGGGTACAAACGGGGAACCCAAGGTTAACCTGTCCGTTTTGAAGGCGATGCTTGAGGAGTTGCCCCGGGTGCGAGTGCAGCAGAACTGGGAGCTCGAGGCGCTCAAATGCAGTCTGAACGGAAACGGCTTGTCCAGTTCGGTTGCCCTGCGTTCGGTGGATATCGCCCTGTTTTACGATGCCAAGGGGGAGCGCCATCCGGTGGCGGCCCGCTATTTTATAGACGCCTCCTACGAGGGCGATTTGATGTTCGCGGCTGAGGTTTCCTATAAAGTGGGTCGCGAGGGCAGGGATCAAACCGGTGAATCTCTGGCGCCACTGCAGGCGGACGATGAACTGCAGGGATATAACTTCCGGTTGATCATGACCAATGAGGCGGCTAATCGCGTCCTGATGCGGCGCCCGGAGGGTTACGCTCGAGCCGATTTTGAAGGCGTCCTTGAATTGCTGGAGAGTGGAAAGGTGACAAAGATTTTTGGTGCGGGTCCGCCGGCGATCTTCAAGGCCCAGGTTCCCTCGCTGCCCAACGGTAAGTTCGACATCAACGACGTCTCCCACGCGCCTGTTCGGCTTTCCCTGCCAGGGGAGAATAGGGCGTGGCCGGACGGGGATGCGGGTGTCGCCATCCGCAACGGGCCCGAGCGCGACACGCTGCGCCCTCCGTTCACACGTTTGGGTTTTGGCATGGCGCGGGAACGCATCGCGCAGGCACACAAGCAGTGGGCCGTGGGGTTGCTCTATTTTCTTCAAAACGATCCCTCCGTCCCTGCGGCCTTTCGGGAGGAGGCGCGTTCCTGGGGGTTTGCTCGCGACGAGTTTTCCGACAATCATTTTTTCCCGGGCCAGTTGTACGTGCGTGAGGCCCGGCGTATGCAGGGAGAATATGTCTTCTCACAAAAAGACACGGAGACCGCGCCGGATGACACGCGCGCAGTGTTGCGCAGGGACGCTATTGCTATCGGGGACTATGGTCCGAATTGCCACGGCACCGCTCACCAGGGTTCACGATTTGGTGGAAAACATTCGGGCGAGTTCTACAAACCGGTGGCGCCCTATCAAATTCCATATGGAGTTTTGCTGCCGAGCAATGTGGATAATTTGCTCGTTCCCGGGGCCGCCAGTTCCACGCATGTAGGTTTTTGTTGCCTGCGTTTTGAACCGATTTGGATGTCGCTTGGCGAGGCCGCGGGGCACGCCGCACATTTGGCAAGGAAGTCGCGCCTTCCGGTGCAGCAGGTGGACGTGAAGGTGTTGCAGAAAACTTTGCAGGCGGCTTCTAGTGCGACGGTTTATGTGAGCGACGTCTTGCCGGGGCATCCTGATTTCGCCTCGGTGCAATGGTGGGGAACTCTGGGGGGCCTGCACGGGTTGGCGCATCCGTCGGCAGGGAAGGGACCGCTGGGAGAGAACCTCGCTGGACAGTATTACAAGGCGTTTCCTGGGCATTCGGCGGCGTTGGAGGCGGCCTTGGAGCCTGAGATTCTCGAGGGCTGGAGTAAGCTGGTGCGGAGTGTGTACGGCGCGGATGCGCCTCTTCCGGAAGCCGCGTTGGGTGGCACGCGCGGGCAATGGATCCGGATGGCTTGGATGCTTTTGGAGAAGAACTAATCTCAGTAAATGCAGAGGGAGGAGAACCTAAGTCCTCCCCCCTCTGGAAATTCCTGATAGCAGTTAGCGCAAACCACACTCGCCAGGTAATGACTGGCTGGGAGTGGGGCTAGCGTTTTCTTGAAACAGCTTTTGCTTTGGGCGCCGCCTTTTTAGCCGGGGCCTTGGCGACGGCCTTCTTGGCTACAACCTTTTTCGCTGGTGCCTTTTTAAGGCGCTGTTTTTTTTGCTTCCTCTACGCCGCTCTGGTGCAGAGCAAAGGCTTGGAATGGCGAGGTGTTATAGGGTTCGTTTCAGTCTTCGTGGAAGAGGTCTGTCGCCCCAACTTTAACGTCTTTTGGAGTCGATGCATGGTGTGGATAAAAAGCAGCCGTTTGGTTTCCGCGGCTCCGTGCGTGGCATTGAAATAGGGGCCTTTTTTCAGAAAAAAGTTCGCCTATCCGTGGTTGAGTCTGGCGAAGGATTGGCTCGTCGGCAGACCCCTCGGATCAGGGCGCTGCGGTGACCGTGATTTTAACCTCGGAGGAACGACCGTCTTCGTCGAGTGCTTGGATTGTCCATTGGCCTGCGGCGGGGCGCCATAGCAGAGGCTTCGCGGGTGCGCTGGCCCCTAGGAAGTTGGAGCCCGCAAACCAGTACACGAGGCTCACGCCCGGTGCCGCATCGGCGTCCAAGGGGATGGCATTTTTCCCCGGATCGTTTGGGCGTAGGACGTAGGTGAGCGCTGGCTGCGGCGACAGAATCCGTGGTGGCGGAGCGGAAACAGGAGCGGCGATCCCTTCCGTTTCGCGCAGCAATTCGGGGGCTTTGGCGCGAGGCAAACCGGCTCTCTCAAACTGAGCCAACCTTTGGGATGACCAGATCTCGCAGACCTTGCGGCGCGCGCTTCCATCGTTCTCCGCGATTCGGTTTCCTTGACTATCCAGAAAGATCTCCCGATGGACTGTGCACTTGGTGATAGGAGAAACGCCGCCGATGAAAAGTCCTTTAGTCGAGTGGGGACAATGGGGGCCGAGCAGGTCTCCTGAAATGGAGCAAAGATTCACATCGGTAATTTGGGAGGGACGGGGTGTTGTTGAAGCTTTGAGGTCGAGCCGCAAAACGGTTTGCCAGAGCAGAGGAGCGGCTGTCTGGCGTGCGAAGAGGCCTGGCATGGGCTTCCCATTAAAGTTACCGATCCAGACGCACAGGACCCAATCGCCCATGACGCCGCAAGCCCAGGCATCGTGGAAGCCGTTGGAGGTCCCCGTCTTCCAGGCGAGCCCGGGCGGCGCACCGGCCTCCCGGCCGCGCAGGGCTTCGAGCGTTAGCCAGCATGCCGCGGCAGAGAGTCCTTGAGTGGGTTGGGCAAGATCGGCGTACAGGCCGGTCAGTGCTTCCATGGAGACCTCCGCGCCGCCGATGGCGAGGGCGAGGCCGTAATCTTTGCGTGGTAGTTTGACTCCAGAGTTGCGCAGGAATGCCTCCAGTCCGCCGTCCGGAAGCCGGTTGGCCAATTGAACGGCGGGCAGGTTGCGGCTGCGCCTGAGGGCCTCGCTAGCGGCGATGGGCCCGAGAAACTCCCGGTCGCTGTTCTCCGGGTTGTACCCTGCGAACCGGCTGGGTGCGTCGTCCAGAAGGGTGCGGGGCTGGATGAGACCGGCATCAAAGGCTAGGGCATAAATGAAGGGTTTGAGCGCTGACCCGGGAGAGCGGGGGGCGCGAATTCCGTCGACTTGGCCGGATATTTTGTCGCTCCAAAAATCGGCGGAGCCGACATAGGCGCGTATTTCGCGCGAGGGGATGTGCAGGAGCAACGCGGCTGCGTTGTTCAAACCGTGAGCCTGCCAACGGGAGAGGAAGTCTGAAATGCTTTGCTCTACGGTTTCCTGCTGGGCTAGGGCCAGAGAGGTTTTCACGACTAGCTCATCCGGATGTTCCCGCAAACGACGCAGAGCGAAGTGCGGCGCGGAGCGAGGGACTGGGCGGGGGGCGAGATGGTATTCGGCGTCCAGAGCGCTTGGCTCCTCTCCCTTGTTGGCACGCAGGCGTGTCATGAGCCGGGTCTGTGCTGCCGCAAGGGATGGATTGCCGTTTGCCCGCGGACGGCGTCTGGCGGGACTTTGCGGAATAACACTCAGGCTTGCGGCCTCGCGCATCGTCAGTTCGCTGGGTGCCTTGCCGCACCAGCGCCAACTCGCCGCCGCCGCCCCCTCGACGTTTCCCCCGTAAGGCGCGCAGGTGAAGTATCCTGCGGCGATCTCTTGTTTTGAGTAGTGGCGTTCGAGTTGGATGGCGCGGAAGATTTGGGAGAGTTTCCCCCAGGTCGCCCGCGTGTTGAGCCGCCAGCGGAGGCGGGCGAACTGCATGGTGAGCGTGGATCCTCCCCCCAATTTTTGGCGGGAGACAATGCCCCAGAGTGCCCTCATCAGGGAGCGTGGATCCGCGCCGTGATGTGAATAAAAACGGCGGTCCTCCATTTCCAGAGTTGCAGAGAGGAGGGTGGGGGAGAGATCCGCAAAACGGACTGGCAAGCGGTATTTGCCGTCGCTGGTGAGCGTGAGGTAGACGACCTGCCCGTCCCGGTCCAAGACGAGACGAGAGAAAGCCATTTCAGGCGGCAAGAGCGCGGGCTTGGGCAGTAGAAACCAGCCGAGGCAGGCCAGCGCCGACAGAAGTGAGAAACGCCCTGCCCACGCCTTCCAGCCGGGCTTTCGCAGGCGCTGGGTGTCGCTGCGGGCTGATTTCATCGTTTTTACTCGCGAGCGATCACTGTGAATTTCTTGGCGACTCCGCGTCCGTGTACGGCTCTGTCGTACATGCTCTCTGCATAGGCGGGTGGCACGCTGAAGGTGCCGGCGCAGGTTGGACGCACCGCATACGTGAAGGTGAGCGTCTGGCCAGCGGCGAGCCCGCAGAAGAGAAGGGCACGGTCTTCGCGCACGTCCACGTAGTTGGTCCCGGGCAGAGTGCCTAACCCCGGCTTCAGTGCATGGTTCTCGCTTTCGGGAGCGAAATCAAACGCCCCCGGGAGCAGTTCGCTCAAAGCCACATGGGGCTGCGCTGTCGTGCCCAGATTACGCACGGTCACTTTAATCAGCAGGGTTTCGCCCACCTTTGCCGCGTCGGCCTCAGCGCCATTTTCTCCGAGGATTTCCCTGTGCACTTCCAGTGTCCGCGATTCCGGCTCGCTCGGGAGCGAATGATCAAAGCCTGTTTCGACTGTCTGGTACCATGCACCCAGTTTTGAACCGGCGCCTTGCGAGATTAGAAATCGCGCGGTCCCGGATTGAAGCGTGGTGGAAGACATGCCGGCTTGGGGTTCGACCAACATTTTGAACTCTTGTCCCACTTGCGCTATCCCAACCCGCACGCCGCTCGCCTTCACCAGGGCGCTATAAGACTTCAAAGCCTGCACGCTCCATGATGCTGAAAGCGTGTGGAAGAATCCGTTTTCAATCATCTCCGTGATGGGTTTGAGTTCCTCGTAACCAAACTTGCCCGCAATCTCAGGAAAATGGCGACAAAGGATGGTGAAGGTGGTGGCTTCCTCCGTGAGCGGGGATTCCCAGTAGAAACTCCATTTTTGTTGAACCGTTGGCACAGCCCGTGCCTGGCGGTGTTTCTCGATCAAACGCCTAGCCTCGTCCTCTTTTTTTAGCAGGCGCCACGTCGCCGCCAGCCACGCTGCAGAGGCATCCCGCTGCCACAGTTCGGCGGGCACAGAGGTGTTCAAGAAGTCCGTGAGTTTCAACGCATAGTTCGTAGTCATTTCTTCGTTGCGAGTGAGCAGGTAAATGGCCGCGGCCTGCATGTTCGCCTGATGCCGGGTCACATCGTAGCGAAGCACATTTGAGACGGGATACGGGGGCGTGACTTTTGCGTCTGCCATCAAACGAAGCCTGCGAAGTGCGGCATCGAACATGGGGGCGGGAACGTGAAAGCCAGCGGCCTTGGCCTCGGTTAAAAAGTGGGTTACATAAACGCTCAGATAGTCAAAGTCCTCGTCGTTGGCGGAAGCCCAGTAGCCAAAGCCTCCCTTTGGCCCCTGGCGGCGGGAGAGCTGTGCGATGGCGCTGTGAATGGCCTTGGCGGCGTCCGTCTTGTCCAAGCCGAAACTGGCGTCCTCGCGCAGCACCAACCAGGGAAACGCGCTGCTTGTGATCTGTTCACTGCATCCAAACGGGTAGTTGCGTAGGTAAGTGGCCAGACCGCGGGCCAAGCCCAGAGGAGTCGTGGAAACGACGGCCTCGCGTTTGGAGAACTCTCTGTAGAAGTCGTGCTCTACTTTGACATCCCTGCTCTCCGAACGGAACCATCCGCTTTGCACCACGGCCGTTCGAGGGGTACCGGGCCGAACGCTGATGGTGGCGGTTTGGTCCACCTGTTGCTGGTTGGCTGAGGCTGAAAATTTAATTTCGGCGTTCCCCAAGGCCTCGGTGGTCCGCAGTCGATATCGGACCGTGGTCTCCTTGCCGACGGCCACGACGACTTTTTCCTCCGGTTTTTCCACAAATTCCAGCCCCCCCTGAAGCACCGCCCGGACTTCGATCTGGTCTGTCACGGCGGCTCCTTCGAGCTGGTTAGCAACAGTCACCGAAGCGGTGAACTCGTCGTTTGGAGCGCTGAAAAAGGGTGCATTCGGTGTCAGTACAAACGGTCCTTTGACGAGGGTGTGCTGTTCGGCCACCCCAACGGCATCCGGAGCCACGGCCGCAGCCATGATGTTCAAGCGCCCGGCAAAGTAGTCTGGAACCTGATAAAAAACTTCTTTGCGCTCCGGGCCGCACTCCACAATGCCGCTCCAGAAAACCACGGGAGCTACACGCCTGCGCTTGAATGGGTTGAGGCCGAGTTTGAGCTCCGGGGGTTCAAGGGCATCCTCGTCACCCCCTGTGGCCACTGCGTTTTTCAACAAGGTAAACTCAGGAATCAGCAAGTCGAGTAACTGGTAGGTATTCACCTCAAGCGAAGGCTTGTTGAGCAATCGTTTGAGCGGAGTGGGCGGTTGGTAGGAGGTCACGCGGTGGATGCCCTCGTCGACGGCCCACACCACAATACGCGCCGGCTTTGGGGTGGAGAACCCGATGGCCACGCGCTCCCCCGGTCGCACGCGCTCAGGGGCGTCGAGTTGGACCGTGAGTTGGCGGCGGTCCTGCGCAACCCGGAACGGAGCGACCCCTGTGCTCAGAGGGTTGGTGAAGACTTCCGGAGAATCCAAGCCGCGCACAAAGGTGACGTGGACGTAGGCACCGCCCTCGATTCCCTCGGGAACGGTGATATGCTGGATGCTCGCGCTTTCCTCCGCCTTGAACCAACGCGCGACCAGGACTTTTTCGCGTTCGATGGTGATCAATCCTGCTCCGGTGAAGGGAGCGCGAAGGGAGATCTCCAATTCCTCGCCTGGCTTCCACACCTTCGAAGGCAATGAGAGATGCAACTCCGATTCACGCTCGAGACTGCGCGAGGATTCGCCCGCTCCAACAACGGTGAAGGCCACGGTGAGTTGAGCGATGCCCATGACGTCACGCCATTCATAGCGGAAGGACCCGGCGGTGTGTACGGGCAGGGCGAGAGTCGTCGTCCCGGCACGAAGGGAACCGTCTACGGTTTCAATGTCCTTATCCACGCGCTGCGAAACGTAGGCCATCGTTCCGTTCTGTTGTTTACTCAGAACGGATGCGTGCCGTGTTTCAATGAGGACTCGTTTCAGGCCTGAAGCGGCCACCGTCTTGGCGTCGGCTCCGATGGCCGTGATGTCGATGGATAGGGGAAAGCCCTGCCTGAGAAAATTGAGGTCTCCTTCCGGCTTATAGCCCAAAAGAAACGGTTGCCGCGATACAAGGGTGCTTACCGCGGTGTGCACGCCGCGTCCTGCGTCGGCTTCGAACCCTTCTAATTCAACGGTCGCGCGCAGCAGCGGGGAGGTGTGATCCTCCAGCGGCAGTTCAAAGATGGCGAGGCCGTTGTCATCGGTTTTGCGCTCTGCCAGTTCGATCTCCTGCGTTTCAAATTTTTGCGCTGCAGGCAAGCTAAACGTCCATCCTGGCCATTGTTCAAAGTTTGGGGAGGCGGGTGTGAGGCGCAGTTTTCCCGTCACGCGCCGGTCTGCCGCGGCAATTCCAAAAAGGGTTTGGAGGTCCAGTTGGACGCTCAGATTTTCGGGGGAGACCCAGGCTTGAATGGCGTCCGAACTAAACTTTGCGCTGAGTTTAAGGCGGTCCGGCTGGAATTCTTCCACCCGAACCAGAGTTTGGCCGAGGAAGGGCTCGCTGTCCGTCCCTTCGTCCCCTTCGCTGGTTTTCTTCTTAGATGGCCGCCGCAACTCAATGCGCCACACGCCCGTGGGGGAGGTTTCCGTGGTAGGCAGGGTGAGGGTGATGAAACCCTCGGGAGTGAGTTTCACAGGAAAACGGCCAGCCTCTTCCTCCTTGGCGTTTGTGAGCACGACCTCCAGGGGCAATCCTGTGAGAGTGCCCTCCCAGTTGCGCTGGCGCACGATAGCCGCCACCTGAATGGAATCTCCGGGCCGATAGATGCCGCGTTCTGTAAACACAAAGGCATTGAGCGCCGTGCCCCGGCTGGACTGGACGCCGTCGACGTCGAAACGGGAGGTTTCCACCCGCCTGTCGCCCCGGGCCCAGGCGATAAAGGCAAGATCCGAAGCTTTGCGCGCAATCAGCGCCACGGGTTGTTTTTCCCGCTGCATCCCTTCCAGGGATGGGATCAGCGCCCGTCCCTGTGCGTCGGTGACGACTTCCAAAATAGCTTCTCCATTCCGTCCAAGAGCAGTCAGCCGCACGTCCGCCACCGGTTGGCCTGCCTGAAAAGATTGCACGAACACGTCGCGCGACCCATCGGCGTTGCATTTGAGAATCAACCCCAGATCGGTGAGAAGCACGAAGCGGGAGTCGGCCGCTTTGGTTTGAAGCGTCTCCGGTGCCTCGTCGTCATCCTCGTCTCGGTGGCGGCGCGAGTAACGCGGTTCTTCGGCGCGGTTCTGAGGGGGCGCCGCCATCGCGATCCATTTCGGGTCGGGATCCCCGGCTGGCGCTGGACCGTCGGCTTCGGTGCGGGGCCGCACGCCCTGCACGACCATATAGAACAAGCCGCGCTGCGCGTCCTTACCCGAGGGTTCGGCGGCTTCCAGAGCCGGGTTGAAATCAAACGTCGAGAAATTCGCCTCAAAGTCGTTCGCCTTCGCGATGTTCTGCGTCGATTGGCTAAAGTGTGCAATGTCCTCAAAGCCAAAATTCCCCTGGAATTGCGGCGCCTCAAATTTCCCCTGCGTTTGACTGACGAAATGGTTGATCTGGTTCCCCGGAACGCGGGCCAGCGTGTAGCGCAGGTGCTCATACCCGCGCGATTTGATGTTTAGTTTGCGTTCCCCCGTGAGCGCCAAAATCCCCCCGCGGCCTACCACCTTCGCTTCCTTTTCAAACGGCGGGACGCTCACAAATGCCGTGAAGTCCTCGGGCGTCACAAAACCTCCTGGTGCGGCAGTGTCCTTCGGGACACGCACGAAAAGAGGCCCCGGTTCCCGCGGTTGAAGACGAAATGCGAAGACATCCGTCTGGGGTGCGGAGCCCTCATTGGCGATATATTCCAGGGGCACGCGCTGCGACTTTGCGAGGATCGCAGCCGTCACGTTTTCGGCCGTCCAAGGAATTTCTTCCCCGCTCTTGTCCTTGGCCGGGGCGGGCAGTTGCCATGCCTCGACGTGCTTTGCAATCTGACTGCCCTCGGCTTTGAGGCTGCTCTCCAAAAAGAGAAACTGGCGTGGTTCGTCTTTGGCTGTCGGAACGATCTGCGGCCGTGCGTTGGTGAAATGAAAGCCCGAATAACGCGAGGGCACGGTCACCTTGGCCTCGAAGGCTTGCCTCAAAGGATTGCCGCCTGCAATGGCGCTCAGGCCCGGTGTGATTTCAAACCGGACGAGATCTTCTTTTTCACCCAGTTTGACGAGTGGAGAATACAGGAAAAAACGCAGAGGGTTTCTTTCATCCCGAATCACCTGCGGACTGCCTCGATCTGAAAACAGAGGGGTGGTGCTCACGTTCACCACTTTCAAGTGTCTGCGCACTTCCTCCAACGCAACCGGATGGTTGAAGAGGATCGTCGCAACGGCTTTTTGCATCAACGGAGTTTTTGGATCGATGTAGAAGGACTGGCCCTGGGAGGAGCAGGTGAGGCTCGGCGCCGCAGTGCTTTGATCATCATCCTGGTTCAATTGGACCCGGCAGTCGGGCGCATAGACGCTGGAATCCACACTGATCGAGTACCGGCGTGGCGCTATCCAGCCGCCTTGGGGTTCAAACGCTAACTGTTGAGAATTCACCCAACGCCAGGTCCCAGGGACTGCGGGCGTAATGAGGATGGACTCCGCCGGCGCCGTCTTCCCGAGCAAGCTAACTGGGGCGGCAGGTCCGTTGAAATGGATCGACAATGGCATCCCCACCACTTTTTGCTGCGACTCAGACCAGGTCGAGTCCGACCAAAAGACTTTACCGATGAGGCTGCGGATCCGAGGTTGGGAGGTGTCCCGGAAATCCCCGTTTTGAGCCACAAAAATCTGCGCCCAGGCAGGCGGACTGGCGGCTGGTATCGAGACTAAAACCAAGGGGAGAAGGACGCGGAGGGCTCGAGAAAACATAATGGAGTTAACTTAAGATGGGGGGGCTTTTCGTGATCTGGAGGTGCGCTTCACGCTGCGCTTTGTTTGGATGAAAATTTTGTCTGCGAACCGATTTCGGTGGGAGCAGACAATTTTGATTTCAGACGTAAAATCTTTAGCCTTAAACAACAATGAGACAAGAAAAAGGAGGGGCCGGCCTCAGTTCCGACGGCGTTTACTTCTACTAAAAAATCGTAATTGTCCGCCTATCGAGGCTGAACTGGTTTTGAAGGGGTGGCCTGAGTTTACTGAACTCAGCGCCCTCTATCTGGCAAGACTCCGCCGATAGGACCCCGGGACTTGACCCGTCACTCTTTTGAAGGTCCGGTTATATTGAGAGAGCGATTGGAAGCCCACGGCGAAGGCGATCTCGCTCACTCGCAAGTTTGGGTTTTCGAGTAAATTCCGGGCCTTCTCCACCCGTGTGAGTGAAACATATTCCGAAAAGTTTATTCCGGTGGCTTGTTTGAATTTATAACTGAAGTGGCTCGCGCTTGTATTGACCACCTTGGCGACAGTCCCAAGGGACAGGTCGTCGCCAACATGCGTTTGGATGTGGGATTTTGCCTGCCCCACAGCGGCCGAGTCGCTTTGTGTCTCCGCCAATTTTAGTGCATTGGCGGAAGCCGCCAAGTGGCGGGCAAAGATAGAGAGCAGCCGTATCAAAGCCTCATATTTAGCTTCAGTGAAGACCCGGGTGCCGAAAAACGCTTCCTCCACCCGCTTGAGATCCACCAACGAGCCCCAGTCGATCAGCTGCTGTGCAATTTTGTTGAACTTAGTCCGATCCGGGGTGTGGAGCAGCACTTGGCCTGTTCGCAAAAAGGCGATGACCTTCCCCCCCTCGCGCAAGGGCACCGCGGTCTCGCACATGCCCGCAAAACACTTCATGGTTTTCGCCTCCAGTTGCGCTTCCTCTTCCAGGGCGCACTGCACTTTATAGCAAGCCGCGCAGGAGTTGTTTTTTTGGGCGAGGAGGACGCAAAAAGGATTCTGCTGTGCGTCTTCATACCTTGCCATGCGCAGCATTTCCGGGGAGACGATATTCAGAGGAAGCCCAGTACCACTGGTGAAGGCTTCGGCGTAGTCTTGAAAGATTTGCGAAGAGGAGAGGTACTCGACGCAGGGGTCCTCGGAAGTGTGGTTTTTCATACCGAGGGGAGTAAAGGGGGGGGGCTATTGCGGAAAATGCATTCACAGCTTTTCAGCAACAGACCCTTACCCTGCGCGCCCATTCTACCCATAGCAAGCCTATCCGCTCCCCCATCCGGAATTTGCTTACAAGCCAAAGCGGCGTCTGGATTGGCCGAGCCGCGGGGGGCTGCGCCCGCCAGGGTTTAGTCGGCTAGACCCGCCTGGACAGCGTTATAAAAAGTAGTCTCTGACGAATGCGTGGCGCTGGTTATCGGTCATTTTTTCAGAATTAAATAATTCAACTTTTATATGTTCGTTTGTGGGTTTTGATTTAATGATATTAAACAACTCAGACTTGGCTTCTGTTGGGCCGAATAGGACTACGGAATCATAACCCGCAATTATATCAGCGAGGTGGTCGTAGTAGTGTGCTTGCAACTGTTTTTCTTTGTTGTGCATATGGAGTTCACCATTGTGGAGGCTTTCCATTTTTGCCTGATGGGTGAATTCCGAGGTGACGGTGATAACTTCCGTGATTTCGAGCGGAAACTCAATCAGGTTGGCGTGTGAGTGATCCATCCAGATGCCGAGGCATTTTTTGTGTTTCATTGGTTTTGATTATATTTTATTGACCGAAAGTTTGCGAAGGACGCCCTCAAATTAAATCTGATTCCAGCCGGCATGGAGGCAGTCTTTGGGGGTGGAATGGGGGGCCTTAAAGGAGCATTCTCCTGAGAAGCAAATGGCGAAAGAGCAACCCTTGTTCAGAAATGCATTGTGAGAGGCCCTGCAAAAGTCGCAGCCAAGTCCGGAGGGGTGGTCTTTTTTGGTGCAATGATCGCATGAAAGCGGAGTTTCGGGGTGGGTGTTGCGGGCGTCGTGAAAGACGATGGGAATTTCCATAATGTCCGCCTGCCGAAGCGCGCAGTACTTTTTAAACTCACCGGTAGTGGCAAAGGGAGACCCGTTGAACTTCTCGAGTTCACGCGTTTCTGCAGGGGAGAACTCGTGAGCCTGTCCTTTGAGTTCGGACAGGTCTGCGTCGCAGTCAAGGAAGCGATTGTGCAGAAGGTGCAGGGAGGCGTATGCCGCCAGTTTATGGGTTTGTGGAGGGGTGTTTTTCATCGGGGAGGGGGAAGGATTCGAGGAGTACCGGTCAGGATGGCCGCCAGTTTGCGGGCTGCTTTTCTCAGAGCCTGATGCCAATCAAAATGGGAGTAGGGCGCCCCTGCCCCTCGTTGAGGAGCTTCTTGGCCTGTTCCCAGCAGTGGCTCTGGGGATCCGAGGCTTCGCCCTTGGTGATGATAAAAACCCAAGGGCGCCCCCATTCCATCTCGCCCTTGATATCCGGCTGCGTGGCTTTTCCGCGCTCTTCCACGCTTTGGAGGATTGCCGCGTCGAAGGAGTGAGCTCCTTCGGTGCGTTTTTTGTTCAACGACCAGGTTGGCGCAACGACATAATCTTGAACAACCTGTCCCCACCCGCCAAAGACGACGAGAGCCACCTCGGGCGCCGCCAAGGGTGATCTGTCGGCCGTGATGTCCTGATAATAAGAAGCGAGTCCGGCGAGGACTTTTTCAACGCGTTCCCCAGCCCTTTCGCCGCTGACGTTTAGGATCAGGAGGGAGGGATCTGTGGCTGGACTTCTGGAGGGGTAGGAATCCCAGGGATGAGCGGATGGGCTTTGGTGGTCAGCAGGAGCAGTGTACGTGGGCGTATTTTGCATAGTCGTGTGGGTGCGCTGGAGCGATGCGTTGTAGTGCTTGGGGGGGGAAGAAAGGGGGAGCGGTGCTCCCACCTATCTGAAGCGTAATGGGAGGTGGGGCGCCTCAGGATGGGTAGTGCAGGTTTGCTGCGAATCGGCGGCTGGTACGCTGCTTTTGACGCCCGGCTTTTTTGCTTTTGGCGTCGTTGGTGCGCCGCAGGCAGGGCAACAGCAGGGTATGGCACTGGGTCCTGCCGCGAACCACGCCAGGCATGCCCTCAAGCCGGTTTTTGGTGGCTTTGTGTGGGCGCAGCCGCTTTTGTCTTCGGCCGCTGCAGGGGCGGGTTTTCCCTCAGGAATACAGCAGCGCGGTTTTTGTGCCGCGGGTGCCAAACTCTGGGGATGGGGGTGCTGTGCTGTCGCTCTTGTTGGAGTGGCGTAACACGTTAAACTGAAGAAAAATGCCGCGAGGTAGCAGTCGTTTTTTTGTTTCATTTTTTGGGTTCCGTTTTGGCCGGAGCTGCGTCTTGCCGATTGCTTGTGCCCGCCGGGGCCTTACTGCGGCAGAGCTTGTGTCGGGGCCAAAATGGTGTCTACGCACCTGCCCCTAAACATCGCGCATCTTCCCTGAGTGGAGGGGGGAGCAATGGGGGATGGCGCGCGGGCTGTCTGTGACGGCGCGGGGCCTTGGGGCGGAAAATAGAAGACCCGCAACGCCCTGGTTGCAGGGGAATTGCGGGTCTTTCTGATTTTTCGAATTTTGCTGAACCTTCCGGAGTCTTCCAGAAATGGTTGCCTCACTAGGATTTGAACCTAGACAAGCAGATTCAGAATCTGCTGTGCTACCGTTACACCATAAGGCAGGAAGGGGGGTGGAACCTAGGCGGATCCTCCGCTGCTGGCAATAGAAAAAAGTCCGCCGGGTTTGTCCTTTGTGGTCCGAAGGGTGAATTAACCTTCTGGAGCGCCCGTATTTGTTTCAACCGTCTGTTTCGTGGAGAGAAAGGGGGGGAATAAGGCGCCCAAGTCGACGAGTCGGGCTGTTTTTACTTTGTGGCTGGGGCCGGCTTTGGCGCTTCAGGCGCCGTGGGTTTTGCATCCAAATTGGTTCCGATCGCCCTGGCTTCCATCGGCACAGGCGCTCCGTCGGCGGGGACTGGAGCCCCGGCACTCCAAAGAATGCCGTTTAGAACGAAGCGGCGCTGTCCTTCGACGCTCCAGTTCCGATGCAGGTCGCACCCGGTAAACGCGAAACTGCGGCCGCCGTCTTTACGCGTGAATGCCCACGCGACGGTTTCGGCTCGGCCCGCGTGTTCGCGAGCGTCCGGGGTGGACCGGGATTTTTCGGGGACGATGCCCGCGAGAAGGGGGACGATTTCCGGGGAGAAGTGCAGGTTGTAAAGCCAGTCGTCCAAGGGGGCGGCAAAGGAGGCAAGCCCGTTGAGGGAGGGGTGTTTTGGGAACTGGGAGAATT
This sequence comes from Chthoniobacteraceae bacterium, assembly GCA_947479475.1. Lineage (GTDB taxonomy): Bacteria > Verrucomicrobiota > Verrucomicrobiia > Chthoniobacterales > Chthoniobacteraceae > Chth-196. The sequence goes on from CANJZW010000022.1 coordinate 28,034, forward strand.
CCATGTCCCAGTGGCCGCGGCAGCCGATGTCCTTCTGCCAGACACCTCCCAGCCACTGTTGGACTTCTGCCGCGCGTTCCTCGGGGACGTCAACGGCCTGGTGGAGCATCACTAACCCGGTTCCTTTCGCAACCAGCTCTTTGATTAGGTTCCAACGCTCCGGGGCAAGGAAGGGGAGCTTTGGTCCGCCGTCAGCGTAGACGACGACGGCCTTGGCATCCTTAAAGACCGCCTCGTTTTTGGGCCAGCCGTCCGCCACCAGAACCGGCCAGACGCCTTGAGTTTTGCGCAACCAATCGTAGAGAAGTGCGCAGCCGGCGAAGTACTCGTGCTGGCCGGCTTTGTTGCTGGTGCTTCCGGCAAGGAGGACGATTTTTTTGAGGGCGGGGTTGGGTGCGTCGGCCTCCAGGGGAAGGCGGCGCTGCTCTTCGGTGAGGTCGGCGCGTGCCGGCGTAGTGGTCAGCAGCAGGGGGAGCAGAGCGAGGAGCGAGAAGGCGGGGCGCATATTGTTTTGGGGTGAGGAGTTGGCGGGAAATTGGCGGGGGCGCGGGTTAGGCGAAAAGGTCGTGCACGACCCTGCCGTAGACGTCGGTGAGCCGGAAGGGGCGACCGGCGTAGCGAAAGGTGAGGGCTTCGTGGTCAAGGCCCAGGGCGTGGAGGAGGGTGGCGTGGAGGTCGTGCATGTGGACCTTGTTGACCACGGCGTGGTGGCCCCATTCGTCGGTCTCGCCATAAGCGGTGCCTGCCTTGAAGCCGCCGCCCGCCAGCCAGAGCGAAAATCCAGCCGGGTTGTGGTCGCGGCCCGTGCCGTTTTTTTCGGCGTAGGGTGTGCGTCCAAATTCGCCGCCCCACCAGACGATGGTGTCCTCCAGGAGGCCGCGTTGTTCAAGGTCGGCGAGGAGCCCGGCCACGGGGCGGTCGACGGCGAGGGCGTGATCGCCGTGTTTTTTGATGTTGGAGTGCTGGTCCCAGGCGGGGTTGTTGGTGTTGTCGCCGTAGTTGACCTGGACAAAACGGACGCCTGATTCACAAAGACGCCGGGCAAGCAGACACTGGCGGCCGAAGTTGTCGGTCGCTTTTTCTCCGATACCGTAGAGGGCGAGGGTTTCGGGGGATTCCCCCTCCATGCCGAGCACGCCGGGGGCGGAACCCTGCATACGCCAGGCGAGTTCGTAACTGCTGATGACGGCCTCCAATTCAGAGTCGCCCGGTTTTTGGAGGAGTTGTTCGGCGTTGAGTTCGCGCAGCAGGTCGAACTGGCGCCTGGCCTCCGCGGGGGTGCGCGGGGAGTGAAGGTTGCCGATGGTTGCGCTCGCGGCTGGCACGCCGGCGCGACCGATGGCGGTGCCCTGAAAGACGGGCGGCAGAAAGGCGTTCCCGTAGTTGCGGGGGCCGCCGTTGCCAAGACTGGGGCTGATGGTGACGAAGGCGGGAAGGTTTTCGTTTTCCGAACCCAGCCCGTAGGAAATCCAGGCGCCCATGGAGGGGCGTACGAAGGTGGTTGTGCCGGTGTGAAGAAAGAGGGTGGCCGGTCCGTGGGCGATTCCTTCGGTGTGCATGGAACGGATCAAACAGAGTTTGTCCATGTGCATGCACGTTTCAGGAAAAAGGTCGGAGGCCCAGAGGCCGCTTTGGCCATGTTGGGCGAAATTCCAGAGGGGTTTCATCACCCTTTGCTGAGGGCTTTTCCCTGACTTGGCCAGGCTGCGCAGGTCCGCGAAGTCGAGCATCCGGCCGTCCTCGGCGAGGAGCTTGGGTTTGTGGTCGAAGGAGTCCACGTGGCTGACACCCCCCTGCATAAACAAAAAGATGATGCGTTTGGCCCGCGCTTTGTGGCCGGCGGGTTTTGGGGCCAACGGGGCGGGGGCGGCCTCCGCGCTTCGGGAGGCCATGCCCGCAAGGGCGATCTGGCCAAAACCGCAGGCGAGGGATTGCAGGGCGCGGCGGCGAGAGAAGGGGAGCGCGTTCATGGGAGGAGGGGGTGAGAGGGGCAGAAGCCGGGCGGCGTTTTAGTCGATGTAGCGAAAGTCCAGCGAGGCGAACAACATTTGGTAAAGCTGCGCCCAGACTTCCGCCTCGGGGGCGGAGGCGCCGGCCACGAAGCGCTGACAGATGGCGGTTTCCTTCGGAGAAGGCGGCCGGCCGAGGACCTGATGGTAGGCGGCCCGGATTCTTTCCTGAATGGAGGCGGGGGTTTTGAGGGCGGCTTCCGCCGCGAGCTTGGATTGCTCGAGCAAAAACGGATGGTTGAGAAGGAAGAGGGCCTGGGGGGCGACGGTGCTGGAATTGCGCTGCCCCATGGTCTGGTTGATGTTCCCGAAGTCAAAGACCTCGAACAATTCCAGCCGTTTGTTGCGGAACGCAGGCGTGTACACGCTGCGCCGGAAGTCAGCGTATACGTAGTTGTACTCGATGTTCTGGGCCGAGGAATTATTGGCGTCGATATCCCCCGCCCCCGCGATGTTTGAGCCGCCCAACTGCCGGTCCAACCCGCCACTGACGCTCAGGATGGAGTCGCGGATCTGTTCGGCATCGAGCCGACGGCGGTTGGCGTGGGCGAATAGGCGGTTTTCCGGGTCGGTTGCCGAGGGGGAGGCGGCAGTCTGCTGCCAGGCGCGGGAGAGGACGATTTCGCGGATCAGCGTTTTCCAACTGCCACCCTCCTCCATAAACCGGCCGGCCAGGTAGTCCAGCAACTCGGGGTGTGTGGGTTTTTCCCCGGTAGTTCCGAAGTTGTCGATAGTGCTCACAAGGCCCGTGCCAAAGAGCCAGTTCCAGACGCGGTTGACCTGCACCCTGGCGGTGAGGGGGTTCTCGCCGCTGGCGATCCAGTCCGCCATCTCTACGCGGCCGCTGGAATCGGGGGGCAAGGCGGCGGGCGCCTGCGGAAAGGTGACTTGCAAAAAGCCGCGCGGCACCGTTTCCCCGCGCTGCCGTTCGACGCCGCGGATGCGCAGTTGGGCGTCGAGAATTTTGTCGTCGTCCGCCACGGCCATGGTCAGGTCGCGCACCGGGCCTTCTTTGGAGAGTTTTTTGAAGGCGGCCTCGAGTTCCTTAACCTTGTTTTTGGCTAGGGTGTCGGGTTTGGAGTTGGCGGGTTCGCTTCTCTGATTGGAGGGGGCGCCTTCCTCGAGGAGCTGCAGGGCGTCCACTGTCACAAAGCCGCGAGTGTTTTCGTTGCTGATTAGCACGTAGCCGGCGCCGTCCTGCTCAAAACGGAATTTGCCCAGGGAGATAAAACGGCCCTCGAGGGGAGGGGGCTGGGTCTGGTCGACAAAAACGGTGTCTTCCCCGTCGGCGTGGAGGATGTTTACCCGGACGTTGGTGGCGCGCCCATCCGCGTGTGTGTAGGCGAGGCGTACCTCGTAGCGGCCTGCTTTCGGGATGGTGGGGGTGAAGGTGATGGTTTTTTCGCCCTTGCCCGAGTTGTCATCGCTCAAATACCCCGCGCCAATGAAACTGCGGACGAAGGTGGATTTTTTCCAGACGCCGACCACCTTTGCCTCTAAATCATCGAGCACGATTCCCTGCAATTCGGCGGCGGCGACGGGCATGCCGGGTTTGGTGGTGGGCGAGCTTACGAGTTTGGCGGCGTTTGTGGCTTCGGTCTGGGCGGCGTCGATCTGCTTGCGCAGGGCGGCGAGGCGTTCCTCGTGGAGTTTGAGTTCCGCCTCGCGCGGGCCTTCCTCGGGTAGCGGGGTGGTGATCCAGCGGGCTACGTTGTCTGTGTAGTTGAAGAGCGTGCGGGTGGAGGCGAAGACGCCCGCGAGTGCGTAGTAGTCTTTTTGGGAGACGGGGTCGAATTTGTGATCGTGGCAGCGGGCGCACCCGAGAGTCTGGCCCAGGAAGGCGCGACCCACCGTTTCGATTTGTTCGTCGATCACGTCGAAGCGCAGTTGCTGCTTGTCTTGTTCCTCGTAGTTGGTGGGGCCGAGCGCCAGGAACGCGGTGGCGGCAAGGTGGCGTCTGCGGTCGGCGGGAGTGGCGGCAGGGAGGAGGTCGCCGGCGACCTGTTCGCGCACGAATTGGGGGAAGGGTGTGTCGGAGTTAAAGGCGGCGATGACGTAGTCCCGGTAGCGCCAGGCGTCTTTAAAGAGAAGGGTGCGTCCGCCGCCGCTGGATTCGGCGAAACGGGCGACATCCAGCCAGTGCCGGCCCCAAGTCTCCCCAAACTGCGGACTTGCCAGAAGGACGTCGGTAAGTCGGGCGAGTGCGGCCTGGCGGTTCTGGGCGGCTTCCTTGAGGAAGGCCTCTGTTTGTTCCTGAGTGGGTGGAAGGCCGACAAGGTTCAGGTATAGGCGGCGTACCAAGGGAAGCAGGGGAGCGTCCGGAGCCGGTTGGACGCCGGCGGCTTCCATGCGCGCCAGCAGGAAGTGGTCGAGGTTTGAGCGGGGCCAGTCCTTGGCGCGCACTTCCGGAAGCGCGGGCTTTTGGACGGGGGCATAGCTCCAGAATTTTCGGCCTTCGGTGAGGCTGAGGCCGGTCTGTTTTTTGACTTCCTTCGCTTCGGTGCGTGGGTCGGGAGCGCCCATCTCAACCCAGGTTTTGAGGATGTCCGTTTCCTGGGGGGAAAGCCGCTGTTTGGGCGGCATCTGAAGGTCTTTGTTTCCGTAATGAACGGCCTCGATGAGCAGGCTTTTCTCAGGATTTCCGGGCACAATGGCGGGCCCGGAATCGCCGCCTTTGGCCCAGCCCTCGCGCCAGTCGAGGCGAAGACCGCCTTTCACCTTCGCCTCTGCGCTGTGACATTCCATGCAACGTTCGACAAGAAGGGGACGAACCTTTTTCTCAAAAAAATCAGTCGCCGGTTCCGCCCCGGAGACAACGAGAGGGGCGAGAAAAAAAGCAAAGGTGAAGGATCGCAGCGTCATGGGGGTGGATTGCCAGCATTTCTCTGACAGGTTTTAAGGGAAAAGACGAGGGCAACTTTGGCGGGGCCCAGAAGTCCGGCAGCCTGGGGGCAGGACTTTAGCGAGGGGCGGATTCGAAGCTCCCCAAGCAAGGAGAAGAGCGTGTCAGAAGGATGCCATCAGAGCATCTCTCTTTAGGAACCTTCATAGCCTGCGCCCACATTTTCGTCCGGAAAAGAGGGACGAATGCATTCGGTCTAGGGGACCGCCCTTTTGGTAAGCTTTTGGTGTGATTCTTGGAGGCGGCCTCCAATGAAGAGAGGCCTCGATCATGGTGGAAGTGAGGAAGCCAGGGTTGTAATAAATTCGATGGCAACGAATTTCGACGCGATCGGGGGTGGGTGAGGGCCTCGCAGAACGGCTCAGCGGAGGGGTGCCTCGCGTTTGATTTCGGAAAACGAACCGCCGCCACCCGCACTCGCGAGGACGCGTTTGAGAGCCTTTTCGGTTTCGGGAAGCACCCCGACGCCTACGAAAAAAACCTTCGCCCGGAATGGTTGGGAGGTTTGCAGGCGGACAAGGGTTTGCTCGAGTTCGGGGATTGGAATGGTCGAGGCGATGCCAGTGCCTCGCTGCATACTACCGTCGGAGAGGATAAAGATGGCATCCGGCTGCAGTTTGAAGACGGCTTCCAGTGCGACCAGAAATCCTGGGCTTCCGCTGACGACGTTGGGAAGACCGCGAGGCAGGGCGCCTTCGGTTGCAAAAAAGGAATGTAACCAAGTGATCGCAGCTTTCCGGTTTGTACTCGTGCTAGGTACGAGTTCGGTCCGGAAAAAGGCGTAATTCCGGGCGAATTCCACCAAACCAAAACGCGTATTGACCCCTAGCTCCTCGACCAAACGCGCGGTTTCATCCCGAATTCGTTCCATGGGCATTCCTGCTTTCGCGGCCGCCCCTGCCACGGTTTTGGAGATGTCAAACATCAGAACGATGCGCTTGGCTTGAGTCTGAACGCCCAGGAAACTGACTCCTGTTCCGGCTCCTCCCGCGCCGCCGCCGCCCGAGCCGATTCCCGATCCCGCGCCGGCCGCGAGTGCGCTTGCCTCAGAGTAGAAAGAGGCGCTTAGCGCGCCGGGTTCCATGGAGGGCGGGGAAAAAGAGGGAAGCCGTGGAAGGTCTGGCAGCGCGAGGGCGCTTGCGCGCGTGCTTTGGATGCGGTCGGTGAAGGCCGTTTTTTGCGCGGCCCCCTCCGAGGCAGCCGCCTGCATGGTCTGCTCACGCACTTTGGCCGGCGACTTTGGATGCGGTTTTGCTGTCAGGATGGGCGGTGGCTGCGGTGGGGTGGAAAAATGTTTGGCTACAATCCAGACTCCCGCCAGAACGGCAAGGCCGGCGTGGAGGGCGAGGCTCACCCCGAGGACCGTCATCGCCAGGCGGCGGCGTTCACTGCGGCCGGTCTTCGCACCTTCGTCAATTTTCATGGGAGCTCCCCCTGCGCCCCTGCGAAGGTGACCTGAGTAATTCCCACCTGCGCGCAGATATTCAGGACATCGACGATGCGCTGGTGTTTGGCGCGGTCTGCGGCTTCGAGGATGACCAAGGCCTGTCCTTTGTTGGCCCGGGTGCTTTGCTCGTAGCGGGCAAGTACCGCGCGCAAGCGGGGAAGTTCGGTGCTTTCCGGGGGCTCGAGGGGTTCCTCGTTGAGGACAATCTGCCCGGACTCAAGAATCTCCACCCTCTGCTCATCGGGAAGTTCGAGAGGCTCCTCCTGGGAGACGGTGCCGGGAAGGTTCACGCCGATGTCTGCCTCCGGTTGGACGGGTTTGGAGGTGAGGATATAAAAAAACAGAAGCAAAAAACAGACGTCAATGAGCGGTGCGATCTGCATTTCCACCTGGGGATGTTCCGTCCTTTTCATCGTTTGCGCACTCCGTAGACGACCTCGGCGGCGCCTGCATCCGCGGCAAGGTTCATCAGTTCCTTGATGCGCGCAGCCGGTGTGGAGGCATCGGCGCGGACTTGTAATTTCAGAGGAGGGTGGTTTTTGAAACGCGCCTTCAAATGGGAGGCGAGTTCGGCGGTATTGACGCGCTGCTCGCCAGTGAACCAATCGCCGTTGGCGTCGACGTTGATGACATCGCGGTCACCTGTGTTTTGAGGCGTGCTCGCTGAACTGGCGATGGGCACCTGGATGGTTTTAAGCCGGGCACTTTTGGTCAATTTGCCAGACAGCATGAAGAAAAAGAGGAGCAGCAGGGTGACGTCAATCATCGGGGCAATTTGCAGGCCCACTTCCTCATGCGTCACGCGGCGGATACGGCGGCGGCCGGCGGTCATGTTTGAAGAGTCATTTCAAAACGCGGTTTCATGGTGCGGACCATCCTTTAGAGTCGCTCAAACGGATTGGAGGGCTGGGGGCGGGGTGCCGTGGGCCTCCCCGGTAAAGCGATCGAGCATGTGGGACAGGGTGGCGTGAACGTCCGCCATGTTTGCGGCAATCAAACCGCGGAAGGCGAAGTAGAGGAACATTGAAGGAATGGCCAGAAGCAGACCGCCACCCGTCGCCACAAGCGCTTCGCCAATGCCTTTGGCAAGATCGGCGGCCTCGGCTTTTCCTGCGGTGAGGGCGCTAAAACTGTTGATCATGCCTGAAACGGTTCCCAGCAGGCCGATCATCGGGGCAAGCACGGCCAGAGTATTGAGGTAGTTGACGGTCGCCATCATCTTGGTTTCGGTGCGGAAACATTCGTCGGCGACGGCGTTTTCCATGGCGGGTTTGTTGTACATGTCCCTCTCGTAGTTAGCCTTCATGATGGCGGAGGCAAGGGCGTGGGTGAGGGGGCCGGGATTGGTCTGGCAGCACCGGTAGGCCTGCTCGAGGTCTTTGCGGGAGAGCATTTCATTGAGGCGTTCGACCAATGCACTCGGAAGCAGGCGATTCTTGCGATACGTGAGCCAGCAGAAAACAGCCAGCGCCAGAGCTGCGACAGAACACAGCGCAATGAGATGCATGACAGGTCCGCCTTCTCCGTAAAGGTCGAGGAGGCTTTTGCCGGTTTCAGTCCCGGCTGCGTTTGCGGCGTTTGGGAGCAGCGGCAGGAAGATCAGAATCTTTGTGAGAATCGGAGTGTACTTTTTTTTCATTGGGATTCGGGCTTTTCCGCGTCTGGGTAAGGTCGAGCGAGGCTGGAGCTGGCCATCTGGGGTCGGGCTCCCGGATTTCAGAAGGCAGACCTTCCAGAAACAGGGTGGCTTTTGTGGCAAAAGCTGAGCCTGGAAAAAACGCGATCAGATCGCGGGCCGTTTCTGCCGCGAGTGAAAGTTGTCCGCACCGGCGGTGAATCCCCAGAGCGCCCCAGAGGCCTCGCATGGCGAGTTCGGGAGAACCTCCCGGCAGGAGCGCGGCTTGCAGGAACAGGTCGAGCGTTTTGTGGTAAAGGGCGTTGCGTTCGGGCCGCACGTTGTCGTCTTCCTCCCAGCGCGGGTTTTCCTCGAGCAAATGGATAAGCGCCGCCTCGTTTGCCGCGGCAAGAACGAGCCGTGCTTCCGCCGCCAAGCAGGCTCCTATGTCTGCCTTTAAAAGTGCCTCGGCTTCCGCAACGGCCTCGGCGCTCAGGCCCAACATTGTCCACGCTCTGAGTCGGCCCTGGATGCCTGCTTCGTGTTCGCGCGCATCGGTAGCTTCGTGGGCGACCCGCGAAAATACGGACAGTGCTTCAGCGGAGGACGGCAGCCTCCCTTCCTCCAAAAGCGCCAAGCCAAAACGCAGGCCGATTCTTCCTCCAGGGGAGGACGCTACAGGAAGCAGCGGAGCAAATTTTTCCCAGAGGGAGCGGAGTTCCGTGATCTGGAGTTTGCTTGCCTCGCGGAGCCACTTTTCGCGTTGAGGGTCCGGTCCGAATTCAAGGGAGGCCGTTTGTTTCCTTGGGAAAGAAAGGACAAAGGGAGGCAAATCTGCAACCGGTTGGGAGACAAGTAGCAGGTTTTCACCTTCAACACCGGCAATGCGGCAGACTCGGCGTTCTCCGTTTTTGAGAACCACGACATCCGCGGCCTGGCACAGAAGGGTTGAGCCCAAGAGCACGGCGAACCACGCGCTGAAAAAGTTCATTCTATCTCCCCCAGTAAAGCGAGACGATGATCGGCCTGTGCCATTTCAGGAAGTTCAGCGGGCAAGCCAGCCTCCCTCATTTCCCGATAGGTGCGGCGTGCAGCGGTTTTGTCCCCGAGTTTTTCAAAGGCCTCGCCGCTGCGCAGGTAAGCCTTGGCCACCGTTTTTTTCCAGCGGCCGTACATCACATAGACCCGCTGGTAGTAGGGAATGGCTGTTTTGGGTTTGCCCAATTGCATTTGGTTTTCCGCAAGGAGGAGCAGGGCTTCTGATTTAAATTCGCCTGAAGCGCCGCGTGCGAGCAGCACGGATTGGAGGCTTTGTTCGGCCTCTTTCCTGTCGCCGTTGGCTTCCTGGATCAGGGCTTTGCTCAGACCAACACGCCCTGAGAGCGGGGAGTCCGCGCACTCGCGCTCGAATCGGCAGGCAATCTGAAGCGCTTTGTCCGGTTCCCCGGATTGTTCGGCTTCGAGCATCAGGGCCGCGAGCGCGCGGTCTTTGAGGACGGAGCGTGGGTGCCATTTGAGCATTTCCCGCCAGAGCAGCGCCGCTTGGGTTGCCTGACCGCTTGAGGTGCAGGCTTCGGCGATGTCCGATAGGATGCGGTCGCTGGTCAAATGCGGCTGCATTTTGAGGCGGGCCGTCAGTAGTAGTTGCTGAGCCTCGAGAGGGGAGGTTCGACTCAGGGCCCTGGCGAGGCCCCACTGGGCGCGGAGGGCGGCGGTTCCTTGCGGGGCTTGGGCTGTGGTTTCAGTCGCCCACAGGCGTAAATCCGAGGTTCGTTGCTCAGCGGGAATGGCTTTGGCAAAGAGGGTTGCGAGAGAGTCTAGCAGGCTTTCCACGGCTGGGACGTTAGGATCGTTTGCATGTTCGGTGATGACCTCCCAAGCCAACCGGGTGGACGCCTCGCTTTGGCCAAGTTCAATCCACCACTTGCAGGCCCACAGAACGGCGTCTGAATAACGCGGGCTTTGAAGGCGCTGCTGCGCGAAGCGTTCCAAATGCGAGGCGATTTGTTCGGAGCGGCCCAGGGTTTTGAGAAGTTTTGCGGCTTTAAACCAACCTTCCTCGAATGCGGCGGGATTAGAGGTCGGGATATTTTGCAGTGTAGTCAGAGCGGGCTCGGTGTCCTCTGTGGCGAGTTGTGCCTCCGCGAGCAAAAGGTGTGCTTCGCCAGCTTTTGGGTCTTCGGGAAAGGTCTCGAGAAGGGAACCCAGTTCGGTGATTGCCAAAGCGTAATCGTGCTGGGCGTGGGCGGCCCTTGCGTTTTGGAAAAGCACGGCAGAACGATTGGGGCCGTCCGGGTAGCGCGCCAAATACTCGGCGGCGGCGGTTCGACACTTCTCGGGTTGTTTGCCGACGGCGTAGGCCACACAGAGCCAATGGGCGGCCTCCTCCGCCAGTTCGTGTTTGGCACTCTGCTTTAGAAACCCTGCAAATTGAAGTGCGGCGAGGTTTGCATCCCCCGACATCAACAGAGTGAAGGCGCGCATCAATTCAGCGCGGCGGGCAATGTCGGATTTTGGATAGACGCGGACGATGGTTTCGAAGGTTTTCAGGGCTTCGGCAAAATGCCTTTCCTTTTGGTGGGCGACGCCCTTGAGAAAAAGCACCGTTGGGAGGTTTTGTGGTTTGGAAAACGTTGCGCAAAACAGAGTCGAAACCGCGTCCACATGGCTCCAGCATTCGAGTTCGCTCCAGAGTTGCATGATGGAAATTCCGGCCTGTTCCATGGAAGGCTCCGAGGGATGCTTTTGGATGGCCTGGGTAAGGATCAGAGCCGCTTCCCTAAAACGCTGCAGCCCCTGATAAGCGGCTGCTACTCGCAGTAGCACGGCGGCATCGAAGGCCCCGCATTCCTTCAGCGTTTGAAGCTCAAGACGGATGCGTTCCCCCGATTGTTTGAGCATGGCTTTCGAGCTGGCGGCAGACGGACCCGAAAAACCCGCGCCCTCTTTTTCAATCCACAACAGCTGGGACTCGGCGAACTCCAGAATGGTTTGAAACGGGCGGATTTGGTAGAGGCCTATCAGCGCATTCCTGAACTGGCCCTGCTCTAGAAGATGGCTTGCCAGCCGTAGAAGCGTGTTTTGAAAGCCAACCGCTTCGAAAGAATCTTGAAGCAGCAGCTTTTCCTTTTGAACCAGTGCCAGAGCCGGCTCCAACTGACCGGCTTCGATGCGTGTGCGAATTTCCTGAAGCAGTGCCTGAGGTGCGTGGAACGAGTCGAGGAGCGGCCGGCTAGCCTTAAGGCGCTCCGCGGCCTCAGCGGGGTTTCCCGAGAGCAGTTCGGTTTGTGCCAGCAGCAGGTGGGCTTGTTGAAACTGCGGGCCAGCTGTGCAAAACGTCAAAAACTGCTCCAGGCTCGCCCGTGCTCTTTGATAGTCGCCGAGACTCAACATGCAGAGTCCCTCTTGAAACTGCAGCTCCTGTCGCAGGGCGGGGGAGAGGGGAGGGTTTGCGTTCAGCGCGCGTTGCAGGGGAGCTAGGGCGTCTTGAAAACGGTTTTGATGTAGCAGGGCGAGTGCGAATGCCGGTTGGAAGCGTTTTGCCACCGCTTCCGTTTCGGGCCGGCCTCCGAAGTCGCGGCTGTAAGCGGAGTAAGCGTCCGAGGCCTCTTTCCAGCGGCTCTGAGAGAGAGCTCTGGCTGCCTGAGACAGATATTCCTCTGCGGTCCCGTTCAAATCAGGCTGGCTAGCCGCTGGTGGAGTCGCTTCGGCTGCCACCGTTTTTGTGCGCGGATTCCCCTTTGCATCCACGCATGGAACGCAGAAAAACAAGCCTGTGAAAAAGGAGATAAGAAACAGGGGAAGGCGCATAGATGCCTATGGGTTGATGGACGGGCTCAAACCGTCGGAAGGCAGCTGGTATCCTGCGGAACTTTTCCGCCCCGATGCCGCGTCCCTCGCCGCAACGGTCGCTGATATCCTCTGGATCGGGGCCGGTTGCTGATTCGGACGTATCTCTGCGCATCGGGCTTCCTGTCCAATCGCTGTGGGGTTAGTGTTCCGGCCGCTTTTATGGAGATTGAACAGATGCAGCCTGGACAGAGGATAGTCAGTGATTCAGAACCTGAACTGGGGCTTGGGATTGTGCTGAAACGGGACCTCTCCAGGGTGGAGGTTTTTTTCCCGGCGGCGAGTGAGCAGCGGCAGTACGCTTTGCGGGGGGCTCCTCTGCGGCGGGTTCAGTTTAAGGAGGGAGACCGGCTCAAGTTGCATAGTGGAGAACCGTTTGTGGTCGAGGGGGTGGAGGAACGGAGCGGGCTTTTGGTGTATTTAAGCGGGGGAAAAGAAATTCCAGAGGCGCATCTGTCTGACTCGATCAGCTTCAGCAGCCCCGAGGAGCGTCTTCTGGGAGGGCAGGTGGACGAACTTTACGCATTCGATCTGCGCGCTCAAACTCTGGGCAAGCGCTCCGAAGTGTTGCGCAGCCCTGTTCGGGGATTTCTTGGTGGACGGGTGGATTTGCTTCCTCACCAGATGTTTATCGCAAATGAGGTGGCTTCCAGGCAGATGCCGCGGGTGCTGCTGGCCGACGAAGTGGGGCTGGGCAAAACGATCGAAGCGGGGCTCATTTTACACCGTCTTCACCTTACGGGCCGCGCGGCTCGAGTGCTTATCGTGCTTCCTGAACCGCTGATTCATCAGTGGTTCCTTGAAATGTGGCGGCGCTTCAATCTGCTTTTCAGTATTTTTGATGCAGACCGCTGCACCGCGATTGAAATTAACCAGCCTGAGTTGAACCCGTTTCAGGACAGCCAGTTGGTGATTTGCAGCCTGGTCTTTCTGGCGGGGGACGCTGCCCGGAAGGCGCAGGCGCTGGAGGCGGGTTGGGACCTTTTGGTCGTGGATGAGGCGCATCATTTGCATTGGACACCCCAGGGACCGGGGCCCGAGTACAGCCTGGTTGAGGCGCTCGCCGCTCGCATCCCGTCGCTGCTTTTGCTAACGGCTACGCCGCAGCAATTGGGGCCTGAGGGGCATTTTGCACGGCTCCGTCTTCTGGACCCTGCGCGGTACGCGAGCTTGGAGGCCTTTACGGCGGAGGCGCTGCATTATGAACAGGTAGCGACTGCCGTGGACCGCCTGCGAGCGGGCAAGGCTTTGACAAAAAAGGAGGAGACTCTTTTTGGGAAACGCTCCGAGCGTATTCGCAAACTTTGCAAGGATCTGCACGCGGACGCCCCCGAGGCGCGCGCCTCTTTGGTGGCGGCACTGCTGGATGCCTTCGGTACGGGGCGCGTGATGTTTAGGAACACACGCGCCGCACTCTCCGGGTTCCCGGAGCGGAAGGCGGTTTTGGTTAAGATCAAGCCCGCCAAAGAGAAGGAGGCTTTTGAGCTGAAATTGAAATGGCTTGTTGAGTTGCTCAAGGAACTGCCCGAGGAGAAGATTCTTTTGATCTGCAAAACGCGGGTTTTGGCTGAGCGCATCCAGCAGGAACTCCTGCGTGAAATTAATGTGGCCTGCGGTCTTTTTCATGAAGGGCTCACTCTGGTGCAAAGGGATCGGAACGCTGCATTTTTTGCCGAACCGGAAGGCGCGCGACTTTTGGTCTGCTCCGAAATAGGGAGCGAAGGCCGAAATTTCCAGTTCGCGCACCATTTGGTGTTGTTTGATTTGCCTTCGAACCCTGAACTTTTGGAGCAGCGGATCGGACGGTTGGACCGGATCGGGCAGACTTCGCTCATTCACATTCATGTGCCGCATGTGGCTGGCACGGAGGAGGAAGTTTTGGCGCGCTGGTATGCTGAGGGTTTGGGCGCTTTTGAGGCGAACCCTCATGGCTCGGCCGAGATTGCGGCAGCGTTGCGTGAGGAGTTGGAGGGATTAATGGCCCGGTTCGACGCCGCAAAACTCAAGGGCTTTATCAAACGCACGGTGACGCTGCGCTCTGAAGTGAGTGCGAAATTGGAACGCGGCTATGACCGTCTGCTTGAGCTGAATTCCTGCCGTACTGAAGAGGCCGAGGCGGTTCTGTCGCAGGTGTGCGCGTGTGATTCGGATGTGGAGTTTCGTAACTTTTTTGTGCGCCTGCTGGATTTCTTTGGGATCGGCGCGGAGGACCTGGGTGGAGGGCATGAAAGTTACCTTTTTCAGGCGGGGCCACTTTTGAAGGAGGCCTTTCCGGCGCTTCCGCCTGAGGGGCTTGCCGCGACGTTTCTCCGGACCTGGGCGCTGCACCGGGAGGACGTGAGTTTCATGAGTGCGGATCACCCCTTGGTGGGTGGGGCTTTTGACCTGATGCTTGGAAGCGAAACGGGGAATGCTGCCTTTGGGGCATGGAAGGGTGCGGAGAAGGAGTCCTTGCTTTTGGAGGTGATTTTGGTGGTGGAATGCGTCGTTCCCGCGGCCCTGCACGCGGATCGCTTCCTGCCAGCGACGCCGCTTCGGGTTTTGGTCGACCACGAATCTAGCGACCTCTCGCAGGCGCACCCTCCAGAAACCCTTTTGCTGGAGAAGGCTGATTTGCAGAAGCTCTTGGACAAGGCGGTGGTTCGCAAGAAGTTGATCCCTGCGATGCTTGAAAAAGCGCAGGAATTGGGACGCAACCGGATGCAAATGTTGGTGGATGAGGCTACCCTGGCCATGGCGCAACACCTTGGCGGCGAGATCGAACGGCTCGAGCAGTTGCGCGAGCTCAACGACCACGTGCGGCCCGAGGAAATCACCTTGCTCCAGAGCCAGAAGGACGCGCTTGCGGCAGCCTTCGCGGGATCGCGCCTGCGCGTGGATGCGTTGCGCCTGATTCTGCGCACTCCTTAGGCTGGGCTGGGATTAGCGGGTGATTTTAGGCAGGTACTTTTCAGGGTGTGCGTGGAACTTTTTCACGCATGGCTCACAGCAGAATTTGACCTCCTGCCCGTTGTAGACTTCAGAGATGGTATCTCCCATCGAATCGAGTTTGTTGCCGCTTACAAGGCAGACCGTGAGGGGATAAGGCTTTTGGTGAGACGATCCTGTGATAGGAGTGCTGCATCCCGTGGCGAGAAGAAGCATGAGGGCTGGGTAGAGTCGGTGTTTGGTTTTCATGAAAATGGGAATCAACGGGGGAAGTGCGGTGGAATGGGATTTTAAATCGACGTTTAAAAGTGAACGGTCACGCCGGCGCCAAAGCCGTATTGGCTGTGGTAGATCCCGGTCAATGACAGGCTCTTTGTAAGGGTGTATGAGGCCGTGAGAGCCTCCTCCCAACGCTGGCGGGTGTCGTAGCGCGCACGAGCGGCGAGCGCAAAGCGCGGGGTGATTTGCAGCTCTTTGGCGAGAGCCAGCCTGAAAGCGCCTTTGCCATCGACCGTTCCAGTGGCCGTGACCAGGTAAGGCAGCCGATACCACCCGCCCGCCACGGGACGATTTCCGCCGGGCTCCTGGTTGCTGAAACGCATGCCACCGATAAAGCCGAAGTTTTCTGTGACGTAGCGCTCATAGAGGACGTCTGTTTCGTACTCCACTCTGTCCGCGGAATGGCGCCAACCGAGTTCCCAAGGTACCAGCAAACTATTGCGGCCTGACTGGATTCTAGCATTTCCCTCGGAAGTGTTGGAGAGGAGGCTGAAATCCGTAAAAGCGTAGTGCATGGCCATCGCGTGTTCCCCCAGATGCGGGGGGCTTGCAGGTGCCTTGGGAGCTTCCTCGCCAACCGAGCCGTTGGAGGAGGCCGCCGTTTCGTAGTGAACGACCCGGGCCATACCTTCCATCATGTGATACAAAATGTGGCAGTGGAACATCCAGTCGCCCTGCTCATTGGCCTCGAATTCCACAGTGCGGTGGCTCATGGGCGGGACGTCGACGGTGTGTTTAAGCGGGGCGAATTCCCCCTGGCCGTTGAGCAGTCTGAAGAAGTGGCCGTGCAGGTGAATCGGGTGGTGCATCATGGAGTCGTTGACCAACTCCAGTCGCAGGACTTCTCCTTGTTTGACGGGAATCAGACTTTCTTCGTCGATTGTTTTTCCGTTGAAGGACCAGATATAACGTTGCATGTCTCCGGTGAGGTGGAGTTCAACGGTCCGTCTAGGGAGATTTTTCGGGAGGGAGGTCCCCTGAAGTGCCTTCAACTCGCGGTACGGGGAGAGCGGGCGTGCCTCCTCGCCCGCCGCACGGGGAAGGGCGGGTGCGCTCTGCGTGGCGGGTTTGGCGACGGGGACGGGCTTCTCCATGGGTGTGTCGCTCTCTTCCATGGCGGCGTTGAGAACGTCCTCCATGCTATAAAGATTCGGCTTTGGGACTTCGGGAGCGTTGTGAAGGGCGCCGTTTCCGACGATGGCACTCGCGTTGCCGGAGCCGTCCTGTGCCGTGGCGCGGATTTCCCAGGATCCGCTCGGGGGGACTTTGAGGAGAAGATCGTACGTCTCCGCAATGCCGAGGAGCAGTCGTTTGACGGGGGTGGGGCGCACGGCGGGGCCGTCTGCTGCAACGATAGTTAGCGGTCCGGTGGCGGATTCCACGTAAAAATAGGTGGCGGCGGC
This sequence comes from Chthoniobacteraceae bacterium, assembly GCA_947479475.1. GTDB lineage: Bacteria > Verrucomicrobiota > Verrucomicrobiia > Chthoniobacterales > Chthoniobacteraceae > Chth-196. The sequence continues at coordinate 44,466 of CANJZW010000022.1, forward strand.
TCCGTTGATGACCCGCAAACGGATGGTGTCTCCCGGATTTCCAGTGATTGGAAACCGGCGGACTCCGTTGATGAGAAAGGCGTCGTAGCCGATGTCGGAGACGTCCATGGGGGGCATGCGGTTTTTCTCCCGTTTGATGTAATCCGCGAGGTGTCCGGCTTGAATAGCTCCGGCAATGGACTGCGCGGTGCCCTTTTTAATGCCGTACCAACGGGTGCCGCGCTTCAGAGAGCGGAGGATTTCGTTGGGGTTCTCGTTGCTCCAGTCCGTGAGAAGCAGCACTTGCTCGCGGGTAGCCTTGGGGAGGACGCCTTCCCTTGGTTCGACGACAATCGAGCCCAGCACGCCTCGTTGCTCTTGAAGACCGGTGTGCGAGTGGAACCAATAGGTGCCCGATTGTCTGAGGGGGAATTCGTAGGTGAAAGTCGTCCCTGGGGCGATTGGCGGCGTGGTGAGGTGCGGCACGCCGTCCTGATTGTTGGGGACGAGAAGGCCGTGCCAATGCAACGAGGTTTCTTCGCCCTTGAGCCGGTTGTGGACGTGGATGCGGGCGGTATCACCCTCTGTAAACCGGAGCGTCGGGCCGGGAACCGTGCCGTTGATGGTCAAGGCTCGCACGGGGGTGCCCGCTGGGGAGAGGATTTGTTCGGCGATCTCGAGGTTCACCTCGACGACCCTGCCGCTTGGTTCAAATCGCGGAAGTTTACGGCCTGGGGCCCTAACAACGGGGTCTCCACCCAGTGAAGGAGTAGAGGAAGGAGTAGAGATCAGAGGCGGTATCCGTGGGGTCATGGAATGCGCTTCGTGGGCGTGGATTGGGTGAGAGAGAAGCGACAGAGACAAAAGAGAAATAAAAAACGAAGTTTTCATAGCGAAACCAGAAGCTGCCGCCGTAGTGGGGTTTTCCATGGGCCATTGGCGGCGGTTGGGAAGGGAGATCTCCTTTTTGAGAGGAGTTTAAATAGGCTCTGCTCTGAAGTTCGAAACACCGAGGGAACCCCTAGAGGAGTGCCCAGTCTGAGCGTTCTGAGCCGTGAGCAACCTAACCCGGGTTGGAGGGGGGAAAAGGCCAGAGAAGCGTCACAAATAGCAAAGGCCGTGGTGGAAAAGGCCTGGAGCACGGGCACAATGCGGCTGTCTGCGGCCCTTCCTCAGGTCTGGAAAATGCAGTGGAAGACGTTCCTCTCCACACGTTGAACCGGCGGGAAGCAGAGAGACCGCAGAAAGGAGGCCGACGCGTCGCCTAGGGAAGGTAGATCGCGAACGAAGGTTTCCAGTCCGGCTAAAACCCAAGTGATTTCAGGAGCGAGGCTTTTGGAGGACGCAGCCGGGGTTGCCGGAAATTCGAGTGTGTAAGGCGGTGGCTCTTCCGCTGTGCAGGTGCAGTGCGTGCACCCGCCGAGCGAGCCATCCCCAGGCTTGTCTTCCGGAGCCTCAGGCGCTGTGTCGCAGGCGGTGTTCCCACCGCAGCACCCGCCCGAGGGGGGCGATAGGGCCGATAGGGCCGATAGGGCCGATGCGCTCGATGCGCTCGATGCGCTCGATGCCCTCGAGGTCTGTCTTGAGAGCGCAGTTCTAAACGCGGGGGCGGTTTGAATCCAGGGCTTTCTAAGTCCCTGGAGCACAGCAGTGAACGCCGCTGTCGCAGTCGCAGTCGCTGTGGTGCCACGGGCGGAAAGCACAGAGTGGTGGCAGGAAGCCGCCGCCCCGCCCAAGAGGCCTTTCGTAGGAGCCGCCTGAAGCAGAAGAAGGACAAACAGGAGCAGGAGCGAGCGCGCTTTCATAGCCCAGAGAAGGGTTTCGAAGATTGTGCCACAAGATTCGATGCTTTGCAAATACGCCTATCCGCAGGGGGTGTGAATAATATAAAGCTTTCGAGTTGAGCGAGCTACAGTGATGTCAACGGCTGTGAAAGCCTCAACTCGATCCAACGCAGCCGTATCCTACGACTCCAACAAACAGGAGCGCGAATTCCACGCCCACCTTAGGTTGGCTGTCTCATTCAATCCGCCATTTCGTTTGACGCAACACGGCGAGTCTCTGTTCGGCCGTTGCCTCATACCAAATGGTTAGTAAGTTGCCGTCGGCGAGTTCAACAGTGCTCGGGTAACCGAGATCGCCACTTGTGCCATCCTCGGAGAGGGTGAGTTCGTCGCTCCAAGACTTGCCGTGATCGGTGCTGAAACGCGCACGATTTCCAAATGGGCCGCGCCGATAACCATAAGTCATCAACAGTCGATCATCGCGTAGCCGGAGCAAGTGGGACGGGAGCCCATAGCAGACCGCATGGGGTTCGCTCCATGTCTTGCCACCGTCGGACGATTCTGTTTGCAGCGTCCAATGTTTGTTCACTTCATTGTGATTGCGAATTTGAGCGATGATTGCCCCGTTGGCTGCCTCGACGGCATGCAATTCGTGATAGGCGTTCCTATCCCCCGTGCGGATCGGAATATCAGCAAGCCACTGCCACGATAGACCGTCGTCTTTAGACTCACAGACTCCGATCTTGCGGCTGTCTGTTGAGAGTTGTTTGCCCGCATAGAGCAGGCGCCCGTCCGCAAGTTGGATCGGGCCGTGAGGGCTGTTAACAATCGTGGGAATGCGAGCAGACCATGATCTGCCTCCATCGGTGGACCGAATGATCCACTCGCCCTGGTCGGCCTTCCGTTCGGTATCGCTGAGACGCGCATGAACGGCGTTCCATTTGGACCACTGCTCTTGCGGCATCTCTTTGGTCCTCCAGGAGTCTGATGTCCAATCGGTATAGGTGATCTTCTTTTCCAAGTGCGAGGCATAGGCCAGCGAGGTAAACGTCGTGACCAACAAGGTCCCGCGAGCCGTTTCCAGAACGCCTGAATCGCGATCGTCTGTAGCGCTGTCGAGCAATACGCGCGGCCACGTCCAGGTCGTGCCGTTGTCTCGTGAAGTCATCGCCTGCACCTGTCCGAACGGGCAAACATGCGACTCACGACCACCGGACCACGAAAGCCACAGCTCCCCATTTCGGCGCCGGACAACCGTTGGCCAGCCGTGGTAAAACTCCGGTTGCTGCGAAATAACCTTCGTCTCAAGTATCCTGGCTTTCGGCGTTGCTGCGTGGCTGCGGCTTGTGAAGAATGCCGCGCTGGAGAGCCCCGCTGTCGTCTGCATAAAACGACGACGAGATATGAATAGATCTGAGTTTGGTTGCATGGTGCGTCTACAAAGAAGTGGTTGAACGGATTACGAATTTAGAGGCAGTCACCGCCGCATGATGAGATTTCCCATCGCTTTCGGGTCTTTAAATTTCGTGCCGCTGGGGAAGAGCATGTAGAACTCAGGCACGTTGCCGGCCATGCGTTGGCGGCAGATGTTCACGCCCCAGGGGTAGGCTTTGCTGGGGACTTCGCCTTCGATGGGCTTCGCCTCAATAAGGGCCTCGACGAACCACCGATCGGCTGCCTTTTTGACGACGATGTTTTTCACGGTGTAGAAGCTGGCCAGGTCTTCGGAGCGTGTGGTGATGCATTCATCGAGCACGGTTCCGTTGGGATTGATCACGATGAAGGGGCGGATGCCCTTGGCGGTTTCGAGTCGGATCTCGACGGTGTCGTCGTTGAAGATGGCATAGCTGTCGCGGTCTTTGCAGTCGGCGCGGAGTTTGTCCATCTTGGGCTCCATGCACTCAACGGCGACGACTAGGGCGCTATTGTCCTGCAGCCACCGGAAGGCGACTTTGGTGGAAACGTGATGCGGTGTCTCGCCGCTAAATAGGTCGCGCAAGGGCGTGAAGACGCGGCCTTCGTCGGTCCAGAAGGGTTTGGTGAAGTCACCATCGATCTTGGGCGGAAGATACGACCAATAGCCGGCGATCCCACCGTTGTCGCGTTGGAGGTTGGCAAAGAGTCCCTTCAGGGGCTCCATTTCGGCTTCAAGCAATGCGATGCGCTTTGTGTAGATGCTGTCGCCGGTCTTGGCCTTCGCAGTGGTGATCAGTGCGAAGAATTGATCGATGTCGGCTTGCTTGAGGAAGCCGCCATTGGCAGTGACTTCCCGCGCTTCGGGTCGCGACCACACGGCTTCGCCGAACTCATGGAACTGCTTCATTTCGGCATGCGCGGGGCCGAAGAACACGCGGTAGTATTCGTCCAGCGTGGCCTGCATGTCGAGGTGGCGGTCCCACATCATGCGGGCGTGGAGGTAGATCATGAGGTGCGACAAGCCTGGACGACGCAGGTTGTGGGTCGCGTCGGGTTTGATCTCATTGCTGGGAATCCACGGCACTTCGATGTCGTAGCCGACGGCGTGGTCATAGGCAGCATTGAGATTGGCCTGCATGATCTTGGTGAAGAACACGGGCACGGGCGGGGCGTGGCGGATGACCGCCTGCTGTAGGTAGTGGTCCATGATGAGGAGTTGCTCACGTCCGTCCTTCATGCGCTTGAGCCATTCTTTGCGCAGCTCGAGATTGCCATTCCATGGCGGCAGCATCCAGGCGGTGCTGTGCTGCATGAGGCCGACGAGCACGCTGTCGGGAATTTTGTCGATGGTGGTCGGCGGCATCGTGGTGCCGCTGTAGGCCATGACGGTGAACTTGCGCTCCGGGAGCTTGGCGCTGATGCGCTTTACAATGTCGAGATTGAAGTCCCAGGCGTAGTTGCTGAAGTTGCCGTAGATGCCGCGCTCGGTCTGCTCCCAGCCAGCGGCGACGTCCGCGCTGTCGATGGAAGACCAGCCATCGGGCTGCCCGAGGCTGTCGTACTCGATACCGGGATAAACTTGCCGCGTGAAGTCGAGCGAGGTGATGAAATCGGAGCGCAGCTTTTCGCTGTTGAGCCTGGGTGAGTTATAATTGGGCTTGCCATTGATGATGCCGAAGTAGGCGGGGTCAGCCTCTTTGCCAAAGTAGGTGAGGCGGCCCACGGCATGGTAGATGGGGATGACCTTGCTGGTGCCGACGCCCATGGATTTATACCACATCATTTCCTGTCTGTAGGTGCCAGGCTGGTTGTTGTCGAAACGGCGCTGCCCGAACTCCGGCTCCTTCTTCAACGACTGCTCGGCGATGCGGATGCTATCGTGGTGTGGTCGGATCAGCCCGAGTTCTTCATCCGGCAGATACCAGCGCATTCCGAACTGCTCCAGCAAGCCGAACACGGCATACAACGTGCCCGTGGCATCGTACAACGTGAAGCCGCAAGCCTTGTTCAATGCGCCACCGCCATAGAAACTCGGTGTGCGCCACTTATGACCAGTCATTGTTTCCCAGGTTTTCTGCGAAAGGTCATGCGCTCGGTCAGTGTATGGCGCGAAATGGTTCTGCGAGTGAAACACGTCTCGCCCGATGAGCACGACGTGATGGTCCTTCACGATAATCTTGTAACCATCGAACTTCACATCATCGACGCTGATGCCAAGCTTCTGCGTGTGTTCGCTTGCGCCGACATAGATGTGATTTGGTGCATCGCTTGGTTTGTCCACGATGGAAAGTGTCGCACCAGACATCGCCAGCAAATGGCGCTGGAGTTCTTCGGCAGCGGTGCGCGTGGCCTTGATTGCATCGGCAGAGATGACGATGTCCGCGACAGGCTTGCCGTTGTTGACGAGATCAACAGCTTGAGCTGGCAGCGCGACAAAGAGGCTGAGGGCAGTCAGCAGGAAAGTGCGAAGGGTATTTGGAGAGGGGGTTTGCATGAAGATGTTCCTCGGTTAGCAATGGTTCAGCGTTTGGGAGCCAGCTTGGCTTTGGCAGTCGCCAGCGAGTCTGCAGGCGGATTACTCGATGCGACGACGGCCTCGTAGCAAGCCCGCGCCTTGTCCGGTTCACCCAGCGCTTCGTGAGTCGCCGCGCGAGCCATTTGCACCATGGTCCAGTGCGGCTGTTTGGTGAGCTCGTTGATCCGGTCAAACTCCCCGAGGGCGAGCGCCCCCTTGCCTTCACCTGCGAGGATACCCGCCCGAGAGGCGATGGCCTGATAACGCATGGTTGGGCCAGGCTCCTTGAGTTGCATCACGTCTTCGAGACAATCCAACGCCTTCTGGCCTTTTTCGAACAGCCAAGCCAAACGCAGATGTGCAGTGGCTTTCTTGTAATCATTGAGGGTGTAACCCAGCGCTGCGCGAAAGTCCGTCTCTGCGGCCACCACATTACGTGCGCGGCCCGAGGCATCGCCCCGGACCATAAGCGCATCGAAGACCAGCGCCTCCGGCCAAAGCGAAAAATCCTCGTTGTTCGCCAGCGTCAGGATCTCCGCATACTTCGACTGCAGCGCCAGTAGTTTCATGCGGCAGAGCGTACCCAGGTGCTTGTCTTTGATGCCTGCTGCCAGCATTGTCGCCTGCTCGGGATGCTTCAACTGAACCTCGCAGTAACTCGCCTGCATTAAGGCTAAATCCTTGGTCTCTGCGTTGGGCGCCGATGCGATCAGCGCCGTAAATGCCACATTGGCCTCAGGGATTTTTTTGGAGACATAGAGCTGCATCGCGGCTTGGTACTCCGTTGGGAAAGTCGCAGCGCAGCTGGTCGTCACGGCTGTGAGTAGGAAAAGGAGGTGTTTCATTTGGTGAGTCGGATGCGGGCCAGATAAATGGCGGTGGGGAGGTCTACTTGACGGTTGGGCGGTGGATTGCCGTTTTTGTCTTCGTGGTTGGAATAGTAGCTGACCCACAGTTCATCGTTGTGCCAGACCATGCCGGGATAGCCCGTGTCGCTGCCGCCACTGGGGAGAATCAGCGAGATGTCGTAGTGCTCTCGGTCCATGCTGGCGATGACGGTGGAGTAAGGCTGCCGGTAGCTTCGGCCACTCGCGACGAGCGAGTTGTCGGGCAGCACGATGAAGTTCGGTCCGCCAAAACGATGCTCCGTCTCGTGCCATGTCCACTCGCGATAAGGTGGCTTGCTGCTGCCGATCCAGCCAAAGTAGTTGCCGCGTTCCCGCCGCACCATGGCGATCATTTCACCATCCGGGCGAATGCGCACGGTGGCTTCGTTGGGACGGCCCGGGACGTCGAGGTGCGTCACCGTCTCCCATTTCAAACCGTCTGTGCTGGTGACCAGATTGACCTTCCAGGGATAGGGTCCGGGCGGCACAGGGCCATTCGTTTCCGCCGCTTCCGCGACCTTGGGATCGGGGTGTTCGGCTCGCTTGTAGGGATAGGTGATGCCATAAGCCTTGCCTTCATGCCAATCGACCCGCCAGAGCCACTGGCCATCTTCGAGAACTTTGACCGGCTTGGTCCAGGTGAGGCCGTCGGTGGAGAACATCACGCGCGGTTGCTTCGTCTTCACCGGCGCGGGTTTCTTCGACATGTCGTAGGTCAACCCTCCCGCGATGATCATCAACTGCCCATCCGGCTTGATCGAAAACTTCGGGTCGCGCAGGTCGATGTTGTCCTCCTCGATGAGCGCTGCCGAGGTCCACGCGACGCCATCGGGCGAACGCAGGACGCGTACCTTCCCGATGTCCGCCGTGTGAGCGATCCCTTCGCGGAAGCAGCAGAACCACTGGTCTCGAAAGCGAGTGAGATCGGTGAAGGAGTTGTATTGGGCCTTGTCCCAAATGCGCTTCGACTCGACGAGAACAGGTTTGCGATCCTGCGCGGAAACGGAGGGCGTAAGGCAGAGGAGCGCGGCTAACGGAGCCAGCATCCAAACGTTGAGAACGCGGGTGGGTTTGGTCTCTACGGACAGCATCGTGTTGTTCTTCTATCGTTTGTTCGTCGTGATGTTTGCCATCATCTCGAAATTCTTGTTGAACGCCTTGCCTGTCGGCGAAAGCTGGTAGAACTCGGGTTTGTCTCCGGCGAGTCGCTGATGCGAGATCTGAACGCCCCAAGGCGCCGAGACATTGGGGATGACCGCACCAAGGGAAGCGTAGTCAATCCGGATCTCGATGGACCACTTGTCGGGGTATCTCTGGACTGCATAGTCACTCACGCTGAAGAACGCCGGCAGGTTCGCTACGTTCGGGTCGGTAGTGTCCTGGTCGAAAATGGTGCCAGCCGGGTTAATGTTGATGACAGGCATGCGACCGTTCGGCGTTTCCAGCCGGATTTCCACAAAATCATCGGCCCATATGCCCGAGTCGTCGCGTGTCTTGGTGCGGTCGCGGAGGCTGCTCATCTTTGGCTCGCGGCACTCGATGGCGATGTAGAGGGCGGTCGGCGTGGCGCGGAACGCAACGGAGGTGGAGACATGGCCGGGCTTAACACTGGTAAACATGTCCTTCAGCGGAGTGGTTGGCACGCCCTTCCAAAAAGGTTTGGATAGATCACCGTCGCACTTGATGGTTTCGGCGATGCGGCCGGCCTGGATGGTCGGACCCTTGCGATTGAGGTTGGCGAACAGCTTTTTGAGGGGCTCCATCTCGTCGGCGAGGCGGTCTAGCCTTTTGGCATAGATGCTGTCGGTCGCGGCTTTTGCGCGGGCCTTGCCGAAGATGTCGAAGAGCTTCGTCACGTCTTCCTCCTTAAAGTTTCCGGAGGACGCCGTCACGCGACGGGGCGCTTTCCGCATCCATATTTCCTCGCCGAACTTATCCAGCGCCTTCATCTCGTCCGCGGCGGGGCCGTAGTAGAGCGTGTAGTATTCCGCGAGCAGCTTGTCCACATCCACTGCCGGATTCCACATCAGTTTTGAGTAGAGATACATCATGAGATGCGTCTGTGCCGGGCCGCCTATGTTGGTGTTGTGGTTTTCGGCTTTTGTAACGCCACCAAAGGGGGCGTCGTATTCGAGAAGGAATCCCTGGCACTTGTCGGGCGTGACGTTTTTGAAGAGCTGCTTGAGGTTATCCGTGAAAATATATGGGGTCGGTGGATAGTTGCGGTGTGGGCCGCGGTCATAGAGGTAGTCGTAATAGATGAACTGTTCCGGCTCTTTGACGCACTTGAACCATTCTTTCATGACGGCGGTAAACGCAGAGTTCATGTGGTCATAGGCCGTTGTGTTCGCGAAGACGCAGGTCATATCCGCCGGGATGGACTTGCCGATGAGCTGGCTGGGAACGCCGACCGTGCCGGAGTAAGCGTAAAAGGCTTTGCGCTGTTTGTTGCCGGGATACTTGTGGTTGTATCGCTCGAGCATGTTGGCATTGAAATCCCATGCGTAGTCGCTGTAGCGCCCGTCATCGCCGCGCTCTTTCAGTTTGTCCCATCCGTTTGCGACATCTTCGTCGTCGATGGTGCTCCAGCCGTCCGGCTGGTTGAAGCTGATATACGGGAGCATCTTCGGGTAGAAGGTATTGGCGGACTCGAGATACTGTAGAAACGTTGAGCGAAACTTTTCGCCTGAGAGCTTCGGTGCGCGGAAATCGGTCTTGCCGTTGACTTTTCCGGCGCACTCGGGGTCTTCTTTGCCGTCGAGGATACGCCCTGCGGCATGGTAAAAAAAGATGAGTTCGCTCATCCCTCCGCCAAGCGACTTGAACCACATGGATTCATCGCGGCTGCCGCGCCAGTGGCTCCAATTGCGGTAACGAAAGGCCGGTTCGCTCTTGATGTCCTGATCGGCAACAGAAATATCCTTCTTTTCGGGGATGACCTGCCCGATGTCGGCGAACGGCATATACCAGCGGAACCCGAGTTGTTCGAGCAACGCGTAGGCGGCAAAGAGGGTGCCGGTGGAATCAATGCCATCGTGAAAGCCAAGGCTCCGCGACGCATCTTTTTCGCGACACTGGTTGTGGAGGCCCTCCATGAACATTGGCGAGCGCCATTTGTGGCCGCCGGTGTGCTTCAGCCATCTGTCTTCAACCCGGTAGAGGGTGTCTTCACTGAGGCCGTAGTATTTATACCATTCGACATCGACCCCTGCCGCGATGATGTTGTCGCCTTTGACGATGATCTTGTAGCCGTCGAATTTGACGTCTTTGAGATCCAACCCGAGTTTTTTCGTCATCGCGTTTTCGCCGAACCAGACCTTGGTCTTCACCTTGCCGGTCGGTTCGTTCACAATATCGAGTTTGGTGCCCGACATCTTGGTGATGATGGCCTGAAACTCCGTTGCAGCCGTCTTCACGATCGGATTGGCGTCATTCGGGAGGATGATTTCAGCAGTCGCCTTGCCGTCCTTCACGATTGGCGCTGCGGAAAGGGGCGCCGAGGAACAGAATGTCAGTAGCAGGAGGGTGAGGAGTTTTGGGGTGTCTTTCATGGCGGTGTCTTTCCAATCAGGGGTGTTGATTCAGGAGTTGATCAAGTGTGGGCCCCATGGCTTCCATCCAGCGGATGTAGCCGGGGCCGGCGACGTGAAGTTTGTCGGGCATCACGGCTGGGCTGATGCTTCCATCGGGCTCGGTGAGTTTGTCTCCGACGTCGAGGTAGAAGACCTTTTTTTGGTCCGCCAATGTGGCGAGTTTGGTGTTGGTCTGGCGGATGGATTCGTTGATTTCAGTTTTGATCGAGGGACCGCGCGGCAGAATGCCTAGAAGAAGAATTTTGCTCTGGGCGGTTTTTGTCTGGATCGCTTGGATCAGCCCACCGATGTCCACTGCGATCTCGTCGGGAGTGAACTTGCCAGTGAGGTTGTTTGTACCGATGAGCATGACGACGACCTTCGGTGCGGCCTTGTCCAGCGTGCCGTTTTGCACTCTCCAGAGGACGTTTTGAATCCAGTCCCCGCCGATGCCAAGATTGATGGGACGGTGTTTGCCAAACCGTGCCTCCAGAACTTCTTGCGGCCAGCGTGCGGTGATGGAGTCCCCGATGAATACGATCTCCGGGCGGGTCGCCACAACGGCTTCGCACTGCGCTTGGTGCTTAATGGCAAAGGCGGTGCCGATTTGACCATTCACTCCGAACTGCGGCGTGGAGGCGTTGAGTGCAGGAGAGATGCTGACAGGGGCCTCTGGCTGTTGGCCTCTGGGACAGTCTTCAATGATAAAATGGAGCCTGCCGCCAGCTTTTTTTGATTTCTCCTGAGGTACGATGGCCAGGCGAATGACGTCATTCTTTTTTAAGGGACCTAGCTTAAACTGGAATACGTGGGCGAAGCGGTTTTGTAGGAGGAGCTTTTGCTCCTTTAATTCATCATTTACATAGACCTGCACATTGGTTCCATCGGTGAATGGTGTACGGAGGTTGCCATGATTGATCCAGACATCTCCTGAGGAATCGGCACTCAATTTGTACGACGCAATGTAACAGCGCCCCACTTCATCCTTGTCGCACAGGGCGAAAACATCCTGAGCAAGTGTGTGTCTCGGCGCGTCCGCACGCAGTTCTCCAGCGGAATCCCGCACACCATAAGCACGAGCATTCTCATTGTAACTCAAGGGTTCATAGTTTGCCGCCTTGCCAATCGGACCTTGAGCATTCCATTGAAAGCTCCAACCCAAAGGGGGAATCGGCTCCTTTGAGGCGTCTGCGTAAACGGCGACGATTGTGGGTGCTCTGTTTGCGCTGGCATTCAGCGGCTTTTCCTCGGCCTGAATGAGCAACGGCATTAAGAGCAGGGTTAATATAACTCGAATCATAAAATTGGATCTTTAACTAAGCTCTCAAGACAAGCGTGGTCACGTTTCCTTTCTCCCCATTTAAGTAATGACTTTTAGCCTGACGCTAAACAGACCCCAGGTGGACGACGGTGGAAGGACGCAAACGGGCCTTTTCAATAGCGGCGAGTCGCGGGAGATGAATTGAAAATCCGAAGCGAAAAAAAGAAAGGCAGCCGCAGTTGGTTTGCGCCGCGATATTATGGGTGGAAGCCGCTCCCTAATAAGGTTCGTGCTTCCGCGGTAGCGTCGACAGGGGTGGCGACGCTACCGCCTTTTTTTTGCTCTTTTTCAAAGAAAAAAGCGCGGCAGAACGCCAGGTTTGATTTCGGGGCAAGGTCCGGCAGGTTATGGGAGTGCAAGCTGGGGAGGAGACGGCGCCCTCTTTTTGCAGGATTCTTGAAATATCGAAAAGCGAGGCAACCGCGCGCGGCATGTCCGGCGATAGTATTTATGGAAGCTGCTACATCATATGGGTGTGTTTCCGCGGTAGCGTCGACAGGGGTGGCGACGCTACCGCCTTTTTTTTGCTTTTTTCAGCGAGCGGTGGGCTGAGTTCAGCAGAAGGAGGGCGGAGAGTGTGAACTGGGGGGCAGCGGGCGCGGGGCTTCCGTGTTTTTTTAGGGTTGCATCCGAGTTAGCTGTCGAGAACTTGGATGGGCACGCAAACCGCCTTTATCGATTATGACATTGCCCACCCACAAGAGCATGGAAGCCCTTATTGAGGCGCTTCCTTATATCCAGAAGTATCGGGGACAAACCTTCGTGATTAAATACGGCGGCAGCGCGATGGAGGACGATGCTGTGGTGGCCGGGATGCTGCAGGATGTTGTTTTTCTGGAGGCCGTGGGAATCAACCCGGTGCTTATTCACGGGGGCGGCAAGGCGATCACCCAGCGGATGAATGCGGCGGGGCTGCCAGCGAGGTTTGTGCAGGGGCTTCGAGTGACTAGCGCCGAAGCGGTGCAGATTGTTGAGGAAGTGCTTGATACGGTGATTAACCCCTCGATTGTGAAACACATCAACGCCTCCTCGGGGCGCGCCGTGGGGATTCCCGGAAAACGCGTTTTGGTCGGGAGGAAACTCGCCCCGGTACTCGAGGGGGAAGAGTTGGTGGATTTTGGATTTGTGGGGGAGGTGATCGACGTGCGGCTTGATGAAATAGAGCGCGCCATTGCGGCGGAGGCCGTCCCCGTGATCTCGCCCCTCGCCCAAGACTTTGCGGGCGCCTCGTTGAACATTAACGCGGATATTGCCGCCGGCACGATCGCAGGGGGCTTGCGGGCGGCCAAAATGATCTACCTCTCCGACGTGCCGGGGATTATGCGGGACCACCGAGATCCCAGCACGCTGATTGCCTCCGTGAACCGCGCTCAGATCCAGCAACTCGTCTCGGAGGGGATTATCGCCGGGGGCATGTTACCAAAGGTGAACTCCGCTTTGAATGCTTTGGAGAAGGGGGTTCGCAAGGTACACTTCATCGATGGGCGTCTCCCGCACGCACTGCTGCAGGAGGTTTTCACCGACGAAGGGATCGGGACCGAAATCGTGCGCTGAGGTTGCACCGGGGGAGGCGGAGGCGGCGCACGCACGGGGCGCGTGCGGATGAACCGCCGAGTTCGAGCCAATGGTGTTGGGAGCAACCTGTTGGGTGCGCTGGATCCCTGGCGCGATAAGGGATGGGGTGCCTTCGCGGGGGCGCCGGCGTTGTCTCGCGTTTGTTGCGACTAGCTGATCAGGCGCAAAATTTCGGCGCGATCGGCCTTTGCGTTGATCACCGAACCGCACTGTTCCTTGATGACATCAGGGTC
>CANJZW010000023.1 GCA_947479475.1 Chthoniobacteraceae bacterium
GCTGGTACTCTGGCTAAACGCGCCAAGATCCAGCACCCCACCCGCCGCGGTTATCACTCCACTGAGCGATAATCGGTTGCTGCCGCCACTCAAAAGTAACGAGCCCGCACCCACCGTCGTCCCGCCCGTGTACGTGTTCACTTCGCTCAAACTCAACGCTCCCGTCCCTGACTTGATAAACCCCTGCGTGCCGCCCAACACCGCGCTCACGCTCCCGCTCTGAGCAACAAACGCAGTCCCAGTCGCCGTCAATGTCCCGTTCTGAACTGTCCCCCCGGAGAACGTCACCGTCCCGCTGGTGCTCTGGCTGAACGCCCCAAAATCCAAAACACCGCCAGCGACCGCGAGCGCTCCACTGAGCGACAAGCGGTTGCTGCCTCCGCTCAAAAGCAACGAACCCGCATTCACCGTCGTCCCGCCCGTGTACGTGTTCGCGCCGCTCAACGTCAGCGCGCCCGCACCCGACTTGAGCAACCCCTGGGTCCCGCCCAACACCACGCTCACGCTCCCGCTCTGCCCATCAAACGCACTCCCAGTCGCCGTCAATGTCCCGTTCTGAACCGTGCCGCCGGAGATCCTTATCGTCCCGCTGGTACTCTGACTAGCCGCCCCCAGATCCACCACTCCCCCCGCCGCGGTGATCGCTCCACTGAGCGACAAACGGTTGCTGCCGCCACTCAAAAGCAACGAACCCGCACTCACCGTCGTCCCGCCCGTGAAAGTATTCACCGAGCTCAAAGTTAACGTCCCCGTCCCCGTTTTCACCAACGCCTGCGTCCCTCCCAGCACCGCACTCACCCGTCCGCTCTGCGCGTCAAACGCACTCCCAGTCGCAATCAACGTTCCGTTTTGAACCGTGCCGCCGGAAAACAACACCGCTCCACTTGTGTTCTGACTGTAACCCCCAAGGTCTAAAGTGCCGCCCCCCGCCGTAACGGCTCCCGTGGTCGAAAGACGGTTGCTGCCACCGCTTAGCAACAGCGATCCGTCATTCACGGTTGTTCCTCCGGTGTAAGTATTCACAGCCGAAAGCGCGAACGAGCCGCTCCCCGACTTTATGAGGGCTCCCACACCCGAGAGAACAGCGCCGTAACTGTTGGAGTAACCTTTCGTATTTCCGACCGTCAAAGAAAGTGCGGCTCCGGCGTTATTCACGAGCGCCAAAGATGTGGTCCCGTCCAATCCTCCAAGCGTATAAGCCGTGTAAGCTCCAAAGTTCACGACCCCGCCGTTCAAGGAGAGCGTTCCAGACGTGGAAGGAGATCCCAGCTCGCTTGCCCCTGTTCCCCCCAGAGTCACGATCCCAGCCGACAATTTTGTGCCGCCAAGAAAAGTATTCGTGCCCGACAGGGTGAGCTTGCCACTTCCAATCTTGGTCAATCCACCGTCGCTTGCCGTTCCACTGGAAAGGTTCGCGGCAACCGTGATGTCAAAACCGTTGGTATCAAAAATGGCTCCCCCGGCTAAAATCGAATGAGTGGCGTAAGGGTTCGCCGGAATGAAGCTGGTCTGTGCACTCTTCGGCTTCACCGTGGCGCCATTAAAGTTCAAGAAGGCGGCAGAGGTTAGGCTAGAGTCGTAATAAATGGAATTCATCTGGAGGGTTCCACCATCCAGGTTGATGGTTCCGGACCCAGCCTGGGACAGACGCAAATCATTCAAATCCAGCAACCCAGTTCCATTGACCGTGATCGTCCCATTCGAACCGTAGGCATTCAGCACCTGTACGGTATTTGTGAGGGTGCCAGCCGAAACCACAATGGAACCGCCGTTATTAACCGTCAAATAGCCGCTGCTGGACGTCCAGCCTCCAGTGATATTGAGCTGCCCGCCATTCACATAAAGCCCCATCACCGCGGTCGGAGCATTATTGCTGATGCTCACGTTTAAAACTCCGCTGGCCACCTTCAACGAACCGCCCGTCACAGAAAGCGACCCCAGCGAGTTCGTGCTTCCCGCCCCGGGGTCGAATGTTGCAGTCCCAGTTCCCGACTTGAGCAAGGTCCCAGAGCCCAGGAGTCTTCCCGTGAACGTGCTGGAAAAGCCCGAATTGTTTCCCAAAGTCAACCAAACTGGAGTGCCAGCGTTGTTTGCTAGAGTGAGCGAACCGCTCCCAGCCAGGGCTGAGAAAGTGTAGGCGGTGTAACTGCCAAAATTCACCGCGCCCCCGTTGAGTGTAACCGTGCCCGCCGCATTCAAGGAACCCAACTCACCCGCACCGGAGCCTCCCAAATAAAGAGTTCCCGCCGATATTGTAGTCCCTCCCGTGTAGGTGTTGGAGCCACTCAAAGCCACCAATCCCGTGGTTGTTTTGCTCAGCGCCTGCGTTCCCGCCAGTATTGCAGTGACACTTCCATTCCGCACATCAAAAGCGCTTCCCATAGCTGTCAACGTCCCGTTTTGAAACGTTCCCCCCGTCAAAGAGATCACCCCGGAGGTCGATTGACTGTACCCACCCAAATCCAACACCCCGCCCGCAGCCGACACGGCACCGCTGCTTGAGAGCCGGTTGTTACCACCACTCAATAACAAAGACCCTGCGCCTACCGTGGTCCCGCCGGTGTAGGTGTTGGCGTTACTCATCGTCACCCAACCCGTCGTCGTCTTCATCAGCCCCTGCGTTCCGGAAAGAACCGCACTCACACTTCCGCTTTGCATGTCATACGCACTGCCCGTGGCTAAAAAAGTCCCGTTTTGAAACGTTCCTCCCGTCAATGAGATCACCCCCGAACTCGACTGGCTGTATCCACCCAGATCCAACACCCCTCCATCTCCACTGATCGGAGCGCTGATCGCCAAACGATTGATACCCCCTCTCAACAATAACGATCCCTCACTCACCGTCGTACCACCAGTATACGTGTTCGACCCGGAAAGCGTCCATGTCCCAGAACCCTGCTTCAAGAGGGACGTCTTGTTCGTGAGGCTATTGTCGGCGATAATCCCAGAAATTTCACCTGTCCCGGCGCTTGACCCCTGCAATGTCAACGTCTTGGACCCCGCGCCGCTGGAGATCACGTTTCCCGTGAAAGTCAAAGCCCCAGTGCCTGACTGGTCAATCACCCCTCCCCCTGTAGTCCCGGCAAGATCGAGAATCCGGTCCGTGCTTTCCGTGCCAACCTGACCGACGGTGCTGATCACCACATTGCGAAGCTGCCCATCAAAGCCCTCGCCAGAGGCATGGTGGGCAGATCCAATCCAAAGCGTTTTGTCCGCCGGACTCAAAGTCCCTGAACCCACTAGAGTTTTCACCAACACTCCAGAGACATACATGTTTAGCGTCCCATTATTGTAAACGAATTTAACCGGAATAAATTGCCCGTTCGTAGTCACCCCGCCAAAGACATCGATGGTTCCAAAGCCTTGCCCATTTATAAAAAGAGCATCGGAACGAATCGTCCTAATTAAAATGCCATCGGTATAATTCCCATAAGAAAACAGCGTATTTAATCCGTTACTTGAATTCATTTTATACTCGGCATCAAAGCTCCATTGCTGACCAAGATTAATCGACAAAGTAAACGGATTTGATCCATTTGAAGACAACGTATAAAGGCTTCCCGAAGAAAAAGCCGTCCCTTGACCCGTGTAAATCAGCGATCCCGTGCTCGAAAGGCCGCCAAGCGCAATAACCCCGTTTGCTGCGGTGGTAGGAGCTCCCAAGGAACTCGTTGGAATGCCGCTAACCACACGATTCAAGGAAGTCACGCTAAGCGCCCCGCTCTGAACCGACGTTTTACCATAATAAGTATTCATCCCGCTCAACGTCACTGTCCCCACTCCGTCCTTGGTCAAACCTCCCGTCGATGTCGCGATCATCCCCGAAAAGGTCAAATTTCCAGCACCACCAACGTTCAACGCGTAGGCTCCCGTCACACTATTCGACAGGGTTAAAATTCCCGCATCGGAGTTAATACGGCTCGCAGACGCCAGCGTGATGGCGCCGCCGTAATTGTTTGTACCACTTATATTCCGCAAGGCTCCGTCTGAGGAAACTCCAGTTCCATTCAAGGTGAGCGCCTCGGCCCCTATCGTGATACCGCCTTGAATCTGCAACGCGCCCCCGCTTGCCACCGTGGTGGCTCCCACCGTCGACCCCAAGGCATTTGAGTTCTGAATGTTCAGGGCTCCCGCGGCCACCGTTGTACCCCCCGTGTACGTGTTCGCCCCCGAAAAAACCTGAGTCCCGGAGCCGGATTTCGTCAACACGAGAGCCGTGGCAGCACCATTTTTGATCACGCCGCTAAACACCCCCGAACCTCCAGCCACGCCCAACGTCACATTGTGCAAGCCTCCCGCATAACCATTCTGTAAAGACCCCGCTCCATTTAATGCATCCATCTGACCGTTTTCCGCATAGAAATCCAGAACGGCACCAGAGGCAATATTCACACTACCCTGATTACTCCCGAAACTTAAGCCGTTGTAATCCGCCTGAAGTATTCCTCCCTGAATATCAATCAACCCGCCCAAGCTCAAACTGAAGTTCACATGGATCGAACCATACCCCAGCTTCCATGTGCCAGCACCGCTCTTCACCACCGTCCCGGATCCCGTAATTGAAAAGGAATTGGCCACCGTAAGTGCACTTGTCAGGTTCACCTCCAACAGTGCTCCCGAATCAACCACAATGTTGTTTGTGACGCCTTGTATGAAATTGGAGTTCACCGTTAAGCTCCCCGCACTCACCGTGGTAACACCCGTATAAGAAGGCGCTGCCGACAAAGACAGCGTCCCAGCGCCCAGCTTGGTCACCCCTCCCGTGGAGCCAGAATACGCCCGCAGGCTGCTTGATACACTGACGTCGATCCCATTGGTGTCCACAATCGCGCCGCCACTCTTGATATACACATTCCCAATACTCGACAGCAAAGCGTCATTAGGGGTGAAAGAAGAACCCACCTTCAAAACCCCTCCGTCAAAATAAAACGCTGATGCGGCGCCAGTTCCAGTAATAGGCCTGGATGTGGTTAGTGTTCCACCGCTTAAATACACCGTTCCCGAACCACCGTAACCCGTAAGATAAACCTTGCTGTTTACGCCAGCGCCGGCCGCCCCGATATTCACCATGCCGGACCCACTCAGCGTCAAAACGCCGGTGCCAGTGGGTGCGGCAGAGTTCCCGCCTCCGATGAAAGTAAGAGCCCCTCCATTCCCAATATTAAGCACCCCGCCGTCGCCAACGTTCACATATCCCGTCGTAGAATTCGCATTGTAACCCGCCCCGAAATTGTAAGTCGAATTACTCCCCTGCGTCACAGTCGCATTGGAAATGGAGAGCGTCCCGCCGTCGCCGCCCACGATGGACCCGTTGACCGTTATGGTCCCACCACTAATCGTAAAACTCGTTCCCCCGGTGAAAGAAAGGCCCGAAAGCGTCTGGTTGCTGCTGTAGGTGGTGACCACCGCATGCATCTCACCGGCGGGCCCAAGACAAAATAGTGTGATCAACAGGCACGCCGTCACCCACCGGACCAGGGGCCGGTTCATGCGCGAGTACGCCCGAGGCGCCCCTTTCCCCATTTCTCGTCCAGCCACGGGTGCCGACTGTTTCAAAGCCGGCCAAGTGACATGCCGCCGCTCGACGAATGAGGAGGACGCTCCTAGCGCACGCCAAAGCGGTTCCCTGCGTTTTTTCGCGGGGAATAAATTACATTTCCTTCCTTCACTTGAATAAATCTCAGACACGCAGGTGCATTGATGTGTCGGGGGGAGGGGTCTGCCTCTTTAAAGTGGGACCCAGTATATCGAGTCGACGTGACTCTTGTGGCACATTCTCACTCAACTCACAGGATTAATCGCCGGAATGGACGAAAATAGAGCTGAAACGGGCGAAATGCGCCCGGCCCTTGCTTCCTAAAATCACAAGAGCAGCACCCAATCTCGTTTTAAACGTTTCACGGCGGGGAGGAACTTTCTGTTGCGCCACGCCAACCCTTGAGGAAACCGTTTGCTGTTCAAATGTGGTCACCCTATGGCAAAACTATGGAACGGAGCGTCTCCTCGTTCAAAGCGAAATACCTCGCAATTAGGGAAGACGTCGCAAACAAAAAGCAGCGTGTTGTCATTCCTCGATACGGCAGCGCTGCTGACGACGTCATTTCCTTTTCGGAAGGGGCAGGAACTCCTCTGTCCGAACGGGCCGCCGATACCACCCAGACTCCAGGCAACCTTCCAACCTCCTCATGGTGGCCACCGCAATCACGCTTGGGCTTCCCTCTATCACCGCCGACAAAAATCATCGAATCGAACAAGCCTCAGACCCGCCTCCAAATTTAAAGCCTCCGAAATCGTGTCGATTTTTCCAGCCGAGCCATGGACTCCCTCTTCAAAATTACGTTTCACCGGCTTTTGGCGCGGAGACGGGTGAGCATTCCGGAGAAAGCCCATCGTTGGGCAATCTCTGCCCTGACGGTTCCGCCTTCCGCATCAGGGAATCCTTTGCAAAAGTTGCCGAAATGACACTTTCCACCAAAAGGCACAACCGGAACTGAGCGCTTCCTTTCAAGCGGCCTCAAACACCAAAATGTTCCGGCATCGAGGCGCGAGCCTGCTCGAGCGCTGGAAGGTGCTTTTGGTGTCGAAGTTCAATTCGCAGTTTTTCCGCCACCGGCCGCAATGCCTCCAAAAGACTTTTCTGCGAGAGCAGAATACGCGTCGGGCGAGCTTTCAGTTTAGAAACAACCTGCACCAACAGGCGGCCCACAATGTTCTCCAATAAATCCGTTCCACTCGTTCCCACTTCTAACCCGACAACCATTTCCGTCTCTGTATCTAAAGCGAGGCCCAGTTTCATAAAAAAAGCACGCTCCCCTTCCCCTACGGATGCAAATCCCGCAAAGGCATCCAACTCAATTTGCTGCTTTACCTGAGGCAGTTCCTTCAATCGCGCCGCCGTGAATTCGTCCAACGGAAACACTTCACAAACGGGTTCCGGAACGGTTTCAAACGGTCTCCATTCTATTTCCTCCCACTGCAGCGGACTCTCCACGGTGCGTCCCTCGGGCCAGACCGCTATTCCCTCAGGGAGGCGGTCAGGACTATCGCCCGCGTGCTCGCCAATCGCCCGAACCATCAAAATAAAGCGTGGCAAGAGTTCCGAAATAATATCCGCATCACCGACATCCGGAGGACACTGTACGCAGCCTTCCTTCATGACCTCGATCATCGGCCAGCAGGCTCCTTTCGCGCCACCCGGCGGTTTGTATGCCAACGCTTTTAGCCGGTCTTTGTCCGTCCCTGACAACTCAACCTTTTTCACAAACTCAATTTTGAACGATAAAACCCGATGGAAATTTGCAACAAGCAGTTCTTCTTCACCTTCAGCGAAAGCCTTCATCAGAGAATATTCCGCCCATTTTCCAGATTGAATCGAGACTCCAAAAACCTCACCCATCTCTCCCATGATCGAACCGAACACAGGCTCGCCCGTCAACGGGTGCATGGTTTTCAACAAGATACCAGGAGGAATTATCTCCCACGGTTTTAGAGCAAACACTTCAGCTGCTGCTGCATACAATCCAACCCACGTTTCTGTCGATAATTTTGAGAGGGCCGTTTTTTTGAGGGTGGAGTTTCGCATAAAGTCTGCATTTGTGAGCTTTGATGATATGTTGCACCGGATAACCCCAAGAATACTTTATACAATAAGTCAATAGACTCACACAAAAGGGCCTACTAGAATGCACTCGTGATGCAGTGGCGCATTGCTGGAATCTGAGGACTCGTAAGGCGCCCCAACGAGGTGAGAAAATCCAGGGGTGAGAAAATTCACCCAATTCCTCAATACAAGATAGGAGTTCAGCAGCCATTCACCCCCTCAAAAGCCATGAACATCGCCCCCATCATCGCCATCGCAGCGTTTTTTACGCTATCAACACTGAATGCCGCAGAGTTGGTTGATCAGAACCGCTTTGAGAAGGAAATCCTCGTGCCTGCGGCACGTGATGCGATCCAGATGGAAGTGCTACCGGGGGGCGATATCGTCTTTGCCGAGTTTCATGGCACCTTAAAGCGTTGGAGCGCAGTGTCAGGAAGCGTTAACATACTCGGCACGGTGCCGGCATATGCGAAGGGCGAGGTCGGACTGCTAGGCCTGGCCGTGGCGAGAGACTTTGAGCAGAGCGGACATTTGTATGTGTTATTCTGTCCGGCGGCAAAGCAGGCGACGATGCGTGTGAGCCGATTTACCGTAAGGGACGGCACGATGGCAGCCACCTCCGAGTTGGAGCTGCTTTCTTGGCCTTACGATAGCGAGCACGTCTTCCACATGGGCGGCGCGATGTGGATGGATGCGAAGGGCAATCTCTACATTGGCAATGGCGATAACTGTCACTGGAATCCAGGACTGCCGCAGGACACGCGGCCTGATCGAAAGAACTGGGATGCCTTCCGTTCCGCCGCAAACTCGCGCGATCTGCGCGGCAAGGTGCTGCGCATTCATCCTAAACCCGATGGCGGCTACTCGATTCCCGAGGACAATCTTTTCCCAGATGGCAAAGACGGCCGACCTGAGGTCTTCGCCATGGGTGTGCGCAATCCATTCCGACTCACCGTGGATGACAAAACCAGCACGCTCTACTTCGGCGATGTCGGGCCAAACGTGCTGCCCGAGCTAGGAGTGAACCCCGTAGGCTACGAGGAGATCAATGCGACACAAACCGCCGGCAATTTTGGATGGCCTCTCTTTGTCGGTCCAAATGAAGCACTGCCGCTTTATGACTTCGCCGCGAACAAGGAAATCAAACGCTACGACCCGCAATCGTCAGAAAATCTTTCGCCTCGAAACACGGGCATTCAAAAGCTGCCACCCGCCAAGCCTGCGCTCATCTGGTATTCGAACCTACCCTCAAAAGATTTCCCCACGCTCGGCAGCGGCGGGCGCTCCATCATGGCCGGACCCGTGTACCACTATGAATCCGCAAATCCTTCGCCAACGAAACTCCCCGAGGAGCTCGATGGTCGTCTATTCATCTATGAGTGGATGCGGAACTGGATTCAGACTGTGAAGCTAGGCACCCGAGGTCCGGAGATCGAGCCCTTCGTACCGACATGGAACCTGCGCCGCCCCATCGACATGAAGATCGGCACCGATGGCACGCTCTACATGATCGAGTATGGCGACCAGTGGTGGGAAAACAACGACAGCCGTATCGTGCGAGTCGTTTATCGTCGCGGCAATAGAGCGCCTGTGGCACGCATCATCGCGAAAGAAACAGCTGGCCTACACCCTTTGGTGCTTACATTTGATGCGGCGACATCGAGCGATCCCGATGGCGATGCACTGACGTTTGTTTGGAGCATTGCGGGAAAAGAATACGCCGGCGACGCAGCGAAGTTCACGCACACTTTTGAGCAGCCAGGCACCTATGAAGTCAGCGTGTCCGCACTCGATAGCAGCGGAGCGAAAAGCACGGCGAAAGAATTAATTTATGTCGGCAACGCTCGACCCATCGTGCGCTTCGAGTCGCCTGCACAGGGTTCGTTCTTTGATTGGGAGTCCAAGATTCCTTACAAAGTGTCCGTCACCGAAACTGACGGAGACACTGTGCACAACAATCTCGCCACCGTGCAGGGCGAATTCCGTGGTCGTCGCTTCGCCACCGATGGTGACAAGGACGTGATCGATCCTGGCCTTGCCATGATGCGCTCTAGCACCTGCTTTGCCTGCCACATGGCCGACACACCATCCGCTGGTCCGCCTTACAAGACAGTCGCTTTAAAATACAAGGACGACCCCACCGCTGTCGAGCGTCTCGCGCTGAAGGTCCTCAGTGGGGGCACCGGCGTGTGGGGACAGCTTCCCATGCCGCCGCATCCGCAGCACAGCATTGAGCAAATCCGCCGCATGGTTTCTTGGGTGCTCTCGCTCAAAGATGATCCCACAAGCCCGCCGCAGTCTGGAGCCAGTGGTAGCTACACCGCTCCGAAGAAGCCTGCAGAAGGCACGCGTGTGGACGAAGGCGTGCTCATCCTAAACGCCTCGTACACGGATGAGGGCAAGCATTCAACGATGCCGCGCCTGCGTGGGGAAGGCACATTGGTGCTGCATTCACGCCGCAAAAAAGCCGCACTCTACGATGAGAATCACGGCATGGCCTACGTCGAATCCGTGGAAGGAGAACAGGCCATCCTAGGCCACTTCAAAAATAACTCCCACATCCTCTGGCGTGACCTGAACCTCACCGGTATCTCTCACATCAACGTCCGTGCCGGTTGCTTCGACACAAAAGGAGGAACCTTTGAAATACGCAGCGGTTCACCCACGGGCCCCCTTCTCACAACCATCGAGGTGAAGACCACCGGCGAAGGCAAGTTCCATGAAATCAACGCCGCTCTCACCCATGCGAACGGCCTAACCGATGTCTGCGTAGTCGCACGCTGCGCGGACAAATCCACCGTTCTCGGCCTAAACTGGATCGAGTTCCAACCCTGAGTTGATTTTTAGCCAGAACCATAGCCATCCGACAGGGATGACGAAATAAGCTAAAAAAATGGGCTAGAAAAAGGATCCCTAGCACTCAGTAGGGTACGCACCAAAAACCAGCCCTCACGGATATTACACAGCGCAAACGCAGCGCGGTGGCCTGTGGATACAGCCCTGATGGTGTAGGCGCTGCTGCGCTTCCAAGCATTTTGTCAGCTTGGGCCCACCGTTTTACCCGTCTTTTTGCGGTGGTGCACTCCGCGGTTTGGGAACGACTCGATCTGCTCAGGCTTCTGAAAAGCTATGGAACAGCATCCGGGCGAATACGATGTGCGGGGGCCCTCAACCAAGCCTGGCCGCAGCTCTGGTTCTCTGAGAAGGCCCTTCCTTCAGCACAAAAGACCGCACCAACAATGTAAATCTTAGGGGACAGCGTCTACACTAAAAAAGAAAAGGCGGTCGTAAAAGTTGCAACCGCCTCCGTTCAGAATCCGCCGCCGTTACTTTGTACCGTTCTTCTGAACCCCACGTTTTTCTCAGGCTGTGGGATGACTGTGAAATCAAATTAATCCAAAACTGCAGCTAACTTGTTCGAGCATCGGGAAATTAGCCACCAATGGCGATTCACTTAGAACGGGTGCGAAGATTCGAAAACATCTTTTCCATCACCTCTACAATTTTTGGGGACGCTTGCGTTTCCAGATAACTACTGCGGGCGCGCCAGGTTTCGTAACCGCCCAAGGCGTGGTGTTCTGGCGTTGGGAGGTAGCCGTTGTAACCGTTAGCTAGCGAGATGGTAAAGTGCCTCGCAAACGGGCTCTTTGCTTTTAGGTGCAGTCCGATTTCCACGAACACCTCGCAGGGAATGGCCCCGATGCTCAGGTCGTTGATGCGGTGCATCTGAATTTTCACGGGGACTATATCCGGGTAATCCGCGAGCTTTACTGCCTCGCGGGCGTATATGGCTTTCATGCTGGACCACTGACCGTCTTTGTCCTTTGGAATGGAATCCATCCACTCGCGAGCCTGCGCGAGTTCCGGAGGGGAGGCTTTGCGCACTGCCAGTTCGAGGTCGGCCTCTTCACTGTCGAGTGTAACCTTCGCCTGCCATTTGATCGTCTCGTAGGCCTCCAGCGCTGTATCGGCTAATGTCCGGGCGACCACCTGCAAATTTTCGGCTGCATTGCGGCGGGTGCGGGGAGGTAAAGCGCCGAAATTAATCCCGTTGATATTACCGCTAGTCCCGTTGGACATGATTCCAACAAACGCCGGCTTGCCCTCATATCTCGGGTCTGCTGCGCCGACCCGGGAAGCAATCTCAGCGGCAAAGGCACCGAAATAATCCGCGCTAATGGCGGGATTACCGCTCGCATAGTGCAAGCTGTAGTTGGCAAGCAAACCCAGCGGGCGCTTGTCTGCGACGCTGCGCACCGCCAGCACCGCGACGTCCTGATCCACCGGACCGGCGGGCACGGATACCTTCAAATTGCCTGCGCCTGGATTCATCCTCGCACGGTCCGTCGTGAGGCCAAAGGGGTTCTCATAAGACTCCCCATCCTTCACAAGCCAGCGTCGGTTGAAGACGTGGACGGGATCGCTTCCAAAAGCCCAACCCAATTCCGCCGGTTCGAGATTCTTGAGCGCTTGAATGATTCCGCGTGCGATGTTTGGGCCCACCGTTTTCACATATTCCGGGTCCGGGTCGCTCTGGAAAGCAGAGGTTAAGGCCGCAGCCGAATGCGTGTGTGTTGCCGAAACGAGGATCTGGGTTTTGGGTACTCCCGTCTCGCGGGACGCGATTTCCTTGGCTTCCTCCACAATCTCGCGCGGCAATAAACAGGCGTCCACGACGACAAATACCAACGCCCGGGTGCCGTCGTGCAAGGCCAGGCAACGCGCGTTCATCGGATCGTGAATTCCATCGGCGAAGGCGCCCTTCATATTGCCGTTAATCGGCGCGGGAAACTTTGTGGGCGAGATATCCTGGGCGTAGGCGCCCGCACGAAAGACCGACGCGGAACCGATCGCGGGAGCGCTATTGCCTTTGAGCGCTGGAGCTTGGCCTGCCGCCAGAGCCGTTCCGAGTAATCCGAACAGGGCAAACCAAGAGAGGATTTTCATAGGGATGTATTTTAAAGTGAAGCGGGGACGGATGGTTTAGTTTCGAATAAAAGCAGAGTTACTTGCGGCCCAAGGCGCGCCGCAAAAGATTGTGTGTGATTTTTTGCACGCGCTCATCCGGGCCGTGTGGACGGCTCGAATGTGACCACGGCAGCACATGGCCCGGCGGCGTCGAGAGGCCCTGCGCCCAAAAAATCGAGGCGGCGTTGAATACGTAGTTGCCCTTTGGGCCGGGGTAAATCGTGGCCGTCCACTGTTGGGGCTTGGTCCCTCCAACCCAAGCGGTGCCTGCTCCCACGACTTCCAGTCCCGGAATTTCGGTAGCCGGCTGACCGTGATACTCCCAACCAACCAATCCAGGAACCGAATCGCCTTTTTTCATGCCGGTGCCCGCAAAAATCCAGTGTTCCGGTATTTCGCAAACCCAGTCGCCGCCACCATTGACGGGCTCCACATTGCGCGCACCCATCAGAAGCCCCTCATCAGGACCGTGTTCTGGAAATGGACCATTGCGGAGCTGACGGTTTTTTGCGTATTCATTTTCTCCGCCGTAAGGCCCGCCGCGAAACATGGTCCGGTTGGGAGCCCCATCGGCACCCGCACGCAGGGGCGTGACCCAACACACCGAATTGCCCGATAAAAACAGCAGGTTGACCCCGCTATCGCGCATTTTTTCTACGCTCCGGAACTGGCGGATGTCCCAGTATTCGTCATGCCCAACGCTGATAAATGCCTTGCACTGAAGCCCACGATCGGGTGTTACCATGTCGCTGTTGGAACAATAACTCACATCGTACCCGTGCTGCTCGAGCCAGTAAGCTAAGGGAAACTCGAAAGGCAAAAACTCACCGGAGCCAACGGTGAGAGGATCATTGACGACGCCCTGGTGCTGCGCTTCACGGCCATACGGACGGTCGAAACTCACATCAGCCCACGGCCCCTCATTGCCCTTGGGATGAGTATAGACCGAATAGTTGTTGGGCCAGCGGTTGTACGCCTGCCAGGTGTTGTCGCTGCATTGCAGAAGAATGTCTGCGGGACGTTCATCGCGCACAATGAACACGACATAGCTCTGCCAGTAAGCCTCTTGGCCCTCTGGAATGGTAGTCATGCGTCCCAAATAAACACCACTGGGCCAGTCAGACGGGATGTCGAGACGCAGCGTAGGTTCCCATCGGCACTCGTGAATATTTTTCTCACCGGGCGCAGGTGTCGTCTGCGTGCGACTGGTGAACGGCCCCGATTCCTGCATTTTTCTAGCACCTCGGCCGCCGTAATAGCCAAGCCGGAAAATCTCCAAGCGGAACTGTCTCGCGGGTTTTGCCGAGGTCATGATCTCAAGGGACTCCCCCGCGAGCACGCTCTGGCGCGAACAATACCCTTCAATTAAAGGCGAACGAAACCCCTCAGCGTCCACTCGGATTCGGGTCAACTGCCAGTCCGTCGCGCCCTTTTTGAGATTTTCAGTTCTGATTAGTTCGGGCATCGCGGGAGCGGCTGCGCTGGAAGACGGCCGGAGGTGCGCCACCACGGCTGCGGCTCCGGCGGTTGTAATAAAATGGCGTCTGTTCATGGGTGGGGATGGAGTGGGCGGACCAACGAGGAGGTGATAGTTTGAGAAAAGCAACAGCTGCTCGGCGATAGAGGCCGGCATTGACAGCGTTACTTGAGGGATTCGCGCAGTTCCATCACCGTGGAGACGATCTGCCGCTCAGCGTTTGAGCTCCAGCGGGAGGGGTGACTGCCGTAAACCATCGCTCCTCCCGCTTCATAACCACCTTCCTTCCAGATGCGAAGACTGGGGATGTAGGCCATCACGTCGTTCGTGTATCCGCTCACCCAAACGAGCGGATCGGTGAGCTCTCGTTTGAGCCGCAGCGAGTAATCAACGACCACTTCGCCACCCAGAGTCACCCAAGTCAATTCGTCCCCGAAACGCACCACTTGCACCGGATAAGGATACACGGGAGAAAGCGGTTCCGCGTCCTGCATGCGGGCAAGCAGGCGTGTGGCGTGGGAAGAAACCCATTTGTCACTAGACTTCTGTTCCTCCAGCAGCTCTTCACGAGTCGGTATTTTATCGTAGGCGAGCGGGATTTCGCGGTAGGCGGTGCGAAGGCTGCCTTTGAGGCCGCGGAGCTTGGTGGTGAGCGCCGCCTCAACCGCCGTCGCCAAAGTTTGCCCGTGTGTGCGCGCAAGCTCCACCGTCTTGCGCGGGTAAGGGTTTTGATCCCCGCTACAGCCGTTGACAAACAACGCCACCGCGCCCGGATGCGCTTCCTCCAGGGCAGCCTGGGCGTATCCTGCGTAATCTCCGCTAAACTTCTGGTGTCCTAAAGTTGTGCAATGGCACGAATAACCAAAAAGCACAGCGATCTCCCTGCCCTCGGCGCTTGCCGCCTTAAGCACGGGCACACTCTGATCTACCAAGCCTTCCGGATTGGGGAAGTTGCGCCACCCACCTTTGTCGTCAGGAGTGCGGCGGTTCATGGAAAAGCCGCACCGGGCGCTGCCGTATTCGACATGAGCGGGTGCGACGGTGCGAAACGCCTCGCGCAAGAGGTTCACAATGGAGTCTTCCAACTTTGTCGTATACTCTGTTGCGTCCTGATTGCGCTGGGCGATGTCATCCGCCCCCAATCCTTTCCCTGTGCGCAATTCCGGGCCGCTGTGCGTATGCGACGCGTTAATGGCAAGATTGGCAGACTCGATTCCAAGCTCCTTTTTGATGCGCTCCGCCACAGCCTGCCGGAGGCCTCTTGGCACTCCAATCAAATCTAGGGTCACAAGCCCAAACTTCATCCCCACCTCGTCCACGAGCGCAAACGCCTTTGCGTACAAGTCTAATTCCACACCCTCCGATGGCGTGGTGCGGGCCGCGTAGCCCGCCATAAGCATGGGCTTGTCGGGCGTGATTTTCACTGAGGCTGCGCCGGCCTTCCAGTGGGTGGGTTCCGGAATCGGGGCTGCAATCAACGCGGTGGAGTTGAGCAGAAATAGAAGAAGCGCAGGGAGAAGGGGGATGGCTTTCATTTCCAGGGGGTGCGTCGCTTCGCTCTAAGTGGCGGCTTTGGTCTTCGGGTCTTCTCGGAACAACAGCCCAAACACCACCACAAGAACCGCTGCCATTGCCGCTGGAATTAACCAGATCGCCTGCCAGTTGTGCGTAGCGCCTTCCGTATAGCGTTGTGCCACAACACCGGAGAGCCATGACCCGACAAACATCCCCGCACCGAGGGTCACAATGGCGTGCAATCCCTGTGCGGCGGCGCGGATGTCTGGCCCCGCATGGCGGTCTACGTACATACGACCCATCACAAAAATAAAATCGTAGCACATTCCATGCAGCAAAATCCCCGTGAAAAGCATCCAAAGAGCGGAGGCGTTTTGTTGGAAGAGAGCGAAAAGTCCGAAGCGCACAGCCCAGGCGCCGATGCCAAGAATCAGAATTCCTTTGGCGCCCAGACGAGGCAATAACACGGGAAGCAGAAGAAGGAATACCACGTCGGAGACCTGCCCGAGAGTCATCTTTGCGGCGGCATTTGGGATGGCCAACTCATTCATGAACGCGTTCATCCAACTAAAATAGAAGCTGAGCGGGACACAGATTAAAAAAGAGCAAAGCATGAATGTCGCAAAAGAACGGTCCTTGAGCAACTTGAGCGCGTCAAACCCAAGCAAGGTGCCGAGAGAGGCCGGCGTCCCTGCACCTCTGGGCGGGGTGTGAGGAAGAGTGAAGGAATACACCCCCATTGCGAGCGCTGCCACCGAGGCGAGCTTAAACATACCCGCGTTATCCTCCAGTTTGAGCGCGCTCACGACCAGTCCCGCCACAATCCAACCCACACTCGCCATGATCATCACCAACGGAAACTCGCGAGCCGGATTCTTGGAATGATTCAGCGTAAGCGAGTTTGTCAGTCCATGCCCCGCCATGTACGTCACAGTATAAGCGAGAAGCACGGGATAAAAACTGCCGAACTCTTTTAACGTCGATACCCAATATAATAGGCCGGCTCCAAGCAGGTGCAAAAATCCAAGAATACGCTGCGTGGCGAAAAACCGGTCTGCAATGACTCCCCCGATCAGCGGAGACAAGAGCGCCCCAACGGCGGTCGTTCCATAGGCCAAGCCGACTTGCCCGCCGGTGAATCCCAGCTCCTTGGTGGTGTATGTGGCCATCGTTACGTACCACGAACTCCACACAAAATAGTGGAGAAAGACCATCAACCAAAGACGGACAAGCAGAAGAGGATTCATAGGGGGGATTTTGGGGTGAGTCTTAAGTCCACCACAAAACATGGCCCACGGCAATTCCCGAAGCACCTATGCCCGAACAGTTTTGCCTGACCCCCACGAAACGCCCCTGACAAAGCTCCTTTCAAACCGGCATTTCTCAGAGCGGCCGCCCCCCAAAGATGTCAAAGCAATAGACTGGCAGCTGGCTAGTCGGGAATCACGGGCTGAACGCCGCCGAGGTGTTTTCCGAAAAAGGCGGCAGCAATTTCCACGGTCTCCGCACACCAAGGGTCGCTCATCCAAAAAGGGTGCGGAGCGAACTTCAACGTGCGCAGGCCCGTCTCAACCCCCGCCTCGGCCAGTTTGTCCATGGCTTCTTTGCGTCCGACCTTGAGTGAGTCCTTTTCTCCCTCAATAAAAAGGACGGGCGGAACCCCTTTTCGAATATGGGTTAGAGGCGAAGCGGACCGGTAAAGGTCGGGACTCTGCGCGCACGTCGATCCAAAAAACGCAAGGGCGCTAGGATTGGTCTTCAGGAAATTGGCTTCCACAAGATCCTGTGAAGCGGCCATCACGATGCAAGCCTGCACCGAGCTGTCCGTTTCACGTTCCACGCCGTCCCCCTCAAATTCGGATTTACCGGACGTGAGCGCAGTGAGTCCCGAGAGGTGCCCCCCCGCAGAGCCGCCCATGACACCGATCCGCTCAGGGTTGATGTGCAAGCCTGCCGCATGGGCTCTTAAATAACGCACCGCCGCCTTACAGTCGTTTAAAGCCGCCGGATACTTTGCTTCGCCAGAGATTCTGTAACTCACTAAAGCGGTGACGAAACCGCGTTTTGCAAGACGCTCCATCATCGGCCGGTCTGACTCAATTTGTCGCTGACTCCATCCTCCTCCGTGGATGCACAAAACGGCTGGATATTTTCCAGGGTGTTCGGGGGTGTAAACAAACAGTTCAACGGTGTGCTCAGGATAGGACCCGATGACATAGGTGGAAAACCGGAGCCCTTCCAAAGGATCCTGAGGCATCAACTTTTTCCATTTCGGCGGCGCAGCTACGTCTGCAACCAGAGCCCCAATGACCTCTGGATTTTTCGGCGGCGACTGCTGCGCTCTGCCGCTAAAACAAAACACCGGCAATAAAAACCAAATTGAGACAATCGAACAGGGCGCAGTCTTCGTGAAAAAACGGGTGTTCGTGCCAGGGGACATTGAACGAGATTACGCCGCTCTTTCTAGAGACTCGATGCAAAATTCGGGGTGCAGCAAACCTCTCGGCTTTCTCAGCAGATCGGATTTTTCACGTACTTATCCCCTCTTTGTTTCGCGTTGCCCGGAATGCCGCGGAGCCTTGGCATGCCTCAATCAGGCTGATCCAGAGCCTTTCCCTCCCACGCCTCGTATTCCGAAAAGTGGTCCGCCGTGAGCGGCTCGCTAATACGGTAGTCTTCTGAAAACCAGCGCCCGAGATCCACCATCTGGCAGCGGACCGAGCAAAAGGGGCCCAGAGGTTTTTCGAAAAAATCCGCAGGGGTGCCGCAGGTAGCGCAGGGGACAGTGTTGCGTGGATTCATGGGCAAAGCGGCAGGACGATAGACGCTGCCGCTGTCGCCCGCAACAAGTTCGGCGAAGGAGAAAACCCCCTTTATCCCTTGGTTTTTTTTCTCAATGAGGCAGACAACAACCGGAAGTTCCAGTCTCCATCCTACTCTTGTGCGACACTTTGCTTAAAAGTTTTATTTACAGTTACTTCCATTTGAATTTTTCTTTGATGTACGAAGGGTTCACGTATTCACCAACCTCGGTTCCTGCCTTGAAAACTTTGACCCAGATGCCAGTAATGGTGTCGCTTGCCTTAGTCTGGCCTCCTTTTTCCAGATAATAGTTTGGCGCGAGTGCCTGCTGACGAAGCTCCACTTCGGACGTATCTAAAACAAAGGGCGTGCGTCTCTTCAACGAAGGCACGACGGACTCTCCACTGACTTCCTCGATTTTGTCCTCGCCTGGCTTCTGGCCTATCTTCTGCCGCTTGACGTACACAACGTAACGCACCTGCAGCTCGGGGGTCGGCTGAGCGGCGCCGCTCTCCACCTTGATCTCCCCAATCCATTTCTGAGTGCCGCTATTTAATCCCGCCTGGGCCTGTTCGCCGCGCAGTCCTGTTCTTTTGCGCTCCATGGAAACCTGAATGTCCCCGGCAAAGGCGCTGCCCAAAGAGACCCATAAACTTAGGCATATTGAAAGAATCTTCATTCCGCCCATTCGATCTCTGGAACAGGAAATACGCAATTCATAAAATTGCTGAATCACTCAACAGATGGACCCAAAACAGGAGTCGATGTCTTTGTGCGTGC
Organism: Chthoniobacteraceae bacterium; assembly: GCA_947479475.1. GTDB lineage: Bacteria > Verrucomicrobiota > Verrucomicrobiia > Chthoniobacterales > Chthoniobacteraceae > Chth-196. Next base: position 19,143 of record CANJZW010000023.1, read on the forward strand.
CATGACGCATAACACGAAGCGACCATAACCAAGCCATCAGGATGCGCATTTTTAGATGATGCCCAGTTACCACTTCCACCTTGCCTCCATCGGCGGAATATGGAAATAGATGAGGTATGCCTCTCAAGCAAATCGCTGAAATTAGAATCAAGCAGACAAGGACGAGCACACTCCCAGGAACCGCGGGTGACGTCACCCATTCCGTACTCTTTCTCTCTGAGAAGATTGACGATTATCTTTTCAAGCTAGGCTGCTCAAGCGCGCATACTCTGGGTGTTGTCACCCAGTTGCTCAATGTCGGGAAAATCCGCCTCGATTTCCGCGAATACAATGAACGTCTTCAACTGATGAACGCTGCCGACGCGATGTCCAGAACTGAAGCGATAAGCCTCATTGAGGCGTATCTAACGGCGGTGCAGACTGAAAGTTACAAAGAAGGCGACTTAGACCTAACCCAAAAAGTAATCATCCAAGCTCCAAAAAGAAGCGCGATGTAGTTCGCCTGCGCCCGTGCGTCTTACTGGAGATTGACCCCGTAGCGCTCGCCCGCCTTGGCACTCCTCGCGAAGGCGGCCAGCAGTTCGGCCGTTTGCTCAAGGTCGGAGTACTGAATCATCTCCACAGGCGAGTGCATATAGCGGTTGGGGACGCCAAGAGAGACCGTGGGAATGCCTCCCTTTTGTTTGAATATTTCATCGGCGTCGGTGCCGCTACAGCGCGGATTGGCTTCCGATTGAAGGGCGATACCCGCCTTTTTGCCGACTTCGCGCAGGCGGGCGTTGACCACGGGATGGTTTACACTTCCCAGGCTTAGGACGGGCCCCTTCCCCATCGCGACATCGCCATGTTTTGGCTTTGAGCAGTTTGGGATGTCTGTCGCATGAGTGACGTCCACTACAAGCGCGACATCAGGGTGCACTCTATACCCGGCCATAGAAGCGCCATAGGCGCCGTTTTCCTCCTGGATGGTTGAAACCGCGACGATGCAGGACTTGAGTGCCTTTTTATGGAGTGAAGCCAACCGCAATCCCTCGGCAGCCGCCCAAGCACCGATGCGGTTGTCGCAGCCCCTTGCCGCGAATTTTCCACCGGCCAGTTCCTGGAAACCGGCAGAATAAGTCACTGGATCGCCTACTCTCACGAGTTTTTCCGCTTCCTTTCGGGAGCAAACGCCGAGATCAATGTACATCGAATGAATCTCAGGAACTTTGTTCCGGTCATCGGGCTCCTGTAGATGAATCGCCAGCAACCCCGTGACACCCGGCACCGCGCCCTTCGTGCCATGCACGGTCACCCGCTGGCCCCGAATCAAGGTCCTGTCCACGCCGCCAATTCCCTTAAAATAAAGAAATCCTTCCTCCGAAATAAAAGAAACCATCAATCCCAGTTCATCCACATGACCGCTAAAAAGAATGGTAGGATCGCCTCCTGGATTGAGTGTGGCGAAGGCGTTCCCGTAGGCATCTGTCTCCACTGAATCAGCAAACTGGCTGACATAGTCGACCCACACTTTCTGTCCGCGGGTTTCAAAGCCGGAGGGAGATGGGGTTTCAAGCAGGGTTTTGAGGAATTCGTACGAGGTGTTTTTCATGAAAAAAGTTTGGGGGACGGCGCGGGCGCGAAATCGCAGGCTAAGAAGTGCTGCCTTTCCCAGCTTTGCGTAGTGTGCCTAACCCCTATTCCGTAAGGTTTCAAGAAACCCAGAGGTTTAAACTTAAGAAAATAAATTTTCACTCCGGCCAAAACTATTCCTTGAGCCACGCCTGGAGCTTCAAAATTAGCACGTTTTGCTTGTTGGCTCTGCATTTTTCATGGTTGTTGGAAAACACCGTTCATCAGGCCTGACGACGCAACGCCCCCACGCAAAACATCAAATCTGCTGATGCTCAAAAAAATTCGCACTTTACTCCTCGTCCTGTCCTGCGTCTTTTATTCTCTAACGCCTGCCGCAAATCTTAACGCCCAAGGCCAGAAGGAAAGCACCAGCACCGAAGGCCCTGTCCGCACATGGACCACTACGGATGGGCGCCTTTTCCAAGCCACCTACGTCAATACCGACGGCACGCGCGTTGCGCTACGTCCGCCGAACGGAAAACCCATTATTTTGGCGCTTAAAATGCTCTGCGCGGAGGATCAGTCTTTCGTGCAAAGCAAATGGACCGGCGCTCCGCCCGCATCCCTGCGACTAGAAAACACTCAGAGTAAACTGCCACCGCTGGTTTCCCCGCAAAAAAGAGTTTGGCCAGAGAAAGCGATTCCCGAGGAGTCTGCACTCAACGTGCAACAGGTTCCAGAAACGGATGCCTTCAAGGGTTATTTGTACCGTTCAAAAAGCTTTGAATTTGCCGCGCCGGAGAAATTAGCGGGCTCGGTCATGAAAGAAGTTGCCCGCACCTTTGAGGCCACGCGCACCCTGACTCAAGTTTTGCCCTGGGGCATCCAGCCTCAGCCACCCCCTGATTTTGGCTACTACCGGGCCAAACTTTACGCGAACCGCGCGAGCTATATTCAGGATGGCGGGCCCAAAAACTCAAGCGGAGCCTACTTCCGTAGTTCGAAAATTTTTAAAATCCCGTTTGAAAGCCTGGGTTTGGAACTGCGCGCCAAAACTTGGTTCAAGAACCCCGTTTATAACAACGAAACCATTGTGCACGAAGTGACCCACCAAATGATGGATGAATTTCTTCCTTTTTTACCCATCTGGATGATCGAGGGCACTGCGGAATACACTTCCATGATTCCCTTCCACAACGGCGCCTTCGCGTGCAACGCCCACGAGAGGGGCATTAGAGAATACGTCAAAAACTATCAGAACCTTACGCATAGTTTCCTTCTGGACACAGGCTCCTTGACCGAACTCCTTTCGTTGCCCGCGCAGGCATGGCATGCTAGGGGAGACAATGGGAGCAGGGATCAGGCGCGTCTTTATTTTTCTTCCTGCCTGCTCGTTTACTTTTTTTGCCATCTTGACGGCGATGGCCATGGGACGCCTTTTCTGCAGTATCTGGATCAAATTCGCGAGGCTCGGGATGCTTGGACTTCGTTCTACAGAAATCCAGAAGTCCACCGAAATGCCGACGGAACGGTTTCTTACCCTGCGCGTTTATCCCTGCCCAATCAGGCTCGTTCCGAAGTCACGGGGATCAACCTTATTAGCATCCTTCTGGCAAACCGGGGCGAAACTGAGTTTAAAAAGCAATTTTCAGAAAGCTTCAGAAAAATCGGCATACGGTAATTTCCAGAGCAATTTCCAGAGGGAAAGCCAGCCGATCTTGGGGGATAATTCAACCCAACGGCGTGGCGTCAGTCCAATCTGGCAGAATTCTTAGCCTCTACATTAGCCTCGTCTCTCCCACTCCAGTCTCTATAAATCAATTGTCATTCTCGTGTGCCGCTCAGGCCAGCACAATCATTCGTCCCCCCCAACCCCAATCTAAATGCAAAAACCCATCTCTCGGTCTTGGTGGAGTCATCTGACTCCCTACCATTGGTTCGTCGTCTGCGTGGCCTCGGCCGCTTGGTTCTTTGACTGCCTGGACCAGCGCCTTTTTTCGCTGGCTCGCATTCCGGCCCTCTCCAACCTGATGAATCTGCCCCCAACGGACACGCAGGTTCAGGGGTTTGGAAAAATTGTCACAGCTTGCTTTCTCATTGGCTGGGGAGTGGGTGGCATGATTTTCGGCGCCTTAGGCGACCGTTATGGACGCGCGAGGATGCTCACTCTCACCATCCTTATCTATTCCGCATTCACCGGTCTGAGCTATTTCAGCCAGACCCAACTCGACTTCACCATCTTCCGCTTTTTGACTGGCCTCGGCGTCGGTGGGGTCTTCGGACTTGCCGTGGCACTCATTGCTGAAACCGTGCCGAGCGAAGCGAGGGCTCAATCCCTCGGTTTACTGCAAATCCTTTCAACCGTCGGAAATATCGCCGCCGGCTTTGCAAAAATGGGCATCGATGCCCTCGAAAAAGATGGGACGCTGGTTGCCGGGACAGGCTGGCGCTGGATGTTTTTGATCGGGGCGTTTCCTGCGCTGCTCATCATTTTCACCCGCGGAAAACTTAAAGAGCCCGAGCCCTGGCTTCGTTTGAAAGAGCAGGGTGGATTGCCCACTGGTGGCATCCTTGGCCCCTACATAAGCCTTCTCGCGCAGAAACGCTGGCGTAAAAATCTCGTGGTGGGTGCGATCATCGCAGGAACCGGAGTGGTCGGTCTTTGGGCCATTGGTGAATACGCAGTGGATTTGCAGAAGGTTGTTTTCAAAACTTATTTTGAAAACATGGTCGCTCCCGATATGGTCAAGGCAAACGTCGATGCCGCGATTACCAAGGCCTATTTACTCCAGATGGTCGGTGCGGCTCTCGGCATGACTCTGTTCACAAAGATTGCCACCCTTGGAAGAAAACTCGCCTTTGGCTTCGGCTTTTCTGCGGCCCTCGTGGTCACCTTCCTTGTGTATTGGAAGATGAACTCACCCATGGACGCCTACTGGATGATGCCACTCATGGGCATGGCACAGCTCAGTGTTTTCGCAGGCTTCGCCATCTATCTCCCGGAATTGTTCCCCAGCCGTCTTCGCAGCACGGGCACTTCCTTCTGTTACAATTTCGGCCGCTTCGCTGCAGCGGCTGGCAGCTTCTTCTCCGCCAAACTGACCATAGACGTTTTCGGAGCCTATAAGGCCGTCGACCCGTCATTACCCCTGCGTTACGCCGCGATGACCATGTGCTGTATCTTCCTCGTGGCGCTCGCGACTCTGCCTTTCGCGCCAGAGACCATGGGACAACCTCTCCCTGAAGAGTAAAGCCGGCAATAGCCTCCAACGCGCAGGCGGATACCTCCACTCGGTATCCGCCCCATCCCATTCCGCTTCCCTTCTAACCTCCATCGCACCTTCCTGGCGCATTGGTCCCTCCGTCTATGACTCATCCACTCCTGTACGAAGTCAATGCGCGCCAATGGTTGGCCCGGCTTTCGCTGAAATACGCCTCCACACTCAGCCTGCAGCAGGTACCGGAGGTTGAACTTGAGGCCCTGCAAAAGATCGGGGTCACACACCTTTGGTTGATGGGCGTATGGCCAACCGGAAGCAAATCTCGGAGACAGGCACAAACGCATAACGACCTCCGAAACGCTTACAATGAAGCTCTGCCAGACTGGACTGAAGCGGACGTGCTTGGGTCTCCCTACGCTGTCGAAGCACTTCAGGTGGCTCAATCGCTTGGAGGGGACGAGGGCCTTGCAGCGCTCCGGGCAAAACTGTCCACCTTTGGGATCAAACTGATCCTCGATTTTGTCCCCAATCATTTGGGATTAGACCACCCATGGGTTACGAACCACCCTAAACGTTTTGTCGGCGGACCTTCCTCCTTTGCCGATTCATTCCCCGCCCCAACAACCACAGAGCCGTGGTTTATTGCCCACGGTAAGGATCCCTATTTCCCGGGCTGGACAGACACCGTCCAACTGGAATACCGCCGCCCAGAGACGAGGGAGGCCATGACGGCACTGGTTCTCTCTCTCACCCAAAAATGCGATGGGGTCCGGTGCGATATGGCCATGCTTCTGCTCTCAGATATTTTTGAACGCACTTGGGCGCACGTTCCGCTCGAAGAACCGAGGGTTTCAGGTGAGTTCTGGCAAGCCGCCATCAACAGGGTGAAACAGGAACGCCCAGATTTTCTATTCCTCGCGGAAGCCTACTGGGGTCTGGAAGGCCGGCTGTGTGAGCTCGGCTTCGACTACGCTTACGATAAAAACCTCTACGATTTTGTGGTCCACGACCAACCGCAAAACATCCAGCCACACCTGCTAGGATTGGGAGTGCACAACGCCCACCGTGCGCATTTTCTCGAGAACCACGATGAACCCCGCATTTCAACGGAAGTTTCGTTGGAGTTGCACCGCGCGGCAGTCGTCCTATCCCTAGGCCTTCCGGGAATGAGATTTCTGCACGACGGCCAACTCGAAGGGGTCCGCCGCTTCGCCCGCGTACAATTGGCACGCAGAGCCGACGAACCAGTCGACCCTTCAATTCAAACGATGTACGCCCCTCTGCTTGAGGCCTTCGCCAAAAGTGCAGTCGGCCACGGCGAAGGCCGATTACTCTCTCCTACGGCCGCATGGGAGGGCAATCCCACTTCCCTCTTTTTCACAGTCGTACTCTGGCTAGATCCCGATTCCGAAGCCCAGTTCGACCTGGTCGTGGTGAACATGGCTTCGCATCAATCGCAGTGCCGCGTGTCATTGAGCATCCCTGGCCTTTCGGACAAAACGTGTATTTTGGCAGACAGAATCGGTTGTGAGACATGGACAAGGGATGGAGTGGATCTTGTGGAGAACGGTCTATTTCTGGACCTGCCAGCGCGGGGCGCGCAGCTTTTCTCCTGCACGCTATCCGCCCGGACTTTGCAGCCGTCGGCCCGCTAGAAATCCCTCTACCTGATCCACAGGCACCCTTGCCGCGAATCCATCCTCGAAGTACAAAACCGCCCTCCACACTCTTCATGAAACGACGGAAAGCCATTCAACTCGGCGCCCTATCGCTCGGGGCATTCTTCTCGCGAGAGCTCGCGGTCTTGGCGCAGCAGCCATCCCTTCTCGCCGGGGCAAGCTCTGCGACAACATTGGATCAAGAGCTGCTCCTTGCTGAACTCGCGGATCTGATTATTCCAAACACTGAGACCCCGGGGGCGAAAGCGGCAGGAGTGGAGAGGTTCATCATTCGTGTTCTTCGTGACTGCCATAAACCCGAGGAACGAAAACAGTTTTATCACAGTCTTGCCCAAGTCGAAGCAGATGGGGTGCAAACATTCGGCCTTCCCTTTCTGCAATTAAATACGAAGCAACGCACGGAATTGCTCACACGCTGCACAGTGCGTGACAAACCGTTTTTTCTAAAACTAAAGCAGCTTACGGTGACCGGTTATTTCACTTCAGAAATCGGTGCAAGCAAGGCGCTCGCCTACCTCCCGATTCCAGGCAAATTTATCGGATCCGTACCGATGGAGCCCGGACAAAAGACCTGGGCTCTTTAACCTCGCAGCACAAAGCAACACGACCCGTTTCCATCCCGATGGCAAATCTCAACATTAACGCGGTAAAAGACATGACTTTCGATGCCATCGTCATCGGCTCTGGAATCTCCGGAGGATGGGCAGCGAAAGAACTCACCGAAAAAGGATTGCGCGTCCTCCTGCTGGAACGTGGGCGCTCTCTGGAACACATCACAGGCTACGAAAATGCAATGAAGGCGCCTTGGAAGATGCAATACGCGGGGCGCCTCACCACGAGTCAGATCGAGACCCACCCAAAGCTCTCAAGAGATTATCCCTACAACGAAATGACGGAAAAGTATTGGATGACCGATACTGATTCCCTCTACAAGGAGGAGAAACGATTCGACTGGTTCCGTCCAAATATTGTCGGAGGAAAGTCGATCATGTGGGGAAGACAATCCTACCGACTGAGCGATTTTGATTTTGAAGCCAACCTCAAGGAAGGCATCGCCGTCGACTGGCCGATTCGCTACGCAGACATCGCCCCGTGGTACTCGTACGTCGAAAAATTTGCGGGCATTTCCGGAGAGAAACTCGGCCTCCCACAGCTCCCCGATGGAGAATTTCTGCCCCCGATGGACATGTTTCATGTCGAAAAAGAGGTCAAACAACGACTCGAAAAACACTTCCCAGGACGCCATTTAACCATAGGTCGCGTGGCCAATCTTTCGGAAGCTGCCAAAGAACAACTGGGGGTAGGCCGCTCCCGCTGCCAATACAGAAACAAATGCAATCTCGGCTGCCCCTTCGGTGCTTACTTTAGCTCTCAATCATCAACACTTCCGGCCGCTTCAAAAACGGGCCGTCTAACGCTGCGCCCCGACTCGGTTGCGACCCATATTCTCTACGACGACGCCACTCAACGGGCGACAGGCGTTCGGGTCAGGGACGCCGTGACATTGCAAGACCGGGAGTATAACGCAAAGGTCGTTTTTGTTTGTGCGAGTACCATCAGCTCCACAACGCTGCTCATGAACTCGGTTTCCGCCCGTTTTCCAAACGGTCTTGGAAACGATTCGGGACAGCTCGGCCGAAACCTCATGGACCACCATTTTCGCATCGGCGCAAACGGCACCTGGGAGGGCGATCTAGACAAGTATTATTACGGCCGAAGGGCGAACGGGATTTACATCCCGCGCTACCGTAATTTGGGCAGCGAACGCAGGGATTACGCCCGCGGCTTCGGATATCAGGGTTCGGCAAGCCGCCAAGGCTGGCAGAGAAACGTCGCTGAACTCGCTTTTGGCGCTGACTTCAAAGAAACGCTCACTCATCCGGGGGATTGGACAATGGGACTCACCGGGTTCGGTGAAATGCTGCCCTACTTTGAAAACAAAATGACCTTGGATAGAACCTCCCCAGACAAATGGGGGATGCCCGTGGTTCTTTTTGATGCGGAGCTTAAGGAAAACGAGAAAAAGATGCGGCTCGATATGGCAAACGATGCCAAAGAGATGCTAGAGGCCTCCGGCCTCAAAAACGTGAAAATCTATGACAACGGCTCTTATCCGGGAATGGCCATTCACGAAATGGGAACAGCGCGCATGGGCCGCGACCCAAAGACATCGGTCTTAAACGCCCACAATCAAATCCATTCCGTTCGCAATGTTTTTATGACTGACGGAGCCGCGATGACATCCGGCTCATGCGTCAACCCGTCACTCACTTACATGGCTTTAACCGCCAGAGCCGCGGACTTCGCGGTGGAAGAATTAAAAAAAGGCTCCTTATGATTTGCGAGGGAACGGCTAATTCTGTCCTTCTACCACAGCCGCCAACTTCTTATTCACGGCTTCTCCGGAGCGAACGCTGAATTGAATCAAACCGATGGGCATTCCTCCCTCTCCTTGCCAAAAACAGACGTTTATTCGTCCCCCCTTGATGCGGCGCATCCTGGGCGGAGCGGTTGTGTTTTCAACGCTGCTTTCCACCCTACTACACGCCCAATCGACCCCGGGCGGATCTCCGGCGGCCGAAGTCTATACGAAGGCGATGAACGCATTCGCCGCCGGTGATTTTCAGACCGCCATCGTCAATCTGGAAGAGATGCTGACACTCGGCGCTGGCGGTCCGGGAATGGAAAGCGTCCATTTCTCTCTTGCCGCCGCGCATTTTAATACAAAGGCGACGGCAAAGGCCAAGGCTGCGTTTGAAACGTACATCAAACTTTATCCGGGCGGGTCTAAGGCCGTCGACGCACTTCTTGGAATTGCGCAATGCCACACTTTGTTGGGCGAAAAAGACAAAGCAGCAGCCACCTTCGAACTTGTGATCCAAAAGGGTGGCTCATCCAAGGAACAGGCACAACTCGCGAAGGGCGCTCTCCAGAAGGAGATGGGACAGGTTTCGGAGGCGGCAAAAACGCTTCAGTCATTGATTGCGGCCGGTCTCAAAACTCCTGAATCAGTTCAGGCCGCCCTTCTTCTCAGTTCGGTCGAGGCAGAGCGAGGCGAACGCACAAATGCTCTGAAAATTCTGGAACAACTCCAAGGTCGTCTGCTGAATCTTGTTGAAAATCCTCTCCAGTTAAATGCTCTGGCCTTTGAAATCGGCGATGCATTTCTGCACGCATTGGAACTAAAACAGGCACTTCTGGCCTATTCAATGGTTCGACGTAAAGAAGACACTGTGTTGCTTCAACAGCAGCGCATGCAGAGCCTCGTTCGCAGAATGGAGGCGAACGTTGCCTCTGCCAAACTTGATCCCGCTCGCACCGTTGAACTCACAAGCGCCAACAACCGCTTAAGAATTCAATACGACACGGCTAAGCAAACGTTAGAGCAGACCACCGGGGCGCCAGACGTTCTTTTTGCCCTCAGGGCTCGCCAAGCATCGGCTTACCAAGAATCTGGCCGACTCGAAGAGGCCATTCTCCTCTTTGAATCAATCCTCCTTGCTCCGGACAAAACTGGCCGCGAAGAAACCCTCCTGAATCTTGGGTCTCTTTACGCACGTGCTGGCGACCCAAACAAATCGGTCCGCGTTCTCAAAGAACTTCTGGCTGAGTATCCAAAGACAACAAGCAGCGATACCGCTCTGCTCCTTCTTGGAACCCAGCAACTTCAAATGGAGCAATTGGAACCTGCCTCGGCGGCTCTTGAAAAATTACTCAAGCAATCCCCTAAAAGCCCGCAAGTCCCGACCGCCCTCTTTCTTTTGGCAAACACGCACTTCAGCAAAGGATCCTACAAAGAAGCAATCGCTGGATACCAAACCTACATTGCCTCCTACGCGAGCGGCGAGTTTTATGAGGAGGCAGGGTACCGCATCGCCCTTGCTCACTTTTTCAACGGGGAATACGCACCTGCCCTCCAGAAATTTGAGTCTTATTCAAAGCAACATGCCGACGGCCAGTTTGCGCCGGACGCAGCCTACCGAATTGCCGCCTGTTACCAGGCGGCGCGTAAATCTGACGAGGTTGTGCGCCTCTGCGCCTTGTGGGAGGCATTGTATGGGGACCATCCGATTTCCGGTGACGTTCTCGCTCTACATGGAGACGCTTTAAGCGCGCTAAATCGTCATGCGGAAGCCATTCCCATTTACCGAAAAGCTAGCAACAGAGGTTCCAGCGACGAAGTGGTCCATTATGCTCTGTTTGAAGCGAACAAACAGCTCCAGAAATTAGGCCGATCCGAGGAAGCGGCGGAAATGTTCCGCGAATTTCTCGCCGCCAAACCGAAGCATCCCTCAAACGTCCTAGCGATGCACTGGGTCGCTAAAGCCATGCACAAGGCTGGTGAAACAGAGGAAGCCAAAGGGTTCCTGATTGAAAAAATTTCCGGCTTTATCAATGACCGCACTCAGGATGCGGTCGAACAATTGCTCTCTCAATTGGCGCAATTATGCCTCAAGGCCCCGCGATCCACCTCCAACCCGCCGCAGACTGAGGGAGGCCTTCCTTACAACCCCGAGGAAAGTCTTTCCAAATATTTGGACAAAAAAACATTCCAAGACACCCCCCTCGTAGCGGCTCGCGTTCTATACGCACAGGCCGAGCTCGCCCGGATGCGCAGGAAACCGGAAGCCGCAGCAGCAGCCCTGGACGCCATATGCGACAAAACGCCGCCAAAAGCTCTGGGCGCGGCGTTGCTTGCTCAAAGCGGCGACAGGCTTTTAGAGCGCAAGGAGAACAAACGGGCAGCCGATTTTTACGTGGAATTGATGACTTCATTTCCAAAATCAGACTTGCTCGATTACGCGTATAACGGAAAGGGCCAGTTGGCGCTGCTTGAGGGTAAACCGGAGCAAGCATTGCAATGGTTCACGGATGCTGTGGATAAGGCGGGCGCCTCCACAAAATTGCGGGACGTCACTCTGGGCCGAGCGAAGGCTCTATTCCTCCTGGGTAAGGTTGAAGACGCTAAACCCATTCTCGAACAAGTTGCCTCCACTCGCGAATGGCGGGGTGAATGCACGGCGGAGGCCGTTTTTTTGCTTGGAGAAATTTTAGCCAAGAAAGGCGATCTTCCTGGAGCCATTCAATATTTCCAGCGTGTGTTTGTCGCCTACCAGCGGTACGAGCGGTTCACAGGCCGGGCGTATCTGCGAACGGCAGAGTGTTTTGAGCAAATGAATGAACCGGAAAAGGCCCTCGCCCACTACAAGGAGCTCGCCACAAAACCCCGCCTTGCTGCACTTGAGGAAGCCAAAACAGCTAAGAAACGCCTCGAAACCAGAGCTTCTCAATGAAACAAATTTATTGGTGTGTCCTAGCTCTTTTACCGCCTGTTATCGCGCACTCTGATTCTGTCTTCCTCAAGGATGGGAAAGTTTATCCTGCTAAAGAACTGCGAAAGGAGGGCAATTTCCTCTTATTCAAGGCCCCAGGTCCCGACGGAACTCCCACCGATGTTGTTTCTCCAATGAACCAGGTGGAGCGTGTAGAATTCACTGAACTTCCGGCCTTGGCCGAAGCCCGCCAACTAGCCCGCCAAGGGGACTCTGCCGGTGTGTTGGAAAAAACAGCCGCAGCCGCAGTTTTTTTTCGCGGTTATAGCGATGTCCCGGGCAATCAATGGGCCGATGTCATGCGCCTCCGTCTTCCAGCTCTCGCGGCGGGAAACGCGGATGCTTCACTCATGGAGCTTCAAGCGCAATGGACTCCCACGGGTGACGCTGAGCTGGACACCGCTTACCGCCTCCTTCTCGCGGCCAAGAGCGATCCTCCTGGCGCTCGGACAGCCTGGAAAGCGCTTGCCCAGCCGGGAGCCAACTCTCTCGCCGCCGGCATTTCGTGGTTGGAACTTGGAAAGGAAGCGCTCGCAGAGAAACGGTGGACCGATGCCATAAGCGCATTCCTTTCCGTGGAAGTCTTTGTGCCCACGCAGAGGCTTCTCCAACCCAAAGCGCTTATCGGCGCGGCAAAGGCTTTCGTTGCGAAGGGCGAAAAAACAAAAGCGGCCGCACTGGTAGAAGATATTAAATCTGAATATCCGAAGGCGCTAACCGAGGCGATGGCTGTCCTAAAATAAGGCTTCGGAGGGCTCTTGCGTCAACGAACGCTTTTTTTTAGACTGCCCTTTCCTCAAACCACTCTGTCCCGAAGTTCTTGTCCTTTTTCAAAACACGCGAGATTCGCCAGGAAATGGCGCACCAAGGCTTCGTCTTGATCATGCCGGCCTCCAGCGGTATGCGGAGTGATAAAACAGTTGGGCGCCGTCCACAGTGCGTGGTCTGGAGGCAGCGGCTCAGGCACGGTGACATCCAGATACGCAGCCCCAAGACTCCCAGACCTCAACGCTGCCACTAAAGCGCCCTGATCTACCGTTGTCCCGCGCCCGACATTATAAAATCGTGCGCCCGGCTTCATTTGTGAGAAGCGCTCTGGCCCCATAAACCTTTCTGTGGAGGGATTGTCTGGAAGAATATTCACCACATGGTCCGCCAAGCCGAGAGCCTCAGCGAGTTCCGCCTCGGCCACTATTTGAACTTCTGACGAAACCGTGGCTCGACGACGAAATGCCAACGAGCGGACATGAAATGGAGTCAACAATTCGGCAAGGCGACGGCCGATCGCACCAAACCCGAGCATCAAAACGGTTTGTCCTGTCAGAAGACGCGAATGGTAACGCCTCTCATCGTAATGCCATGACTGGTCGGTTAGCTGGTCGCGGTGAGAGGGAAGAATCTGGCGCGCGAAAGCCAGCATCATTGCGAGAACGTGCTGGGCGCAGGGATCTGCAAAAACACCGGAGGCATTGGTGAGAATGGCTTTTCTAGCACAAAACGTCTTCGAAAATTCGGAAGTATCATACCTAGTATACCCAGCAGAGGTGACTTCCACCCACTTGAGCCTCTGGTTCGCGAGACAATCGGAGACGCTAGGCTGGCCGAATGCCACATCCGCCATTTGAAATGCGCCGTCAGTCTCACCTGCGTTTAGAACGGATCCACTCGCTCGAACGGAGGTCACAATCTCATGGGCGCTTGTCCCTTCGTGAAGAAGCTGCGTCGCGGCAGGGGTGAAAATGCCGTTCGTCCAAATCGTGAGAGCCATAAGTGACGAATGATCCAACTAATGACATATAAATGTCAAAAACAGCTTCCCCGGATTTTAAGATGCACTTCGGAGAATCCAAGACTCGCCGCAAAAACGGTCCGCTCAAACCAACGAATTCCAGGCGGTCACTCTGTTTAGAAGCGCGCGCAAATCACCCTCGTCTGTGAAAGGATTCATGAGCGCAGATCGCAGCCACACCTGACCAAGCAGTATTGTTTGCACAATATAGAAATCCCCCTGGCAGACAATTGCCGCACGAATCCGGCGGTGCAATGCGTTTGCCTCCTCAATCCCCATTCCTGGCGTCTTTAGCCTGAAACACACAATGTTGGATTCAGGGCGCACTGCGATTTCACACTGCCCGCTTTCTTCCAAGATCTCAGCAAAACGGGAGGCGTTTGAGTGGACGCACCGCAGGTTTTCGGCGAAGACCTCCTCGCCATGCGCCCGCCAGATCGCCGCAATCTTCAGACTCATAGACAGCTTCGTACATTCAAAAGAACGGCGGCCTACGTTGTACCACTCGCCCTGCCGGGAAGCATCCCACAAGGATTGCGCCTGCTGTTCAAACGCTATCGATGAACATGAAGCATTCTTGAAAATCACAGCCGTAGCCAAAGCCGGGGTGAGAAGTAATTTGTGAAAGTCCAGAACCACCGAATCTGCGCGCTCTATCCCTGCGAGCAAGCTCCTTAGCTCGGGACAAAAGGCCACGGCGGCGCCATGTGCGCCGTCCACATGAAACCACAGCCCACGGCGGGCGCAGAAATCAGCAATCCCATTGAGGTCGTCATAGGAACCCGTGGATGTTGTACAAGCGCTTCCCACCACGACAATCGGCGTCCTGCCTGTGGCCACAGTGCGCTCAAAAATTTCATCTAACAAATCGACCCGCATTTTAAACCGCTCATCGACCGGAACCGTAACAAACCCTTCTTTTCCCCATCCCATCACGTGCGCCGCCCGTGCTGAGCAGTAATGGGCTTCGGAAGAGGCCATAATGGCCCATTTTGGTTCAGTTCCAGACTCCGCAGCATTCCGAATCTGACTGGCACGAGCGGCGAGCAATGCCGTGGTCATCCCGAGGGTCCCTCCCGAGGTGAGGAAGCCGCCGCCTTTGGGCATTCCCAAAAGAGTGGCCGTCCGATCAATGATCCAACGTTCCAAAGCGGTCGCCGAAGGCCCCATCTCATAAACCGCCATTCCATTATTGAGCAACTCAGACACAAGGCCGGCCAACGCTGCAACGGGAACGGGAGGACAAACCTGATGACCGAGGTATCGCGGATGGTGCAGACTTATCGCCCGCTTCAAGAATTCACTCAAGAACTCAAACGGAGTCCCCGGGTCTTCCTGCATCTTCGCTGTCCAATATTGAAATTCCTGCTCCGGTTCGGCTGCCCTGACTACGTTTCCCTCTCTTGCACCAGCGGAAAGCAGGTGGTCGGTAAGAAGATCCACCACACGATGTCCCAAGTAACGAAAGGCTTCGGGGTCAAAGGCTGCCTCCAAGATTTGTTTCATTTTTCTCCTTTAGAAATTCTCTCCGCCATTTGAACACCGCGTGGGCAACCCCTTATTTTCCCTTATTTTCGCTTCATCCACCTTTGTGGATTCACCGCTCAAAAAATACAGGCCAAGGTGTAATCCATCGGATGGCTTTTCGCGGGATTACGGCATGTTCAAGGAGAGCACTTGAGAACTAAACAGCCGGGCCATCAGCCCCAAGACCCAACTCTTCCCAAACTTTTAATTCAGCTTCACGCTGGGCCAAAGCACGTCGAGTTTTCGCGATCGCATACCGTCCGAGTACCAACCGGAGTGGCGGACAATCAGAGTCCACCGCCTTCAAGATCACCTGCGCTGCGCGCGCAGGATCTCCAGGTTGTTTGCCATCCATGCCGCTGATGATCTTACCAAATTTGCCCACGGAGACCTCATATTCGCCGATTGACCCTGGGTTTGTTTCCAACGAACGCGCCACAAAATCAGTCCGAAACGGCCCGGGCTGAATGATTGTGACTTTCAACCCAAATGCCCTCCCTTCAGCCGCAA
The DNA here is from genome assembly GCA_947479475.1 of Chthoniobacteraceae bacterium. GTDB lineage: Bacteria > Verrucomicrobiota > Verrucomicrobiia > Chthoniobacterales > Chthoniobacteraceae > Chth-196. Next base: position 34,756 of record CANJZW010000023.1, read on the forward strand.
GCGATTCACTCATACCCTCAAGCGCGCACTTTGCCGCTCCGTACACGCTAAAACCTGGATAATTAGAAATGGCGGCCGCCGCGCTGAAATTGAGAACGTGCCCACTGTTTTGAGCTCGGAAATGAGGTAGGGCGCAGCGAATCAAGTTTCCCACACCGAAAAAATTCACTTCGAAATTTTTTCTAATTTGCTCATCCGAGCTTTCCTCAAGAGAGCTGAGAAGGCCATAACCCGCATTGTTCACGAGAACATCGATCCGCCCAAAGGTTCTCACACACTCCTCAACTGCTGGTCTCACTTGATCTGGCAACGTAAGATCCAATTTAGCAATCTGGACCGAGTGAGGCCAGCGCTCTGCAAGGTCAGCAATAGGGGCCGTATTCCGGGCTGTTGCAAACACCTTCTCTCCTCGTTCCAAAACCGCCAGTGCCAGAGCGCGGCCGAACCCGCTTGAAGTTCCTGTGATCAACCAAACTTTATCGGACATGATTTTGATTCTTTCTTGCGATTCCAAAAGCGCTCAAGGATGAAAGCTGGGACTGAGACTAGCCGCGAAGGGGCTGGGATACCCAACCGCAAAGCCACGAACGCAAATGCGACGGCATCCCCTCGCTCTGATGCGCCACAGCAACCAGGCAGGGGCCACCTCCGAAAACTGAAACACCGCCTCGAGCGTGATTGACTGTGACACTTAAAAAACCATCTTGAGCACCATGCGTTAGCGAAGCACTTTCTAAGATTTGTTCCATTCTAAAGCGCGTGGATACCGCCTTTGTATCAAGGCCCATTTCTCCAGTTTGCATCGCATGCTCTCCAAGCCACAAGGCGAAGCCGCGCACCTCCGGAAACCTTGAAAGAGAGAGGCCAAGCTCTTCAAACCGCATTTGTTGGAGAGCTGGAGGACCAGACAAATCTCCCTCCACGGAAATTGCGACAGGCGCCACAGAAGCTACAGCCGAGGCATTGGACAGCGCGGGGAGAAGCGGCGCAGCAAGCGTTTTAGACGCTATGGTGGACGCTACTGCAGTACTTTTGCCCTCCACTTTCTGCGGGGGCTCCGATGTCTCGCTCACAAGAACGCGAAGCTTGGGTGCGCTTTCAGGAGGAGCCTGCGCGGGCTCCGTTTTAATTATGCCTCCGGCGTAAGCCTCTAGTATCTTTTTTAAACGGCTGTTGGGGGGTGCTCCCTGCGCCAAAACCACGGGCGCCTGCGGTGCTGTAACATGGAGTTCATCTCCAGCAGGAATTCCTAGCTGCAACATCTCATCAAAGTCCGTGGATTCCGTCCCTTTTGTCGCCGGCAGCTTGACGCTCGAAAGGGCCTTCCTGGTTTGTTTTGCCTCTTTCGCTCGCGCACTGTCCGATTGCGTTTCTCCGTCCCATTGAGTGAATGTTTCCAATTCTGCCTGAGCCTCGTTCAAGATTTCAATGGGGACATCCGCCACCAAAGGCTCTGGTTCACGCAATGGCTCCATCGCCAAATCCACGCCGGAATCTTTTTCCTTCGCTCCCGGATCGCGGAAAAGAGAGGGGTGCAATTTCACCAAGTAACGCAAAGAAAATGCCAAGGGTCGTTCGGCGCCTGCATTCAAGCGGCCCGCTGCGGACAAATCGATCATCTGCTCCGGTGCCCACTCCCCCGAGCGCTTCCACGCGGCGGGTACCCTGGCCATCAGATCCCCCAATGCGACGCGGTGCACCGATCCACGCGAGAGTTCGACAAGCGCCTCTGCCCGGATAAGAGGGTGCGCGCCCGGACCGTCTATTGGTTCGAACACGATATCTTCTACTTTAGGAGCGCCTTTTCCCACAAGCGCTCCCAACATGCGGCGCAGTAAACCCATCCCCTCTTTGAAAGCCTGAAAACTGTCCGGGCGCAAGCTAGGGAATCATCCCTGACTCATAAACTTGATGCGAGGGGACGAAACGCCTCAAAAGCATAAACCCAACCATACGCGAAGGCAAAATTCATTTGGCCTTACTCCCCTTGGCCTTCGAAAGAATAGCATTGATTTCAGCAATGACTTTCGGGAGATCCCCGGTGGAGGGCGCACCGGCCAGGCACGAACGCACATTCCCCTTTTCGTCGACAACAAAAACCTCGATCGAAAAATCCGGACTGCAAAGATTCGGCACAACTTTTGCCTCCCAGTCCATCAGTACGGGCCACTGTGTTCCGTCCTTGATCATCATCCGAACGGCACCGTGGAAAACGGACGGAACGTTACGAACATCGGCCAGACCTAAAATTTCGACCCTTTCCCCAAAAACTTCTTTAATCGGTTTCACCCAGGACGCAATTTTTCCGGTACCAGAACGGGTGGCGGCCACAATAAACAAGGGTCTGTCCCGGGGGAACCGGACAGAGTGAGGCACTCCAGCTTGATCCTGTAAATCAAGATCGGGGCAGCGCGCCTCCCCTGCGACAGCGAAATTTCCAGACGCCAATAAAAGAGATCCAGCGAAGATCAGAGAACGTCCGCGCCATCCCACTGGTTTTCCAACCAAAAAACGCAGCGCGCCGTACCATTGGTTAAGCAATAGAAAGCCCACGGCAAGGGGCTGTAGGAGCGCGCCTACCAAGGGCTGTTTGAATCGGAACGCAAGAGAGCCGCGCGCGGCAACTCCAAGCGTAAGGGACATGAAAGCCCACCGAGCAGAAAGATTGTCCAAGTTTCCGAATAACAAGCAAAGAAAGGGAAGCACTTGGCCACAAAAAAGAAGAATACTAAAAGGAATAACGCTTTTGGGTGACGCAAGCCCTTCATGCGCGTTTTTTGCAAATCCTCGCCACACCTCTCCTGCCCCCGAATACATTCGGCAAGTAGCAACTGCAGTAGCGTCAAAAAGGTCGGTTAACTTTCCGGCTCTCCGGAAGGCGCGCGCCAGACCAATGCCCTCGTGAAAGCTACCGCGAGTGATCTCATGGCCTCCGACTTCGAAATAAGCCCGCTTGCGAAAGACCATCAACTGCCCGCAGGCCGCTGCGAATCGGGGATCCGTCGTTGCCCGCATGCGACCGAGTGGCAGAAACCCAAGTAGCACGAAATGAATCAATGGAATGATCATAACTTCGGAAAGAGTCTCAAGCCTCTGCCAAGGCACGCCACTGAGCAGATCCAATTCAGGCCGAAGAAAAGCCGCAGATATCCGCGCAAGAGCTTCACTGCCTCGCAAACGCACATCGGCATCGATAAATACAAGAATATCGTTTTTTGCGCCCTGCGCCAAACTCCAACATCCGAACGGTTTTCCCGCCCAGCCCAAGGGGGGCGGAGTCCCTTCCAGAAGGCTGACCCTATCGTCTTTCATTGCAATCGAACGCACAATTTCCGCTGTGGCATCGGTGGAACCATCGTCCCAAACAAGCACCTGAAAATTGACACCCTCGCTCTGTAAAACCGATTCAATAGCAGCGCGGATATTCAGTTCCTCATTGCGTGCCGGAATCAGTACAGAAACAGATGGCACTGTCCGCACCATCGGTTCGGGCAAAGAATTGTACTCGCTTAGGTTGGCTAGGATCATCACCGCAGGAAGCGCCGCCGACGCACTGCAAAACATCATCATGGCAGCGCTCATGAGAGCGAGGAATGGTCGAGTGAAGCGGTCTCGCCTCGCATCAAAGCCACGAAACGCCGCCATAGATCGTAAGGAACGGAGGCGCCGCCGCGGCCCGAAAGAAGCGTTTTAAAGAACACATCGTTTCTGCTCCATGCCGCCTGCGCCAGTGCATCTTGGGTCGCCTGCAAAGAGGCCTCCAAACTTGCCCTTGCGTGGGCAGAACTTTCTCCCAAAGCGTGTCCATGCTGGACAGGACCGAACTGAAGAATGATTTCGGGAAACCGCTCCTGGCCAAACCCGTACTCGATGGCAAGAGGCACAAAGGCAGCTTCCGGCTCCATGACGGCGAGATGCGCGAGGCCGGAGGCAATGCGCAAGGGTCTCTCACGGACATCGGCGAACCGGTTCTGTGGAGTCAACCACAGCATCGCACCGGGTTGAGCCAACAGGGCCCTTGAGGTGCGAAGAAATGTGCGCGCACCGGCGAGAGTCCCTTTCTCGACACCGAATACACCCATGTGCTTGAAAATACCGTATCGTTCTAGCTGCTTGGAGTCCATCGGACCGAACTGAGCTCGCCCAGCATAACAATGAGCCCCCAGCCACATCATCACGAGGGGATCCCACCATGAGGCGTGATTCAAATAGACGACCAACGGAGTATTCTGAGAAATTGAAGGGGGCAATCCTGCCTGGGCCACGCGGACAGAGTGAAAGTGCTTTTTTAAAGCTCTTTCGATGTGGCCTAAAAACAGGGAGAGAAGAATCGGCGTAATTCGTGCAGGCGCGCGGGACGGATGGAGAGCCTGTTTCATAACGGCTAACTGTGCGCGATTGAAACGTGGGAAACCAGACCATCCTTATCCAAAGCGTCAGCTGCGATCCAGCCGCTCATCAGTGCCATGGGCATTCCCGGACCGGGGTGCGCCGAGCCGCCCGCAAGGTAAAGCCCGCGCACATCAGGGCTGCGATTTGAGGGTTTGAGAGAGCCACTGATTCGGCCATGACTCGCAAGGCCGTAAATTGCCCCATTGAGCACTTGATAGCGTTCCTGAATATCGTGAGGCGTTAAAATCCGTTCGGTTAAGATCCGTTCTTCAATGTCGTCCAAGCCGGCTGTGCGCTTGAGTTTATTGAGAATAGTGCGCCGATAGGAAGGCAGAATCTCCTTCCAATCCTGCCCGGGACGAAGATAGGGCGTATGGACAAGTACGTAGAGGGCTTCGCCGCCCTCTGGTGCCACCTGGGGCTCTGTTACCGAAGGCGCACAAACATAACAGGTCGGATCCGGAGCCGGCTCTCCTTTGGAATAGATCGCTTCGAACTCCAGGTGCGGGTCGGCACTGAAGACGAAATTGTGGTGCAAGAGATGATCGTATCTTTTCTTCAATCCCAAATAAAGAACCACCCCTGAACAAGCCGGTTCGTATTTGCGCCGGTTCTCAAACCGCGCCGCGGTTTTTTCCTCCAAGAGATCCCGATGCGTGAGAACGCTATCCCGGTTTGAAACAACGGCAGCCGCAGCAATCCGCTCCCCGGTTGTTGTCTCGACTCCGACGGTTCTTCCATCTTCTACGACAATCCGAGAAACAGACACCCCCGTCTTGATATCAACCCCGAGTTGCAATGCCAGTTTCCTCAGAGCCGCGGGAACGGCGGCGGTTCCGCCTATCGGGTACCAGACTCCTTCACTGGACTGCATGTGCGCTATTCCACAGAGCACGGCGGGCGAGAGCTCAGGAGAAGAACCTACGTACTGGGTGAAATGATCCAGCATTTGAGTCACTCGCTCATCGGGTACGTACGAACGGAGAAGCCCGGAGACCGTCCTCCCCAGACGGATGGCGAGTACATCTTTGAGAGAACCCGCTCGAACCATGTCCCCAGCCGAGAACATATCCATCATCTTTCCGATGGGCCTCCAAAAGAAGACGCGCTCAGAAATGTCGGACTGCCTCTTAGAGAGCTCTAGAAATCTTTGGTAGCCTTCACCGCTAGCGGTTCCGGGCGAAAAGGCATCGATGCGTTGCGCCATTTCGGTGGTGTCTGCAACAAGGTCGAGTGTTGATCCGTCCTCGAAAAAGCTGCGCCATTGAGGGTCGATGCGGACCAAGTCCAAAACGTCTTCAAGCGTTTGTCCCGCTTCATGGAAGATTCGCCGAAGCACAGAGGGCACCGTGACAATCGTCGGTCCCATGTCGAATCGAAAACCAGTGTCCTCGTGCACAGCGGCTTTACCCCCGAGCCAAGGGTTGGTCTCCAAAACACGCACCTTGTAGCCTCTGGCCGCAAGTGTGCATGCGGCAGAAAGCCCCCCCAACCCTGCGCCAATCACCACCACCAGATCTGTATTTATTTTCACTGTGAGCCTCCGGCTTTTGCGGTTCTTCGAGAACCAATCCATATTTTCGCTGTCACTTTACAAATCTCTGTCAAGGCGCGGAACCTCGTACGCCAATCTCCGCCATGTGTGAGACGAATCAATGCCGCGGCGAGATTTGAATCCACTTCCGATGCCTCCAAGTGCTGCACCTGACCACCAGACCGCACCTGTAAAACTTTAATGCGGCTCATTTCCAGCAAACCCTCTGCACCCCGTGTTACCCCATAGCCACTATTTCCCGAGCCTCCGAAAGGAATGCGAGGATCGGCACTAGGAACGATCAGATCATTCACACTAACCAAGCCGGCTCGGATTTTTCCAGCCATTACAACGCTCTCCTGGAGGTCCTGCGAAAAAACAGATGCACCCAGCGCGTATTCGCATCGGACAGCGGCATCCAATGCTGCGTCATCAGATTCCACCGATGTGATGCAGAGGATGGGCGCAAAAAGCTCCGCCAGGGAATCCTGCATTTGGAGGGGGACATTTGCGAGCACGCAGGGAAATTTAATGTCGCCGTTTTTGATTTCCCCGTGCACAAGCCTGGCTCCTTGCAGCAGAGCCTTTTCGACCCATTTGACCAAGCTGGCTTGCCCTGGAACGCCTTCATTGGCGTTGTGTATCTCTGCCACGAAAGACAATTCCCTCTTGAGTATTACCTCCAACTCTTGAGCGAGATTATCGGCCACAAACACCCTCCTTGGGGCCAAGCAAGTGCGGCTTTGGTTGAAAGTAAGTCCAAATCGAAGAGCCTTCGCCACAAGGTGCAGATCTGCATCGGCTCTAACAAAAACGGCATCACATCCGGAGAGCTCGACGATAGCTGGAATGGCTCTTTTTGAGAGAACCTCGAGTATTTTTGTGCCGTTCTGAAAGCCTCCTGTGAAAACCACTTTTCCAAGCGATTCTCCCAAAAGTAAAATACCGGCCTCCATTGTATCAGGGAGGACCACAAGAAGCCCCTCGGGGAGACCGGCTTCAGTTGCTAATTGAGCCATGAGTCCTGCAACAGCTGCCCCGCCGCTTGCAGGCTTCCATACGGCTGCATTGCCAACCACAAGCGCTTGGAGAACCTGAACCCCTCCGAGAAACAATGGATAATTGGAAGGAGAGATCACGGCGATTACGCCGAAGGGTTCTCTCCTAATTTCAGAGCACACACGGCCAAGCCACCAAGGCCTTCCCTTTTTTCCAAGCCGAAGCGGCCTGAGAATGGATTCGGCGTTTTGTTCTAAAAACTTGACTGCCTCAAGCAGTGGAAGCACTTCAGAAAGAAGCACCTCAGACAGCGGATGTGCTTTTGAAGACGCAGCGGCAGCCAACCACACACACTCGCTGGCGATCCGGACACGCAATCTACGAAACACTTGGAGACGCGTCAGCAAGGGAGTGTTGTGCCAAGCCGCCTGTGCGACGCGAGCCCGCGCGACACCTTCCGAAACGAGCGCTTCCACACTCATGTCACCTCGAAGGGAATGCGCCTCAAACAGTTAAGCTGCAGCGTCTCCGCAAGCCGGCGCCCCGCCCTGACGAACCTGCCGCGGTCCCCCCGGACGCGACAGGCGCTCATGACGAGACGACGGCTTGGAGAGACCTTCACCAGGTCGCTTCCAAAATGACATCCCACTTGGTGTGATATTCGTATCACAAGCTTTAACATTTAGCAACAGGAGTCGGCTCTGGGAGCCATTTTGGAGGCAATCGCACACAAATTGGAGTCAAACTCGGATCCCATCTTGATCTCGGCATCCGCAGCAGGATAGGCCACTCCAAAATCTTCACACAACAAGCGCGCCGTAATCCGTGCGCCTTCGTAAATCACCGGCAACCCGCTGCCTGGATGAGTTCCTCCACCGACAAGGTACATTCCATCAATATCCTCAAACCGGTTCCGCGGTCTGAAATGCAGCATTTGCGAAAGGGTATGCGCGAGATTGAACGTGGCCCCCTTGTGGATGGAAAAGCCGTGTTCCCAGTCATCGGGAGTCAGTATTTTTTCGTAACAAATACGCTGGCGAAGGCCAAGGAAGCCGGCGGCCTCGGCTTCCTTGATGAGCCTGTCGCGGAATCCCTGCTTATCGCGTTTCCAATTGATATTTGGCGTCTTATGGGGAACAGGCGCAAGCAGGTACACGGTGCTCTTCCCGGCAGGTGCCAGCGTTGGATCCGTGACGCCGGCGTTTTGAACGTAAAACGATGGTTCGCGAGGCAACACTTTGAGGTCCTCGATTTCTCTAAGATTCTGCCGGTATTGACTCGAAATCTGGATGGTGTGGTGCGGCATCTCAGGATACGAGCCTTCCACGCCTAGGTAGAGCATGAACGTGGAACACGAGTACTGCTTGGTCTCCAGTTCGGCGTCCGTCCAGTTGCGTCGGAGTCTATCCGGCACGAGATGGCTCATCGCATGCGCAAAATCCGCGTTCAAAACAACAGCATCCGCGTTGTGCACCCCCTGCTTCGTCCTCACACCGGTCACCTTGCGCCCTGTAAAGTTCAGCTCTTCGACAGGCTCATTCAGTCGCACATCGACTCCCACGCTTTGAGCGACACGCGCCATGGCCTGACTGACCTCGCCACATCCACCCACTGGGTGCCAAACTCCGTAATCGTACTCGAGATAACTAAGAATGCTGAACAAACTCGGACAACGGAAAGGTGACATTCCAAGGTATTTGCTTTGGAAGCTGAAGGCCAACCGAACACGTTCGTCGCTGAAGAACTTCTTCAAGTAACTGTCCACCGATTCCCAAGGCCTGATGTGGGGCAGCGAGGAAATAACCTCCTTGGCGAAAAGGCTGCGCCATCCCAAAAACGGCCGTTCCAGACAGGATCTAATTCCGTTAAATTTCCTGCGGTTATCATCCAAAAAACGACGAAACCCACCCGCATCCGCGGCGCAAAGTTTCTCTATCTGCCTCTCCATTTCCCCCATGTCTGGAGTCGCGTCAATCTTGCCTCCGGCCCCAAACTGCACTCGGTATTGGGGGTCGAGCCTGACCATCTCGACCTCCCTCGCCAGACTAGTTCCCGCAGAGTGAAGGATCTCGTCCAGAATTTTTGGGTATAAAAAGAACGTGGGCCCAAGATCGAACCGAAAGCCAGATTCTTCGATGGACGAAGTGCGCCCCCCTACCGTCCCCATCTTTTCGAGAACCGTGACCTTAAATCCGGCTGAGCCAAGGAGAATGGCGGAAGCCAAACCACCCGGCCCCGCGCCTACAATAACAATTTCCTGGGACATTTCTCTTTCTGTCGTTTAGAGGGGCGTCTTCAGGCCACACGCACGCGCCACACACCACCCTTTGAATGCTTCAAAAAGCATGAAAACACCGCTCCCCGCGAGCGCGACACAGGCGAGAATATTATCCCTCAAGAAGAACGCACCGGCCAAACAGCAAACTCCGCACGCTCCGCGGACCAGGCGCCCCAAGCGATCGATGTTTGGCTTAAGAAAACTCATAGAGGGTGGATGGATTTGTCAGACGCTAGATTCCTAATCTTCAATCCTGTACAAGTATTGTCAATATATTTCGAAAGCCAAAGCCTGAAAAGCGTGATAACCATTGCATTTGTCTAGGTTCTGCCCAAGGTTGGGGTGTTTCGTATGCCAAACACTGTTTCCATTCAAACCGTTGCAGAGCTCACCGGACTCACGCCTCACGCGATTCGGGCTTGGGAACGGCGGTATGGCGCCATCGAGCCGGCTCGCTCCAAAGGCCAACACAGGATGTATTCGGAGGCCGACACTCAACGTCTTGCGTTGCTTGCCGAGGCAACGCGGTCTGGCAAATCAATCAGTCGTTTGGCTGGCCTCGATAATGAAAAACTACGAGCCATTGTCAGGGAGGGTGCTAAACAAACCAGATTCAACGCGCGGAGGGTTCAGTGCGGAGTGCCATCGGCAGCCGAATTGGACATCTATAAAGAGGCAATTACGGCGATCGAGCGGCTAGACACGCAGGCCTTGGATGAAGCCTATCAGCGCACGCGGTTGAAATTAGGCGACCAGGGCTTGTTGAAACGTTTAATCTGCCCTCTCGCACGCGAGGTTGGGGAGCGCTGGCGCGCAGGGCGATTAAATGCTGCCCAGGAACATTTTTTTACGGCGATCTCCAAAGCTTTTGTCTGGAACTTGAGCAGACAATACCACCTTGATGCCCATGCTCCTAGAATTGTGGTCGGTACTCCAGCGGGGCAAATCCACGATCTCGGAGCGGTTCTTGTGGCGGCGACGGCGGCTAATACGGGGTGGAGAGTTTCGTACGTCGGAGCGAGCCTGCCCGCGTTCGAACTTGCTGGAGCTGTTCAAACCGTGGGTGCGTCGGTCCTTGCGTTAAGCATCGTGTACCCGGAGGACGATCCGAGCCTGGGAGCTGAAATCTCTCTCTTAGGACGGCTGCTTCCACAAGGCGTGCATTTATTTGTGGGCGGCAGGGCGGCGCAGGCTTATCTGCCAGAGCTCAAGGAGGCGAATGCCTGCGTATTGAGTTCCATGGATCATCTTGATCTGGAACTGGATGCCATTCGAAAGAAACAAGCAACCCCTTAGTCCTATTGTGCGCCAAGACATTAGATCACTTCACCAAGAACAGTGGGTCGCGGTGCCCCTCGCCCAAGTTTTCGATTTCTTTTCAAACGCAGAGAATCTCGAAAAAGTGACACCGCCGTGGGTGGGATTTCGGATTCTAACCGAGTGTCCAATTGTGATGCGCCCAGGTACGGTGATCGATTACGAAGTGAAAATCCATCGGATTCCAATGCGTTGGCGTTCGGAGATTACAGAATGGGAACCACCCCATTATTTCTCAGACGTGCAGCTTAAAGGCCCCTACGCGCGCTGGAATCATCGGCACTCCTTTCGCGAGTCCAATGGAGGCACTCTCGTAATAGACGACGTGGAATACGCGCTGCCTTTTAGTTGGGTGCCAGGAACGGGATTGGTAGAGCGTTTTTTTGTAAAACCGGAACTCGATCGGATTTTCGCTCATCGGCGCTCCGCCCTTAGAACGCAATTCGGACTTCCTCCCGAAGAAAAAGAAGGTCCCAACGAAGAAAGAGCGCAATAATCAAATAAGCGCTCACTGACTGCAGAAGTCGCTTTGGGTTTTTCATAGCGCGCTACCCTTTCTTCACAATTTCAGTAAACTTTAATCCCCCGATACGCAGCATTCCATCATTCACATGCACGAAATCATCCGCCCTTCAACTCCCGTGGAAAACCTTACCAATGCGTATAGCCAAAGAGCGTTTCCAAAATTCAGTCTCAGCCGTTTGTTGAACACCGTTTTCACGCCAACACAGGGTTTGCGTGTCTGCCTTCTCATCGATCTTCCAGATCTAGCCTTGATGAAAGGGTTCGCCTTTTTGGCGGAGCCCAAGTTCACGATCCAGCGTCACGCCTACGATGTGTTTTTTAAAGGCCTCAAAGACGGCGTGCTCGCAGAGTTGGGAATGTCGGGAGGGGAAATGTTCGCTTATGAACTCACAGGAGGCAGCAACCTGGACCTTCCTGACACCTGCGTGGATGCAACCGGTCACGTGCATTCTTTCGAGGAAGCCATTTATAAGCACTACAACCTGATTCTGTGCATCTCGACGTATTCCGCAACAGCTCCGCTCACGGCCTCTGCCAAACAGTTTGGATTCCGCGGAGCGACGCTTCACGGCTTAAACGAAATCATTCTGAGCACGGGGCTTTCCGTCGACTACAATGAAGTGAGCGTGTTGGCTGAACGTTTTCGCTCCGGTCTCACAGGCGCAGATCGCGTCGAAATTGATTTTGTGGCCGAGGGTGAACATTCAACGCTCCGCCTGGAACTCGGCGGGCAGGAGGCACAAAAGAGTCACGGACTGTGCCCCGGCACAGAGCCGGATGTTGCAAATCTACCGGCTGGTGAAGTGTATTTTGTGCCCGTAACCGCGGAAGGCGCATTCCCGATGAAATACGAAAACGGGACGTTAGGAATGATGACAGTCACGGCCGGTCGCATCGTTCACGCGCGCTTGCTCTCCGGTGATGCCGCCACCATCGCCGCTCACAACGCCAAACTTGCGTTCGACCCTGTTACAGGCGAACTCGGCGAGCTTGGATTCGGCACGCAAGAACTGCCTCCAAGCGGGCGGGATATCCAAGACGAAAAGATTCTGGGAACACTCCACGTAGCCACTGGAAGAAGCGACCATCTTGGAGGAACCCTGACTCCTGACCGGTTTGCAAGCCGCCTGAATGCAACCCATGATGACGTCCTTTTTAGTTCGACTAAAACGCCTGAAATCCAAGTCACTCAAGCGCGCGTTTACCGGGCCGGAGAAATTCATTCGGTGATTGAGGATTATCAACCTTCGGATTACGTTAAGAAACTGATGTCCGGTCAATAGCGTTTCTCGAAGGAAAGGCCCAACCGGGGCATTCGGGACCAAGGCGGAATTGTCGGTCTTTTTTGCCGTGGCTGCTGCTGCGTCTTAATGCGCCGTGCAGGCCTTTTTTATGAACTCCGGATTTTTAGACAAACTCATCGAACGCATTGGCCGTGTCCGTCCGCAGGATTTGGAGAGCTACCTGCTGCGTCTGGCCGATGAAAAAGGTTTTCTAGAAACCATTTTCAACGCCATCCATGAAGGCGTCATCGTCACAGACCTTCAAGGACGGATCAGCTACATCAACCGCGGAGCCTGCGAGTTGTTCGGATTAGACAGGGAAAACTGCATGGGCGCTCCCATTGCAGAGGCTCTGCGTGGAATTGCTTGGGGAGAGTTGTTGGGGGATGGCAAGGTGGTATCGCGCGATGTGGAGGTATTTTATCCCCAGCATCGGTTTGTAAACTTTTACATCGAACCGATGCGCCTTGAAAAACCGGCGGCCAAACGTTCATCCGAAGGGTTTGAATGTGAGCCTGTGGGATTCGCTGTCATCCTGCGCGACATTACCGAAAACCGGCGTTCTACCGAGGAAACCATCCACAGCGAACAATTGTCTGCCCTGACGTTGCTGGCGGCAGGAGTGGCGCATGAAATCGGCAATCCGCTCAATTCTTTAAACATTCACCTACAGCTCCTGGATCGCAAGCTGAAGCGGGTGGATGATCCAGTGCGGCGCGAAATGAAAGATGTTCTGGAAATCGCTCGTGGCGAGATCGAGCGTCTTGATTCCATTGTGAGGCAGTTCCTGGGCGCCATTCGTCCGGCTCAGTTGGAACTTGGCTTGGAAAACGTCAATACACTGATCCGTGAAACGGTAGACTTCCTTCGCCATGAAATTGCGGACCGCGACATTCAGGTGGAGGAGCATCTGCGTGCTGACCTTGCGCTGGCAGAGTTGGACAAGACGCAAATCAAGCAGGCGTTTTTTAACGTGATTAAAAACGCGATTCAGGCGATGCGGCCGGGAGGTGTGCTCCATATTGCCTCCACGCAAGAGAATCAGTTCATCAAGATTGTCTTCCGCGATACAGGTGGGGGGATTTCCCCGACCGATATGAGCAAAATCTTCGAACCCTATTTCACGACAAAAAAGAGCGGCTCCGGGCTGGGATTACTCATCGTACGGCGGATTGTCCGCGAGCACGGTGGCGAAATCGACCTGGTTTCCCACGACGGAGAAGGTCTCGAGTTTACGATCCGCCTGCCTGTTCGGGACCAACGTGCGCGTCTGCTACCGCCCTCCACTTCCGCGCAATAGCTTTTAAGGCGCGGCCACCTGAGGCTTTGAGGCTCCCAAAAATTCTCCCCCGTCTGCCGATGAAAAGTCTCCTCCCTGTGTTGATCCTCGCAGGCTCGGCTCTGCTCCGAGGTGAGGCTCCTGACATCTCAAGCGTAGCGGCCGACCTCTCCATTCCCGAAATGACGACCGCCTCTCCCGCTCCGGGAAAACGCGTTCGAGAAACGACTCCCGGTTGGAAGCAAACTGCCGTCTACCACGCGCTCTACCTTCCCCCGGACTGGACTGCCGAAAGCCGCTTTCCGTTGATTGTTGAATGGACGGGAAACCGCTACAAGGGCAAGTCTGGCGACGCGTGCCTGGGAACCCCCGAGGACGCAAAACTCGGATTTGGCCTGTCGGGTGGACAACGCTGCATCTGGGTCAGCCTCCCCTATCTTGATGGCGACGGCACGCACAACACGTCTAACTGGTGGGGCACGGCGCCCGCGTACGACCCGCAACCGACACTCGCGTACTGCCGCGCAACGGTCCGGCATCTCTGCGAAAACTTTGGCGCCGATCCCACGCGAGTGGTGCTGACCGGGTTTTCGCGCGGCGCGATCGCCTGCAATTATTTGGGACTCCATGACGAGGAGACCTCTCGGCTGTGGCGAGCCTTTGTGTGTTACAGTCACTACGACGGAGTTCGGCAATGGGTGTATCCGCGCTCGGATCGTGATTCCGCTCTGCTCAGGCTCAAACGGCTTCGAGGGCGGCCCCAGTTCATCTGCGGAGAGAATACGAACGCCGATGAGACGGAGCGTTATTTGGGCGGCATCGCAGAAGCTAATGATGGAGCCTTTACATTTTGCAACTCCGGGTACCGGAATCACGACGATGCATGGGTCTTGCGCCCCGGCGAAGCGCGTTCCCAGCTGCGACGTTGGCTTGGGGAAGTCCTCAAATAGGCACTCCGCCAGACGGGTTACCTTCTGATCTGTTAACAGAATAAACGGGCTTTCCAGCACGACCTCCATTTTTTCTGGATCCGACACGAAATAGGGCGACAGATATCCGTGATCAAACTGCATGCCCTCAACCACTTCAAGAGTCGTCTCCGTGCTTCTGGACTCCTCCACCGTGATCGCAACTTCGCCCCCCGCCTTTTCCATCGCCTCGGCAACCAAAGCCCCCATTGCAGGATCGTTGTGCGCGGAGATGGAGGCGACCTGCGCTTTTTCTAGGTCGTCTCGATCCGCCGGGAGAGGGCGTGTATTGCCCCAAGTGCGACCCGCAACCCCCGGTCGAGGCCGCGTTTGAGGTCCACCGCACTGGCTCCGGCTGTGACGTTGCTAACACCATCCGCGAAAATGGCGTGCGCTAGAAGCGTCGCCGTGGTGGTGCCGTCCCCGACGGACTCGCTCGTTTTTTCCGCCGCCTGCCGCATCATTTGAGCTCCGATCTGTTCGGTCGGATCTTGGAGCTCGAACTCCTTGGCAATGGTCACCCCGTCGTTACAGACCAAAGGATTCCCCCACTTTTTGGCAATGAGCACACATTTGGATTTTGGCCCTAGTGTGACCCGCACCGCATCCGCCAGAGCCGAGGCTCCGCGTAAAACTTTCTCCCGGGCCTCCGCCCTAAAAAGCACTTGTTTGTATGACCTATTCCTTCCCTATCTCCGCCCCTCCGCTATCTCCACCCCTCCCCATGATATTCCTGAGACAGGTCCTCCTTCCCCGCCTGAATCGGAACCGCCTCCAGGGCTAGCCGCAGCCGAATTAGCCCACTTTGGCACAGACTCGCAATATGACGTTAAAGCCGTGTTTGAACCTAATGAAACACCCGCCAAGGGGTTGCCTAAATGAACCCTAGCATTTTTTCATTAGCCATTAATTTCCTTCTAGTTCACCCTCCGTTTTTGACTGCACGCCACCCCCTCCATGGCCTCGTTACATCTCCACCCCGGCCAGACTGCCCGCGAACACCTTCCCTCCACGTCGCGTTTTGGTAGATTCGCGTTTTTTCTGACCTGCCTTCTGAGTGTGAGCGGCGGGTTCTGCGTTTCGGAACCGTCTCCAGCGGCAAAAGCTCCCGAGGGCCCGGGCTCGGCCGCCCCACTCACCTTTGAGCGAAACATCCGGCCCCTGCTCAAACACCACTGCGTTCACTGCCACGGCGAGGGTGAAAAACTCAAGGCGGGCCTGGATGTCCGCCTCCGGCGCTTTCTCGTGACCCCTCACGGGGACGGCGGCGACCTCGCCATTGTGCCCGGCAAACCCGAAGAGAGCGAAATGCTGCGCCTCGTCCGCGAGGGGGAAATGCCTCCCAAGGGGAAAAAGCTGACCCCGGAAGAGGTTCAATTGCTCGAACGATGGATTGCACAGGGCGCCCCCACCGCCCGGCCCGAGCCAGAGACCGTCCCAAAAGTTTACATTACCGAAGAGGACCGGGAATTCTGGGCGTTTCAACCCCTGAAACGCCCCACCCCACCCAGTCCAAAAAATGCCCCTCCGGGAGCATCCCCCATCGACCGCTTCGTTCTCGCCACGCTAGAGCAGAAAAATCTCACGCTTAATCCGGAAGCCCCAAAGGCGACGCTCCTCAGAAGAGTGACGCTAGATTTGACCGGACTCCCCCCCGCCCCCGAAGAAGTCGCCGCCTTCGAGGCGGACACCGCGCCCGACGCGTACGCACGCCTGGTGGAAAGACTCCTGGCCTCGCCGCACTACGGCGAACGCTGGGGCCGCCATTGGCTGGACATCGCAGGCTATTCGGACAGCGACGGGTACAGCGAAACCGACACACCCCGGCCCTGGGCCTATCATTACCGCGACTACATCATCCGCGCCATGAATGCGGACAAACCCCTAGACCGTTTTATCCAGGAACAGCTCGCAGGGGACGAACTGGTCAAAGGCCCCCTTAAAAACATGGCGCCCGATACCATCGAGACTCTGGCCGCCACCGGTTTTTTGCGCATGGTCCCGGATGGAACGGCCGCAGCGCCAGCCGCTGAGCAGGTCACCGCCCGGAACGCCGTCGTGGCGGAGGAGCTCAAGGTCGTTTCCACCGCGCTGCTCGGTATGAGCGTGGGCTGCGCGCAGTGCCACGACCATAAACACGACCCCATCCCGCAGCGAGACTACTACCAACTGCGCGCCATTTTTGAACCAGGCATCGATCCCGCCAACTGGCGGCTGCCAGCGGCCCGGATGTTGTCCCTGATGACCGACGAGGAACGTGCGAAGAACGCCGTCGTCGAAACCGAGGCGAAAGTCATCGATGACCGCCGCAAAAAACGGGAGGACGAATTGATTGAACTCGTTCTGAGCTGGGAACTGGCAAAACGCCCGGAGGAGCTTCGCGAACCGCTGAACACCGCCTACCGCACCGAAGTCAAAAAACGCACCCCGGAACAGCTCAGCCTCCTCAAAGAACACCCGACCATCAACCAGCTCAACCCGGGCTCCCTCTATCTCTACGACCGCACCTACAACACCAAACACGAGGCCGAATTAAAAAAGATCGCCGACGAAGCAACGGAGATCCGCACCCGCAAGACGGTTGAAAAGTTCCTGCCGGTCTTCAACGAAACCGCCGCCGCCGTCAAAACGCCCCCTCCCACCGCCATTTTCCACAGGGGCGACCCCAAAAACCCGAAGGAAACCGTGGAGGCCGCCGATCTGACCATCCTGGCCAGCTTCCAAATTGCGCCCTTTGGACAAAACAAAGAAGGCGCCCCCTCCACCGGCCGCAGGGGGGATTTTGCTAGGCACCTGACCTCGGGCAAACATCCGCTTCTCACCCGGGTCCTCGTCAACAGAGTATGGCACCACCACTTTGGACGCGGCATCGTCGCCAGCGTTGCGGACTTCGGCCACCAGGGAGAGCGGCCCTCACACCCCGAACTTCTCGACTGGCTAGCCACCGAACTGGTCGCAAAGAAATGGAGCCTCAAGGAACTGCACCGCGGCATCCTGAACTCCGCCGTCTACAAACAGTCCTCCACCCGCACCCCCGAAAAGGACGCCGTTGACCCGGACAACCTCCTGCTGGCGCGCGCCCCCATCCGGCGCATGGACGCGGAAACCCTACGCGACGCGATGCTGCAGGTCAGCGGGAAGCTCAACCCGAAAATGTTCGGCTCTCCCGTCCCAGTGATGCTGGACACGGACGGCCAGGTCATCGTCGGGGTGGACACCACCGACACGGCCGGCCGGCCCACCGGAAAAGTCGTGCCGCTCAATGGCGAGGAATTCCGGCGCAGCGTTTATGTGCAAATGCGCCGGACCCGGCCGCTGGCGATGTTGGAAACCTTCGATCTGCCAAAGATGGAGCCCAACTGCGAACTGCGGACCGCCTCCACGGTGGCCCCTCAATCTTTGACTCTGATGAACAGCGAATTTGCCCTGAGCCAGGCGAGCTTGGTTGCTGAGCGCGTGCTCAGGGAAAGTGGAGCGCAACCCGAGGCCCAGATCCGCCGGGCGTGGCAACTCGCCCTAGGCAGCGACCCTTCGCCCGAGGAGATCCAAAAGGCGGCGCAGTTTTTAAAACAACAGACGACAACCCTTCAGGCCGCCCTCGTTTCTCCCGCTCCAATCCTGACCGCTCCCGCCGCGGCCTCGGGTGCAACAACCGCGGCGCCGGCTGTTGCGAAACCGACCGTTGCTGCCACCACGGTCCCGCCAAAACCCGCGGCCGGGGCGAAGGCCCCTCCCTCTCCTGCGCAGGCAGCTCTCGCCACGTTGTGCCAGGCGCTCCTAAACTCCAACGCCTTTCTCTACATCGATTAACATGCAAACCAATGGATGTCTTTCGCGCCGGCACTTCCTCTCCAAAAGCGGTTTTTGCCTGAGCTCCCTCGGCGCACTGGCGCTCCTCCAAAAGGACGGGCTTCTCGCAAAACCGATCGACCTGATCCCCCAACATTTCGACACCCTCCCCAAGCCTCCCGCAGCGCGCCCGAAGGCCCGGGCGATGATTTCGCTATTCATGCAGGGAGGGCCGAGCCAGATCGATTTGTTTGATCCAAAGCCGGAACTCGACAAACGCAACGGGCAGAAGTTCAGCGGCGACATCAAATTTGACGACTCCGCCAACGCCAGCACCACGCTGATGGCGAGCCCTTGGAAGTTCAAACAACACGGCCAAAGCGGCACGGCCGTCAGCGAATTACTGCCCTATTTTGCACAAATCGTAGACGATGTGACCCTGATCCGGGGAATGCAGACGGGAGTGAGTAATCACGGCCAAGGCATTTACGCCATGCAAACGGGCGGCGTTCTCGCGGGGCGGCCCACCCTGGGGAGTTGGCTCACCTACGCGCTGGGTTCGGAAACCAGCGATCTCCCCGCCTACGTCGCACTCACAGACCCCCGCGGGCTGCCCGTGCTCGGCGTCAGCAACTGGACCCAGGGTTGGCTGCCCTCCATCTACCAGGGCACGGCCGTGCGTTCCCAGGAACCCCGCATGGCAAATCTCGACCCCGCCCCACACCTGCGGGGCGAAGCGCAGGCGCGCTACCTCGACTTTCTAGGCGGCCTGAACGCGGACCACCTCCAGAAACATCCCGGCGAAAGCGACCTCGAAGCCCGCATCGCCAGCTACGCACTCGCCGGGAAACTCCAAATCGCCGCCAAGGAAGCCCTCGATATCTCCGGCGAAACCCAGGCCACTAAAAAACTGTACGGCATCGATGACCCCGCCACCGCCGAATTCGGCACGCGCTGCCTCATCGCTCGCCGCCTCGTGGAACGAGGCGTTCGCTTCGTCCAACTCTTCACCGGCAACCAGACCTGGGACCACCATAAAGGCATCCTCGCCGGGCTTCCCGCCGCCTGCAAATACGTGGACAAAGGTTCTGCCGCGCTCGTCATCGACCTTAAGGCGCGCGGGCTCTTGGACTCCACCGTCGTCCATTGGGGCGGTGAAATGGGGCGCCTCCCCGTCGTCGAATACCCAGGCAGCAAGGACGTCGCCGGACGCGACCACAACACCTACGGCTTTTCAATGTGGATGGCAGGCGGCGGCTTCAAGGCGGGCACCACTTATGGAGAGACCGACGAGTTTGGCCACAAGGCCGTCAAGGACATCGTCTCCCACCACGACTATCACGCCACGCTCCTGCACCTCTTCGGGCTCGACCACGAAAAGGTCCTCTTCCGGCGCAACGGCACCCCCATGTCCCTCACCGACAACAAAGGCGGCCGCGTAGTTAGCGAGCTTCTCGTCTAACACACCCCGCTCAGAGGAAGCCGCGCCGTACCTCCTCACGCAGGACGCCTGTAACCCGATCGCAGCTGCGCTTTGCCCTTCCAAGACTTCCCGGTGACATGAATGTTGTGCAGCGCAAGCAGTCCGCGCCCCGTCCCGACAAAACGCTGGCATTCGCGCATGAGTTGCTGGCGCTGGCGATTCAGCGGTGCAGGAGGAGCCCGAACGGACCCGTTTCCTAAAAGGTCACCACATCCTACCCGGAGAGCTGAACCTTCGCAGCCTTCAGCTCAACCGGTAAAACTTCGCCGCATTTTCGGACCAAAGCTTTCTCTGATCGCCTGCCGAACGGGAAGACACAATCTGCTTTAAAGCATCAACCCAGCCGTGAAGGGGGCTGCCCAATAAACAAACGGGCCAATCCCCACCGAAGAACACGCGATCCGGACCGAACGCGTCCAAACAGTGATTCACAACAGGCGCAAGATCCTCCGTTTGCCAGCTTCCAGGAGGAAGCGCCGCGACAATTCCGCTGATTTTGCACATCACCCCAGGCAGGGCGGCGATCGCATCAATGCCTCGTTTCCATTCATCCGCTCCACAAGCCCGTTCCCGCTCGGGTGCCAATCTAGGATTGAAAGCCTTGGGATCGCCGTTGCCGCAATGGTCTAAAACAAACCGAGTCTCCGGACAGAGCCCGATCAACTTCGCGGCATCTCCGAGCTCTTTTGGACGCATAGTAAGTTCAAAGTTGAGATCGTATTTTCCTAAAGCCTGGACCCCGCGCACAAACTCTTTCTTTAAACAGAATCCAGCGGGCGTTGGCTCGCCGTGCAAAACCTGCCGCAGCCCTTTCACAATGCCATTTCCAGCGTATTTTTTGATGTAATTCTCAAATTCCAAAGATGCAGGCCGTCCCCCAATAGTGGCCGCCATAGTCGCGGTATTACGCGCACGACACACCGCGATAATCTCGTCCGCTTCACGTACATGGTCCTGAGGAGCCACATCCACTTCCATGTAGATTGCCTTGATGTTAAGCCCGCGCGTTGCCTGGGCATACTCATGGCTTCCGTAGTTATTTCGCAAAACCTCAGGCGCCGACGCCAACCAAGGAGGACTCAGGCGAGTCCGGTCCCAAAGGTGTTGGTGCGTGTCGATAATCAACGCATCCGGTTTCCCAACGGTAAACGTCGAGCATGACGAGGTTGCTGCTGCTAATATGGCCGAGGCGGAGGTTTGGAAAAAATTACGACGGTTCATGGGGGCAAGGGTGGCAATACAAAGGAACTGCACTCTAACGCAAAAATAGAAAAAGTCATCCACCTCCCTCCGTCGGAGCCGGAGGCTTAATGTTTGAGCCGCTCAAAGCATCTTGGTTGTATTCGGCGTCTTTTTTAAGGGGTTCGTTCATTTCGTTGTGACCTTAACCCTACTTCGCGGACTCGCGTCTAAAAACGGCTATTTTCGGGAGTCTTTTTGTTGCAAGCTCCTCATTTGCAGGCATCGTTTTTTCAAAAGTGCTTGTAGTGCCGACCTACCCCCTTGCGGGTCTTTTTCAGAAAGTGGTTTCA